>NZ_DBMCYK010000008.1:0-100358 GCF_056978975.1 Candidatus Limimorpha avicola
TTGCTGAATGACCCTTCTGAGTTGCTTGCCATCCTCCTCCTCCCTTTCCGCTACGCTCCAAGGACGGAGGAGGATGGTTGCACTTCTATCTTGAATCTATAAACTTGTTCAACTCTCAATATTGTTTAAAGATAACGCAAAAAAAGCTCCTTAATATATAAAATCGAAAAAATATTCCTCATTGAAATATAGCAAAAACAATAATAATCAAAATAAAAAAAGCAAATCACCAACATTAAATTCAACCATCAGGCAAGCAAATAAACTTCCTCGACAAATATTTTTTCTATTAAAAAAATAAATTATGATAATATTAGTTACTTTTGCATTAAAATCATTGATTGATGAAACATTTGCGTTTTGGACTCATGCTCAACGGCAATATTGTTGAGAAATGGCAGTACAATGTTGTCAAAACATTGATTGACAACAACATAGAGCTTGCTTTAGTAGTCAAAAACGGCAATAAACAAGAAGAGAAGACTCCCATTACAGAAAAGATACGCAAATATCCATATAAAAGGCTGTTTTTCCGTTTATGGAACAGATATATTTTCAATCCGAGCAGCAAAACAGCTACAGACATCAGCGATATAATAAAAGATAAAGACTGTATAGTCTGCAAGACGCGTAAAAAAGGAGTTTCAACAATTTTCAACGACGGTGACATAGAAATCATAAGTTCGTATCATTTGGATTTTCTTTTACGTTTCGGATTCAACATCATAAGAGGAGATATTTTAAAGACAGCACATTACGGCATCTGGTCCTTTCATCATGATGACGAGAGAATAATACGTGGCGGGCCTCCCGGTTTTTGGGAGTTCATAAAAAAAATGCCGTCAAATGGAGTGATATTGCAGCGTCTTACCGATGAATTAGACAAAGGTTACATAATAAAAAGAGTACAGTTCAACACCCTGACACACAGTTACAAGGCACATTTAGACCAGATATATTATGGTGCATCCGTCCTGCCGTTGTTGGCATGCAAAGACCTCGTCAACAACTCGGAACTTAAGGAAGAATGCTCCAAATCCAAGGCTCCCATATTGCATCCGCCGCGTAACTATTTGATGCTGTATTATTTCTGGCTTTCTATTTGGAGAAGGATTACTTATAATGTAAATGAACTGATGAGACAGGAAGACTGGAATGTAGGTTACTGCATGACATCGCCACAAAAGTTCATAGACTGCAAAGACAAAGAAAGTCTTAACATACAATGGTTTAAGAAAAAACAAAAATACGAATACTTTGCCGACCCCTTTATCATCAAAACCGATAAAGACACTTATATTTTCTTTGAATGGTATTCATATAAAAACGGCAAAGGAGATATAGCAGTGACGTTGCAGTCAGAACGATTCCAAACTTATCATCGAATAACCGATTTCCATGAACATCGCTCCTATCCATATATATTTGAATATGAAGGAATAATATATTGCCTGCCAGAGGCTTATCAGACAGGAAAACTGACATTGTACAGATTTAACGAAGAGAAACTAACACTTGAAGAAGACAGCACTTTGATTGAAGGACAAAATATCGTTGATGCCACGTTATTTTATGACAACAAAAAATGGTATCTTTTTACTGTGCCGCAAGAATATTCACATACACATCTGATGATATATCATGCTGACAATCTCAGAGGGCCATACAAAGAAGCGGGAAACAATCCTGTCAAAATAGACTGCCACAGTGCAAGACCGGCAGGTAAGATATTAAGATACAACAACATCAACATCAGACCGTCGCAGAATTGCACAAAGCATTACGGACAATCCATAATACTAAACGAAATAATTGAATTGTCTGTTAATAAATATTCAGAAAAAGAAACAAAGACGATCAGTCCGATAATGGGAAGCGAGTATAATCAAGGAATGCATACCATCAACGGCAATGAAGAGATATGCGTCTTTGACGGCAAACGTTTCGTATTTACATGGCAAGGCTTTAAAAACCAACTATCTCAAAAAATCACAAAAAGAAGAAAAAGAAAATATTGATAATCATTCAACGGAAGCAATATGTTAGAAAAGATATTCGGGACATTCAGTACGAGGGTTTTAAATGCATTATGCGGATTCATCACATTATGGATTGGCACGAGGTATCTTGGTTCGACAGCATGGGGTATAGGTGGTACAGTGTTAGTCGATGTCACATTATTATTAATAGGTGTTGAACTGATGGCCGGCAGCGGGTTAATTTATTTTACTCCACGTAAATCGTTCCGCATCATCATGAAAACATCATTTCTTTGGATATTTATAGTAATATCCGTATATTCAATATTGTTTTACATTTTATCCTTCACACCCGCCTTGAATGTCTTTGTACCTGAAGGATATGAAGTAATTTTGTTGATATTGGTTTTCGTGTATAGTTTTCACAACTTCAATCTCAACATATTAATCGGCAAAGAAAGAGTCAACACCCAGAATATCATATTCATAATACAATTCATGACGCAGATGTTGTCTATGATAGGATATATTTTCATCTTAGACATAAGAGATGCAAGAGCCTTTGTGTATTCACTGTTGACAGGATATATCACCGGCTGTATATGCGGCTTTTTCACCATCATAAAATACATAAACGACGACCGTCATGAATCATTGAAAGCCTGTATGAAAGAGATGTTGCATTTTGGAACCATCATCCAATTGTCATCTTTATTGAGTCTGCTCAACAAGAGACTGAGTTTTTATTTCATCAAGTCATTTTCCAATATCAGCGACGTTGGCATTTACAATTCCGGTACACAGGTATCAGAATGCACAAAACTCATAGGACACAGCATCGCACTCGTTCAGTTTTCCAAGATAAGCAATCTCAAAGACGAAAAGAAGGCTGCACAACTGACTATATTATTTTTAAAAATAGCAGTTGCAGCAACATTGTTTTTCAATATAATACTATGTATCATACCGACTGAAGTATATTCATGGATATTCACAGATGCATTTTCCGGAATACGCATAGTGATAATCACCACATCGCTCGGCATGGCATTTATGGCAGCCAACATGGTCTTCAGCCATTATTTCTCAGGTATCAACAAACCCAAACACAATCTTATGGCATCCGCTGTCGGTTTGGTGGTCACCATACCGTCAGTAAGCACATTAGTACCATTGTACGGCATAGCCGGAGCCGGAATATCATTCACATTGACAAGTTTGGCTACAATAATTTATCAATGGATTGTTTTCAAAAAACTTTCATCAGCAAAAAGCAGAGAGCTTTTACCTACGGCTGAAGATATATCACTGATAAAAAAAGAGATAATGTCATTCATGACAAAAAACGGTTTAAGAAAAGAAAAAAACGAGGTGCAGTAATGACAAAATGCCGAATATTCAAATGTCATGCATTTCACATATTACGACACCTCGCAACGTCATCTGTAATTATGCTCGATTAAAGCATCATATCTGACAAGTTCCTCAAGCATGATGACAGTTTTTGTCTGTTGAGTAGTAGGCATGGCATCGAGGAGCTCACCATTTTTAAAGGTAGCCACAAAGGGAATGAAATCTATTTTCACCTTACCTTTTGCCCGCGGACAATGGTCAATATTGACCTCCAAGAATTTAACTTTTTTAAAACGTTTATCCTCCGACAATCTTTTAAATATTGGAGCATAAAGACGACAAGCACCACACCAGTCGGCGTAGTATTTCACAATAACATCGTCGTGTGTTTTAAGAGCCTTGTTGAACTCAGAATCATTAACATTTGATACAGCCATAATATTTTTTTCTAAAAACAATGCAAATGTCAGTAAAGTTTCCAAAGCAATTCATAATATTATTTTAATTAACTACTTTTATACTAAATTATAATAAATTAAAATATTAAATTACATTATTTTAACTGTAATTTATCAAAGACATAATAAAAAACAAATAATCTAAATTTTCTATTCAAACATTTAAAACATTCTTTATATTTAATTTATAAAAACAATTCATCCATTACAAATATAATTATAACATCCTGTATATAATGTCCATTTATTTTTAAAAGAAAAAACACAGTTCTTGCACAACAATAAAAAGGAAATTTATTATTTTTGCGAAAATAATTACACGATGGCAGAAATATTTGAGGGAGACAACAGCTACAATGACGATGAATTGGATTTCCCCATTGTCCAGGAGTCTGACACATACGATGAAAGCAGTATCTTACATTTGGAATGGGCGGAGCATATCAGGACGAGACCCGGAATGTATATTGGCAAGATGGGCGACGGCTCTGCTCATGACGACGGCATATACATACTTTTAAAAGAAATAATAGACAACGCCATTGACGAGTATGTCATGGGCTACGGCAAAGTCATTGAAGTAACCATTGCAGACGAGACTGTTACAGTGAGAGATTACGGACGTGGCATACCGTTGGGAAAACTCAAGGTATGTATGAGTCAGATGAACACCGGTGCCAAATACAATACTTCTGTTTTCAAGAAGTCGGTAGGTCTTAACGGCGTAGGCGCCAAAGCCACCAATGCCATGTCATCTTATTTCAAGGCTCAGGCTTATCGCGACGGAGTTACCAAAATAATAGAGTTTTCCAAAGGAGAACTAACATACGAGTCAGAAGAATTTGCGACTGAAGAACGCAACGGCACTGCCATCACTTTCAAGCCGGACAGTACTTTGTTCGGCAATTACCATTTTCTGATGGAATATGTCGATGACCTCATTTGGAATTATGTATTCCTGAACAGCGGGTTGACAATAAATTTCAACGGTCATAAATATCAAGCCAAGAACGGTCTTCTCGACCTTTTGGAAAGACGTATCGGCAAGTTGGAGACCTGTGTTTATCCTATTATTCATATCAAGGAAGGGGATTTTGAATGTGCCTTTACACATTCCAACATCACTTCTAACGAAGAATATTTCTCTTTTGCCAACGGACAATACAATCCGCTCGGCGGTACTCATCTCAATGTTTTCCGGGAAGCTATAGCCAAAACCATCAGAGAGTTCTATAATAAAGACTATGAAACAAGCGACATACGCAGTTCTTTTATTGCCGCTATAAGCATCAAAGTCATGAATCCTGAATATGAAGGACAGACAAAAACAAAGTTCAGTTCCACTGTGATGGATAAAGATGGAAATGTGACAATAAGAGCATACGTAACTGACATAATAAAACGTCATTTCGACAAGTTCCTGCATATCAACAGCGATGTCGCTGAAGCGCTCATGCGTAAAATAATACAGAACGAGAAAGAACGCAAAGGCATGGCCAACATCAAGAAACTTGCCAAGGAGAGCGCCAAGAAAGTCAGTCTCAACAATAAGAAACTAAGAGAATGCAGGGTGCATTACAATACCAATCATGAGAAGAGACTTGAGTCCACACTGTTCATCACCGAAGGTGACTCAGCATCAGGAAGCATCACCAAGAGCCGCAACGCCAATACACAGGCTGTTTTCAGCCTGAAAGGCAAGCCGTTGAACTGTTTCGGTCTGTCAAAAAAAATAGTTTATGAAAATGAAGAGTTCAATCTGTTGCAGGCTGCACTCAATATTGACGAGTCCATAGAAAATCTGAGATACAATAATATTGTCATAGCCACTGATGCTGATGTGGACGGCATGCACATACGCCTGCTGATGCTGACATTTTTCCTGCAGTTTTATCCCGACGTCATTAGAGGCGGACATCTGTATATCCTACAGACTCCTCTTTTCAGAGTTCGCAACAAAAAACAGACCATATACTGTTATACCGATGAAGAACGCATCAACGCCATAAAATCATTGGGCAAAAATCCTGAGATAACGAGATTCAAAGGTTTAGGAGAGATATCGCCAGACGAGTTCAGTTATTTCATAGGTCCCAACATGAGATTGGAGCCCATTATTTTACGCAACGACCTCACCATACCGGAAATGTTATTATATTATATGGGCAAGAATACCGAAGACCGTCAAGAGTTCATCATTGAAAATCTTAGAGTTGAAGACGATACTAATATAGACAAAATCTATTGACGCCCGGCTATTTCAAGAAAGGCATCGCCTAAACATTCTGATATGTCGGAAGACAACATTCCGTACATTCCATGACGAGAAGCCGCCACGTCGCCGGCAAGGCCATGGACATAGACACCCAACACAGCGGCCTCTTCCGGACTGTAGTGCTGAGCGAGCAACGACAATATTATACCTGTCAACACATCTCCGCTTCCGGCTTTTGCCATACCGGGATTGCCTGTGGAATTGAAGAAACATTTCCCATTAGGCATCATAACGGAAGTATATGCACCTTTCAACACGATGATTATATTATATCTCATTGCCATCTTACGTTGTAAATCAAGACGTTGCAAAGAATCCGCACAAGTGCCGAACAGACGTTCAAATTCCTTCGGGTGCGGTGTCAGTATAGTACCTGCCGGCAAAAATTCGAGCCAGGTCTTGTTATCTGACAGTATATTAAGTGCGTCGGCATCAAGAACTATTGGCACATCTGCATCTCTCAAAACAGATTTAATCATAGCGGCAGTATCGCTGTGACGTCCAAGCCCCGGGCCCATGCCTATGGCTGTATAACGTGAAAGATCTCCGACAGCAGTATTATGAGATTGACAGCTATCTATTTCTGACATTGCTTCCGGAAGATACGACATCAGAGGAAGCGCTACTGAAGAAGGAAGATGAACAGTCAACAGTCCTGTTCCGGAGCGCATACATGACTCTGCAGACAGCAGACATGCTCCACTCATACCTTCCGACCCGGCAACAAGCAAGGCATGACCGTATGTCCCCTTGTGTGAGAACTTGGGACGCGAACGTAAAATCGGACGTACCACATCTTCTGTAGTAAAGAAATTATCTGTCTCAACAGCATCAATGAAATCACGATGCAGACCTATATCCAAAACATGCCACTCTCCTACTATGGAATCATTTTCTGCAAAAAGAAAAGACAATTTAGGAAACTGAAAGGTCAGAGTATAGTCAGTCTTAACAGCCGCAGCATCACAAGGCTGAACTCTATCGGCAAACATACCGGAAGGTATATCGACAGCTATTTTAACAGCATCAATATCATTAAGATATTCAGCAAGTTGTGCCATCACACCTTGTAAAGGTTTATTCAATCCTGAACCCAGGACAGCGTCTATGACGACATCAGCGGTGTCGATAACCGGGAAATCCGCCTCAGTAAAAAGCTCAAATATCTTAACACATTCTATATCTTTAATTCTCAAATAGTTAGTCTCACAATCCGGAGAAAACCGCTCTGACAATCTTAACAGATACACTTCAGACGAAATATCTGAATACGACAACAGTCGGGCAAGAGCAAGACCGTCACCTCCATTGTTACCCATACCGCAAAATATCTTAATATTCTTTGCCTTAACGATGTCATGTACCATTAGCCATGACTTTAGAGCATTGGCGGCGCGCTCCATCAAGTCAACAGATGCAACCGGCTCATGCACGACAGTATATCTGTCACATTCCTTTATTGCCGGAATATCGAGTATTTTCATAACAATATTTTATGCAAATATAACCAAATATCTCCTTTTACACTTAAAAAACGACAAAATATTATCAGAAAAAACATTACACCATTTCTAAAAATGTACTAAATAATTTTACTATCCAAAATCATACAACATAAACATTCGAAAGAAAAAACATCAACATTTCATTGAAAAAACAACGAATATCTCTCATTGCACATACATGACTAAATATTTAAAAATCAATCATTTACCCCCCAATGCAGATAATAAAAAACATCCGCATTTTTTATATTTCACATATCCTGAACAAAGATTTTTACTTACCTTTGCATGAAAAACCTGTCATATCATTATATAAATGCACTGTTTAAAAACAATTTCAATAATCAAAAAAGGTATAACAATGGTCAATAATTCTATTCTATGAAAAAAGATACTGACAACATATCTAAAACAGCTGAAAGAAAAAAACGACTGTTACGCAGCATAGAATACAAGAAGCTGAAAAGAATAAGAAAGAAAACCGTGCCCGGTTACAGATTCTGCCAGAACTGCGGCTGTGAATTGAAAGGAATGTATTGCCATCAATGCGGACAATATGCCCTTGATACCGAACAGCCGTTTTGGAAATATATTCTGCAATATTTTGAAAATGTATATCAATTTCAAGAGCAGAAAAAATTATTGAATTTAAAATTTTAAATCTTAAAACATGAAAAGTACATTATTTATAAAATCATTATTGGCAGTTGCATTTTTTATGCTTGGCAATTGCATTGCATATTCCCAAGAACACAATGAAATTGACTCATTGTTGGCGAAAGCATACGAAAGAGACCAAAACATCAGAATAGAACTTATGAATCTAACCAAAAAAGGCAGTATTGAAGGATATACCGACAACATTATTGATTCTCTAATGACAGTTGCGGAGCAAATGAAAGAAATAGATGAAGAAAACATCGAATTAGTCTCCTCATTGCTAACAAACGGATTACCGGAAGGTCTCAACCTTGAATCATACGAGGCTATATGGCTAATAATAGATCACGCCGGCATTAAACAACAGAAACAATATCTGCCGCTTATGAAACGAGCCTCAAAGAAGGGACTGATCTCTGCCAACGGTCTTGCCACACTTACTGACAGAATAATGATGTATGAAGGCAAACCGCAGAAATACGGAACGCAATCATATACAGTAAATGTAGATGGCAAACAGATGATTTATATATGGCCGGTCAGCAATCCTCGCAAGTTGAACCGTCTTCGTAAAGAAATAAACACCTGCAGCATAGAAGAATATGTGCTGTTGTTAAAAGAGTCAAGCGGCATGGAAGTCATTTATGAGCCTAAACTCACTGTCAAGGAAATGAAGAAAAGAGGACTTCTTGATCATTTTGATAATACATCAGAAGAATAAAGACCATAAAAGAGACAAAAAACTCGTCATACTTTTGTTAGGATTTCATATCTTTGCGAATAAATATGTGTCAATATAGATGTACAGAAAAACAAGCGAAACGGCAAAACCTTTTGTGAAATGGGCAGGCGGGAAGACTCAATTGCTAATGGATATTGAACGGACACTGCCGCCAAATCTTTCAGAAAAGAGAAATATTGTTTACGTAGAACCTTTTGTCGGCGGAGGTGCAGTTCTGTTTTGGATTATGCAACAGTTTCCCAATATTGAAAAGGCTGTAATTAATGACATAAATCCTTATTTGATAACGACATATAAAATAATTAAAGAGCAACCGGAAGAATTAATTTCACTTCTAAAAAAATATCATAATGAATATATTCCATTAGAAGAAAAAAACAGAAAGAATTATTATTTAGACAAACGAGACATATATAACTTTTCGGATTTATCTGATGTCGAAACTGCTGCATTGTTCATTTTTTTAAACCGAACTTGTTTCAACGGTTTATATAGAGTCAATTCCAAAGGAATATTCAACGTACCTCATGGCAAATACCTTAATCCAAAGATTTGTGATGAAAACACTATTCGTGCAGACTCCCGCATCTTACAAAAAGTTGAAATATTATGTGGAGATTTTGAAGAAACTTATTGCTATGCCTCTTCAGACAGTTTATTCTATTTTGATCCTCCTTACAAACCATTGAGCAAAACATCTTCCTTTAATTCCTATACCAAAGAAGAATTTAATGATGAAGAACAAGTACGATTACGCAACTTTTGTCATAAAATAACAAAATGTAAAGCCAATTTCATTTTAAGTAATTCAGATGTAAAAGGTAAAAACGAAAACGATAATTTCTTTGACGATATATATAAGGAATATCGTATTAAACGAGTAATGGCAACAAGAATGGTTAACGCGAATCCTGATAAACGAGGCAAATTATCGGAACTTATGATTTCTAATATTACAATAAATCGCAGATAACAAAATATGAAAAGAAATTTCAACGAGTGGCTTGCTCAATTCCGCACAAGTATCGCCGACTATCAATATTACACTGATTTCGAGAAAGTTTTTACAAGTGTTGATGCCATTAAGGTAGAATTGAATATTATGAATTCCCTCATAGGTAGTAAAAACATAGAAACCGATTTTGATAATCTGTTAACCAAATATCCTAACATTTTAAAATGTATTCCTATACTGATTGCAAAACGGGAAATGGAAATCGAGGCCATAGATGAAGACGGAAGTTTTTGTTATAATTTCAAAAAAATGAATTATAGCATTGAACAGTATAAAACATTTATGCGTAAAACAGGTATTTTCGACTTGATGGAAAATCACATTATAAGCAGTTTAGTCGATTATGTTACCGGCATTGAAACAGGACTTGACTCTAACGGAAGAAAAAACAGAGGTGGACATCTGATGGAAAATCTTGTTGAGTCATTCATCCGAAAAGCAGGATTTATAAAAGACAGTACATATTTCAAAGAAATGTATATTCATGAAATAGAAGAAAAATGGGATATTGATTTATCATCCATTTCCAATCAAGGGAAAACGGAAAAACGATTTGACTTTGTAGTAAAAACTCCAACCATGATATATGGAATAGAAACAAACTTCTATGGTAGTAACGGATCCAAGTTGAACGAAACAGCGAGAAGTTATAAAACAATTACATTGGAAACAAAGGAACTTAGCAATTTTACATTTGTTTGGTTTACGGATGGGAAGGGCTGGAATAGCGCTCGTCATAATTTGGAAGAAACTTTTGATGTACTTGAACATATCTATAATATTAATGATATGGAAAATGGAATCATCAATAAAATAATGAAATAAAAACAACAATGCTACCCTATTTCAAATCCTCTGACCGCGCTTTCACTTTGTTACATGGCGATTGTATTGAATTGTTGAAACAATTTAACTTTAAATTTGACATGATATTTGCCGACCCGCCTTATTTTCTAAGCAATGGAGGTATAAGTGTACAAAGCGGAAAAGTGGTTTGCGTTGATAAAGGGGATTGGGATAAAGGAGGGACACCGGAATACATGGATAAATTTAACCGGGCATGGATAAGCGAATGCCGCAAGAAACTGAAAGAAAACGGCACAATATGGATTAGCGGTACATATCACAACATATTTTCCATAGCAAACATTCTCACGGAACTTGGATTTAAAATACTTAATATTGTAACTTGGGTAAAAACAAATCCGCCACCAAACATATCCTGCCGCTATTTTACTTATTCTACCGAGTTCATCATTTGGGCTCGCTATTCTGCCAAAATTCCACATCGCTACAACTATGACATTATGAAAAAAATCAATAACAACAAGCAAATGACAGACGTTTGGCAACTCCCGGCCATTGCCAAATGGGAAAAATCACATGGCAAACATCCTACACAAAAACCATTGACGGTCCTAACACGTATAATATTAGCCTCAACAGACTCCGGAGCTTGGATTCTCGACCCTTTCACAGGCAGTAGCACGACAGGCATTGCAGCAAACCTTTTGGGAAGACGTTTTTTAGGAATCGATAAAGATGATATATTCTTGAATATCAGCCAAAATCGCAAAATGGAAATAGAACAAACATCAATTTTTGCACAGTTTAGAAAAAAAATTAAAGATATTGCACTTTTAGATAATAAAGACTTGTTTTCTGCTAATGAAAATAAAACATTTTATACTGATTTACCATTCTAATCGCTAATATTTTAATATAAATTTTGATAAAAATTAAACGTAAAATAAAAACTTTACATTTTCTATATTTTATATATTGATTTTGACGATTTGAAGTGAAATATACAGACAACAAACCTAAAATTCTTGCCAAATCACTAAAAAATCTTGCATAATTCAAAATATAGCACTATCTTTGCATTAAATTAATGTTTGTGTGTATTGCAACATGCATAAGCATAAAGCTATTGTTGTTCATCACACAGGCATTAAAATAAGTTATTAAATTTTCAATATATGGACGATCCCAACTCGCGAACATATTACAATTATTCTAATCACTCTCTGAAGGAGTATAGTGAGTAGAGTCGTCTATTCTGTGCTTGCTCCTTTGGAATAAAATGAAGAAAGGAGCAATAAAATGAGAAAGTATCTTTTTTGCAAGTCAGGTTTTGTAGAAAAAACATTATGGCAGCCCAACTGCTGGATTTATGTAGAATGCCCCGATAAAACAGATTTCCATTACTTGGAAAATGAATTGAAAGTTCCAAAATCTTTTTTAAACGATATTGCCGATACCGACGAGCGTCCGCGCACTGAAACAGAAGGCAACTGGTTACTTACAATCATTCGCATTCCTATACAGGTAAACAACTCAAAGATCCCATATACTACAGTCCCAATCGGCGTTATTACAAATAACGAACTTGTCATTTCTATTTGCTATCATCACACTGAGATGTTACCCGACTTTATCGAACATACACAACGTAAAAATATTGACATTCACAATAAATACGAGCTTATTCTACGACTCATCTATTCCTCTGCCGTATGGTTTCTTAAGTATTTGAAACAAATAAACAACGAAGTCAACAATGCAGAAAAGGAATTAGAACAAAGTATCCGTAATGAGGACCTGCTCAGAATGATGAATCTGCAAAAAAGCCTGGTCTATTTCAACACTTCTATACGCGGCAACGAGGTATTGATAGGAAAACTCCAGAACATCTTCAGTGAAAAAGATTATCAGAATGAAGAACTTACCGAAGATGTACTAATAGAATTGAAACAGGCTCACAATCAGGTAAACATTTACAGTGACATTCTCACAGGCACCATGGATGCTTTTGCTTCCATAATATCAAACAATGTGAATATCATCATGAAACGTATGACAAGTCTTTCCATAGTACTTATGGTACCTACATTAATTGCCAGTTTTTATGGAATGAATGTAGATATTCATATAGAAGAATTGCCTCATGCATTTTCTCTCATTGTTGGTTTCTCTGTCATATTGTCAGCTATGGCATTTGTCATTTTCAGGAAAATAAAATGGTTCTAAATATACTGTTGTTTCAATAATACAACAAACAGTTTGTCAAACTTTCAAATATTCCACAAATCATAAATCTTGTTATTAATTAATCAAAAACATATAAATTTTATAAGAAAATAATATTCATTCCTTGTATAATGATATGCAACATGAAAATTTATTAACCGGCTTTTCAATATCAACTAAAGAAAAAAGCATAGCCAAACATTAAGTCCGGCTATACAATACAAACCATGAAAATAAAAAAAACTTAAAAATTAATCTTTAAAATGTTTAACTTGAAAACTTACTTAGGACAACTCAGCTATACATAGAACCATCATGACATAAAAGATGCGTTTATATGTATATTTGAATTATAACCATAAACGATAAGATATTTGTCATCAACATATATCGGTAAATTACAACATCTTTCAACTTATTATAAAAAAGGAAAAAACAAATTCATGTCGCTTAATTTTCTGAACTCGATTTTTCCTTTTGTTTTTATTATATCAACTAACTTCATTTATAATTTCAGATTAAAAACGGTCAGTTTGAAAAAGTAGGTGTTAATGACAATTCATCTTTATGGAACTCCTCAATATTTCTGACCAATCTTACGGCAAGGCCTGTCGTAATCGAGACATCGGAAGCCACTCCATCTCTCACCGAGAATGCTCTGCCACACGAGAATGAACCATAAGTTGAAGTCCAATATTTTGTCGCGTCCACTCTATCTGTATAAGCTGTTGGCTGACTAAAATATGAGGAAACTTCATCAGCATAAAGATACATCTGTACATTATCATTTTCAATTTTCCTAAACCCTGAATACGGAAGGAATATCAGACCTCTATGTGTAAGACTTGTCATTTCAGGTGAAGATGTAGGCGATAAGGAAGAAAGTGTATAACTTCCTTCAATAGAGGTCAACACATCATTAAATTCTATCGGCAACAAAGCTTTTCCATAAGAAGGTATATATGTTACAGGATGTCTTGCAAACCATTTCACAAGAACCTCCTTACTTAAATTACTATTTCCATGTACTCTATACAATCCATTCCATTCAGATTCGGAAAGTGTTCTCCAGCCATTGCACTTAATAAATTTATCTAATTCCTCTCCATATTCTGCCATCCCTGCAACACTGCCCCAGTCACTCGGACCTGTACCAGTACCTGAAGGAGTGCTTTGGTGCAAATCAGACTGCCAATAAAGACCAAAATTATCCTGATAATTAAACGGCGAACAATTATTATATCCGGTAGTACCAAAACCGAACATATCATACCAACCACTATCACTAGGTAACACATCATCAATTGTATTATTGAGACTACCAATAATTTTATATTGAATAAAGTTATCATTATCTCCAAAATACCAATACCATTGAGTAGGAGGAACTGGTGTATTAACTACATAATCTGAATACAATCTAACACTCAAATTCTGTCTTGAGAATCTCACCATCTGTGTTTTTGCCTCATCCACGAAAAACAACCCGGGTGTCACCCTATAGTTATTATCCGTACCCGTAACATCCAATGTCAGCAGTTTCACAGGATCTTCTGACGCCTTGGCATCGCCTGAACCATAAAAAGCATTGGCAACAATACCGTTATTCATAACATGCTGTGACAGAAAATGATTACTGTCGAATCTGAGAGTCATTTTTCCGGATTTAGCAGCCTTGGAGAGATTATTGTCCATCGGCAAGTCATTAGGTATCAATGCCACATATTTAGTCGCACCGGTTAATGTCTCTCCCGTCTCTCCTATAAGTTTATTTGCCGACCATCCGAGTTGTATCACTTTATTGCCTTTTCTTGCAATAGTGCCATCACAGTTTATCACCAACTCCGAGGACAAATCTTCGCCATGCATATAAACAGGCTCTCCTACCATTATTCCCAAATTATCTGTATATACAAAGTTACTCAAGTCAAACTTAATAATAGATATTTTATTCTTCATTATCACACTTTGAGCTACGCCTCTTACATCGTATTCTGTCTCCGCGTATGCTATATGAAATCTATCCGCTATGTCATCTAACGTTCCTGTCTTTTGATCGCTAAAATCTATTACGACCGATTCCTTACTATTTGTTGCAGAAACATTGTTTCCAAGATAAAACAGATGTAATTTCGTTGAACCTTGCGGTGTTGTAATAGCTCCTGAAAATGAAGCAGTCTTTCCGTCTTCACTTACTCCTGATGCCACCAATTCTCCAAGCCATCCGCTTTCATGTCCTACATATATCTTATCTCCTTCTTCCCATTTCACCACTCCTATAAGACCCCCATCTGTTATTCCGACTTTCTCGCCTCCCCATGATGCCTTTATCTCCAATCTTACTTTCTCGCCCGTGTCAGCAGGAGCTACTTCTTCTTTTTTCTTACATTGTACAAAAAACAACACCGATACAAGAAGTACCAAAACAGCTTTTACTCTCATTTCTTCTCTCCTTTCTTTCTAATGTTTATTATTGCATAACATGTTCCCATTGCGGCCAACACCAACAATCCGCTTCCAACAGGTCCATAATTACTTGTGGTAGGGTTGGTACCAAACGGTGAATCATTTTCTCTTTCATCATGTTGGGAATAATTAAAGAACCCATCCGCCCTCTGGGCATACAATCCTGTACATGCACATAACAGCACTGCCATCAATACAGCTTTCAGTTTTTTTGATTTAATCATTTCAATTATAATTTAATTTAACATCAGACATAAAAAAAGCCTGCTGTCCTTTTTCGGACAACAAGCCAATACAATATGCCGCTCCGAGGGAACAGCAATTCAATATATACTTATAATATTGATTATCAATTACATAACTATCGTGCAGGGGGGGTAATGGTTGATATGGCAATTGAAGACCTATTGCCTGAAGTTACTAATATGCCATCCATTACTATCATTATGTTAAATTTGGACTGCAAAAATACAATTTTTTTCTATTTGCAACATTTTTTTAAAAAAAATTTTAATATTTTACATAAATTTTTAAATAACAAATCATCAATACAGATAAAATCATCTCATAATCACAGCACTATACAATAGCAGGCAATAACAAGATCAAAACAGCAAACAATGTTATATAAAATCAACAAACAGAATAGGAACACAATAATTACACAATCTCTCGATTAAATATTTGGTAAAGAACCATGCAAATCATATATTTCATTACTGAGATAAGGCAACATAGAGTCAGCGGCGTCATACGAGATCTATAACCTCTTTAATTCTGACGAGATGTTCGAGAAGTGGCTGTACAAGGTCGAGACGCAACATATTGGCACCATCGGATTTAGCCATTCCCGGTTCAGGGTGAGTCTCCATAAATATGCCGTCAGCACCGGCAGCGATAGCGGCTTTAGACACAAGACCTATCAATTCCGGTTTACCACCAGTGACACCTTCCGTTTGATTTGGCTGTTGCAAAGAATGTGTCACATCCATAATTACAGGGACATCACATTTTTTCATATCATAAATATTGCGATAATCTACCACGAGATCCCGGTAGCCGAAGAAGTTACCTCTTTCCGTGAGCATCACAGATTCATTTCCTGATTGTTGAACCTTCTCGACTGCAAAACGCATTGAAGCACCCGAAAGGAACTGTCCTTTTTTGATATTGACAACTTTACCTGTTGTAGCCGCAGCAACGAGCAATTCAGTCTGACGGCATAGAAATGCCGGTATCTGTAAGATATCGACATCAAAATCAGCAGCCATGCGAGCCTCCTCTACAGCATGAATATCGGTAACTACGGGCACATCAAATTCCCGACTTATATCTCTAAGCACATTCAAGGCTTTCTCGTCACCTATTCCTGTAAATGAATCGTAACGAGAACGATTGGCTTTACGATATGATGCTTTAAAGACAAACGGTATATCCAATGCTGTTGTTATCTTTTTCAATGTTTCAGCTATATAATAAGGAGATACCTCGTCCTCAATGACACAAGGACCGGCAAGAAGAAAAAATCTTCCACTCTTCAAATTTTTCAAAAAAGGATAATTATCTGACTTCATATCTTAATCTATAACACCACAACATTTCTACAAATAACACCGTGAGCATTGTATATTTTAAGAATATACTTACCGCTTGTCATGTCATTAACACTTATATGTAATTCTCTATCGTTCAAGTTTTTTTCATATACCTTGCTGCCTGTTGATGAATAAATAGCCACCTTCCGTATTTCAGACCCTGATTTCAAAAACAACATATCCTTGACAGGATTGGGATATAATTGCAAATCGACCAATGAAGTCTCTTCAATACCAAAAGAAGACTGAAAGACAGCTTTCAAACTTCGGTTGCCATCCACCACAAAAGACAATACGGGTTCTTTACTCAACACAATATCGTTTTCTTCCCATTGAATAAAAGAAAAACCTTCGTTATTCTCAGCCCGCAGAGTTACCGATTCACCGCGCTGATACCAGCCTGTCCCACTGATGAAACCGGCAGCATGCAAATTCATCATCACATCGATAAAACATTCATTCTCATCTTGCTCTCTAACAGTAATATCATCACCATTATCTTCTGACACCATATAATAATTTGTTGTCACCACCCTCACTCTATAGCCTGTGCCATTCTCTACAGAAGCAGGGACGTGACACTGAATAATGCCGCTTATATCAGCAGTTACTCTTCCTATCTCCAAGGGGTTATCGAAAGAGCCATCCGCATCAGACAACTGAGCAATAACCTCATTAGGGTCGAGATTAAGATTGTCAGGCGACATGGTACCATAAAGTTCGAAAGGGACATCGAAACGGGCATCTGAGCCATCGGAAGGTTTAAAGATATTAAGATCATTCAACTTACC
The DNA here is from genome assembly GCF_056978975.1 of Candidatus Limimorpha avicola. Lineage (NCBI taxonomy): Bacteria > Pseudomonadati > Bacteroidota > Bacteroidia > Bacteroidales > Candidatus Limimorpha > Candidatus Limimorpha avicola. Next base: position 17,873 of record NZ_DBMCYK010000008.1, read on the forward strand.
GACTTTTACTTCCGGATTATAAATCAACAAAATATCATCAATAAAAAGTTCATCAGATGAATTGCCGGCACCCGGTATGGCATTAGTAGTAATAGTAGCAAGGATATAACGCGGGTCGGAACATATCTCCGGATAACGTGTAAAAGGAACTGAAAGACGAACCCATTTATATTCAGAAGAACCGACTGCAGAAGTAGATGTCATATTAATATCGGCGTAGGCACACAACATATCAGGAGGAGACATACTGCCGTCGCCAAGACACTGGAAGTCGGCATTGCCATGCACTACAGCGGAGATACTTGCTTCAGACGAAGCATCGACAGCTCTGAAACATGCCCATACGGTAAGCGAGTCAGGCACCGTGTTTAAAGGCGTATTGAAATCATTGTTGGTACGTTGAGTATAGTTATAATTACTTGAACCTGAAGGTGTCATGCTACCGGCATTAATTCTTCCGTTGGTAAAATTACCATTAGCGGTAATACCTACTACATTGCGTGGATAAATTCTGACACTGCGGGTACCTTTACTACCCGGTCTTACAATAAAAGAAGGCTCTATCTGTTGTGCCATAAGTCCGCTGAATGCACCGGTAGCTGTCTTAAATGAATGCCATTGAACCGGCTCCACCTTATTTGTACCTTCATTTACCCAATCTTCAAAACCTCTATTTTCAAATTGTAAATCTTCACGTTCCTGTGCAACTGTCGTAACAAATAACTGCAACAAAATTGTCAAAACAAAAAATATTTTTATGTTATTCATATTTCCATATTTTCCTGCAAAGATAATCATTTCCCTTAAAACATCAAACTATATCGTCATTATTTAATATTATTACGAATCCATAACCACTGCATAGTAAAAAAATCTTGTAATTGTAAATAAATTGCAATCATAACAATAAATATTATGTTTTACAAACAAATCAGAATCGTCATTGTTAGATAACTGAAAAGAACAACAGCCATATCATGACAAAGAAATACTCCGTATATTCAGTTATTATCATGTTAATAATCCCATTATCAAGTTTGACACAGAACATGAACTATCTTGACCGGGAACTACCGGCTCAATGGAGTAACGACACCTTATTTAATATAGAATATAAAATTGACACTAATTGGTGGACAAGTTTCGATGACATGCTTTTGGATTCTCTGATAAGAATAGCCATAAGCAACAATTACAGTTTAAAATCTGCGGAAGCAAGTCTTAACAAAGCATATTACAATTACAAGGAATCCGAGAACGAATATTTTCCCAACATATCGTTAGATATGGGATATTATAATAGCGGCAGCAGCCTCAACATGTATGACAACACCATTGAAAATCCCAACCGTTATACGGACTACATGCAAGTCTCGATGAGCAGCAAATGGGCAATTGATATTTTCGGCTCTGTAAGGAACAATGTCAAGGCAATGAAGAAAGAATATATGTCTGTCGAAGCAAATTATTACAACACCATATTGAATATATGTGCAGAAGTGGGGATGGCATATTTCAATTTAAGGAGTTATCAGCAGCAGTATGATCTTTTGAAAGAAACCATAGCCTCCTCAAAAGCCATTTTGAATATCACCTTGGCAAGATACAATACCGGATTAGGGTCTCAATTGGATGTATCACAAGCCAAATCAGTATATTACAGCAGTACAGCCGCATTACCTGAAATACAATCATATATCACGAGATATATCAACAACATCGCATTATTAATAGGTGTATATCCGTCAGACATAGCACCTATGTTGGAAAATCACCGACCATTGCCCAATGTAGTGAGGATAATAGATGCAGGGATACCGGCAAACAGCATAAGAAGGAGGATGGATGTACGACAGGCAGAACTTGCCATTGAAGCCAACAGTGCCGCTTTAGGTGCCACAAAAGCAGATTATTATCCAAAACTCTATCTATCAGGTAGTTTTGGATTATTATCTCATAATATTGAAAATCTCGCAGACGCCAACAGTATGACTTATCAGTTTACCCCTACTCTGACATGGAACATATTTTCCGGTTTTCAGGTACGTAATGCCACAAGAAAAGCTAAAATGACTTTAACAGAAAGTATTGAAGAATATAATGAAACTATACTAAATGCCGTACAGGAAGTAGAAAGCATCATGAACATTTATGCCAATGCAATACAAGCCATACAAGAATATCAACATGTAGTCAATGAAGGAATAAAGACATTAAACTTGTCTGTCGATATATACAAGCAGGGACTTGGAACTTTTACAAATGTCCTTGATGCACAAAGGTCGTTATTGTCATATCAGAACAATCTCATTTCAGCACAAAATTCAGCTTTAATTTCATTAGTCCGTCTCTATCAAGCACTTGGAGGCGGTTGGTAAAAATTAATATATCAAACGATGAAAACTTTTTTAGAATATCTCTATTCTGTTGTAGTAACAACAGTCATTTGCATCACATTATTATTATCATGCAAAGAAAAAAAAACGTCAGCTACCATGGCATCGTCTCCACCAAAAATATCTGTAGCGACGCCACTTGTCAAAGATATAGTGTTGACAAAAGAATATCCCGGATATCTGCAGTCCAACAGTACAATAGACATAGTAGCAAGAGTTAACGGATATCTTATCAAGCAGAATTACAAACCCGGACAGATGGTTAACAAAGGTGATGTTCTTTTCGTAATAGAACCGGAGTTATATCTCAATGCGGTACAACAGGCAGAAGCAGAGTTGAACTCAGCGACAGCAACTTTGGAATATGCAAAAAACAACTATGAAAGAATGCTCGAAGCCTCTCAAAGCGATGCCATCAGTCAGATAGAACTAATACAAGCAAATACCAAAGTATGCACCTCAGAAGCTGCAGTGACAAATGCGAAAGCTGCACTGCAAACAGCAGAAAAAAACTTAGAATATTGTTACATAAAAGCTCCTGTATCAGGTTATGTATCCGTCAACAACATAGATGTCGGTAATTATGTGTCCGGTTCAGTACAACCTGTAAAACTTGCCACCTTATATAATAACAATCCAATATATATATATTTCAACATAGAAGACAATCAATATCTCAACATGGCAGTATCAAACAGGATGCACAATGGGAAGAGCCTTTTAGGTGACAGCGTCAACATTCGCATGATGAACGAACTAATGCCGACTATAAGAGCTTCTGTCGATTATTTGTCGCCCAACGTGACATTAACGACAGGTACGCTGAACCTCCGTGCCGTGATAAAAGACAACAATTGGGGACTGAGAAGCGGCATGTACTGTACAATAGAGTTGCCTTACAGCGAAGAAAAAAATGCCATACTTATCAATGATGCTTCTACCGGTACCGACCAACTCGGACGTTACATTTATGTCGTCAACGATGATAACACAGTAGAATACAGACATATAGAAGTAGGACAGATTATAAACGACAGTTTAATACAGGTCACTTCTGGTCTTAGCAAAGGAGAACGCTATGTCACTAAAGCCCTGTTAAAAGTAAGAAACGGCATTAAAATAGAACCGATAAAATGAAAATGCCATGATTTCCAAATTTTTCATAGAAAGACCCATTTTTGCTTCTGTTATTGCAATAGTTCTTGTAATATCAGGACTTGTGACACTAAGGACATTACCGATAGCGCAATATCCCGACATCACACCACCTACAGTTATGGTATCTGCCATTTATCCTGGTGCAAGTGCGGAAACAGTAGCTCAAACCGTAGGTGTCCCCATAGAACAACAAGTAAATGGTGTTGAAGGCATGATGTACATGAACTCCACTTCATCAAGCAACGGACAATACACTTTGACTGTCACTTTTGAATTAGGGACAGATATCAGTCAAGCCGCCATATTGGTACAAAACAGGGTCAACATTGCACTTTCAGGTCTGCCTTCCGTAGTACAACAACAAGGTGTCTCGGTTAAAGAACAAAGTACTAACATGTTGATGTTGTTATCATTGACAAGCGAGAAGCCCGAGTACGACGGTTTATATCTGTCTAATTATGCTAACATAAATATTGTCAACGAATTATCTAAATTGCCAGGTGTTGGCAACGTACAAATTTTCGGAGCTGCCGAATACGCCATGCGTGTATGGCTTGACCCTGAATTGATGAGGATACGCAACATAACACCGTCGGAAGTTTACAGCATGATACAGGCACAAAACATAGAAGTGTCTGCCGGTGCTACAGGAGCACCGCCTACATCGGGCAATACTCCTTTTCAATATACCATCAATGTCAAAGGCAGACTAACCGATACTGAAGAGTTCGGCAATATTGTCATAAAGACATTGGACAACGGCAAATATCTGCGTCTCAAAGATATAGCCACCATAGAATTAGGTGCCAAGACATATTCCGTAGTAACGACAGAGAAAAATATACAGATAGCCGCCATTGCAATAAACCAACTGCCTGAATCCAATGCTTTGCAGGTGGCTAAAGAAGTAAATAAAAGTGTTGAAAAAATGCAGGCTTCTCTTCCTGAAGGCGTCAGTTTCCAAACTGTAATGAATACTACAGACTATGTCGGCGCCTCAATAGAAGAGGTATTGAAAACATTGATAGAGACAACATTACTCGTTGTTCTGGTAATGTTCATTTTCCTTCAAAATTTCCGTGCCGTGATAATACCGACTATGACGATACCCATCTCACTTATTGGCACCTTTGCCATAATGAAGCTATTCGGATTTTCCATCAACCTATTGACATTGTTCGGATTAGTACTTGCCATTGCGATAGTTGTCGATGATGCCATAGTCGTTGTGGAGAATGTCTCACGACTGTTGAATACGGGAAAATATTCCAAAAAAGAAGCCGTCACCATAGCGATGAAAGAGATCCAAAGTCCCATCATCAGCATAGTCCTTGTACTGCTTGCCGTTTTTATTCCGACAGCATTCATAGGAGGTGTCACGGGGCAGTTATACAAACAATTTGCCCTGACAATAGCGGCATCCACTGTACTCAGCGGATTTACTTCGATTGTATTCACTCCTGCCATGTGTGCCATAATATTGAAACCTGTCAGTTCAACGCCAAAATTTTTCTTTTTCAGATGGTTCAACAAGTCTTACGACAAATTGGTAACGCGTTATGCAGGCCTGGTAGGACGGTTTCTCAGGAAACCTGTACTCGTAATGAGTTCATTTCTTCTTATTTCCGGAATAACATTATTTACCTTTGCCAAATGGCCATCGGAATTCATTCCGTCGGAAGACCTCGGATATTTCATAGTAGGAGTCCAACTGCCCAATGCAGCGAGTTTGGAACGCACACAGGAGACTACGGCAAAAATCACCGGATACCTTGACACTTATCCGGAAGTAAAGACTTATATTGTAATCAACGGTTATTCCATGTTGCAGAGCGGCAATTTGTCAAACGGAGCCACCATATTTGTCATGTTGAAGAACTGGAAAGACCGCAAAGGCAAGGATGAGACAGCTTCCGCAATCATCGACAGACTGAACAGGCAAGCGGCACTTGACATTCAGGAAGCCACCGTTTTTGCCATAGACCCTCCGGCAATACCGGGATTAGGACAGTCAGGCGGTCTCACTTTCATGATAGAAGACCGTAACAACTTAGGCACCACAGAACTGCAAAATGCCGTCAACAGCATTATGACAAATTATCATCAAGAACCTGCTTTGATGTTATTGCAATCGCAGTTTCAAGGCAACAGTCCACAATACTTGCTAAACATGGACCGCAACAAGATAGCCATGATGGGGATTCAACTCAACGACGTTTTCAGCACCTTATCTTCTTTCATGGGGTCAAGGTATGTCAACGACTTCATTAAATTCAACAATATTTATCAAGTCATCTTGATGGCAAATGCAGAGAACCGCAGTATCATCAACGATGTCTTGCGACTGAGTGTCACCAACAGTCAAGGCGAGATGGTACCGTTCTCATCATTTTCCTCTATAGAAGAAAAAATGGGACAGTCACAAATTAACAGATACAATTTATACACTGCTGCAGGAATCACTGCCATCACTACACCGGGATATAGTACCAAAGAAGGCATGAGTGCCATGGAACAACTGACAGAACGTCTGTTCAACAACACTTTCGGTCACGAATGGACATCCATAGCCTATCAACAAGAGCAATCCGGAAATACAATAGTATTGATTTTCACCTTAGCTGTAATTTTAGTCATCCTTGTTCTCGCTGCCATGTATGAAAGTTGGACAAATCCTTTTGCAGTCATTCTGGGTATTCCTTTGGCATTGTTAGGTACTGTTATAGGTTGTTTCATAATGAACCTTCCCATAAGCATCTATACACAAATAGGTATAATTCTATTGATAGCCTTGTCTGCAAAGAACGCCATACTGATAGTGGAATATGCAGTAGATTTTCGTGCCAAAGGCATGAGTATAAGAGATGCGGCAATAGAAGCCGGACGCATAAGGCTACGTCCCATACTCATGACATCATTGACGTTCATAATAGGCATTATACCTCTTATCTTCGCCACAGGTGCCGGAGCAAATTCCCGTATAGCTCTCGGTACAGCCGTTGTATTCGGAATGCTTGCAAATACTGTCCTGGGCATTCTTTACATTCCCAACTTCTTCCAGATAACACAATCATTACACGAAAAAATAATCCCGAATAAAGAAACAGACAAAAAAACTCAACCAACAAAAAACATTAAATTGTCAGATAAAACAATTTAACATCTTGACAATAAGACTATTCAGCAGTATATGTATTGCCATTTCATATACTGCTGATTAATTTTGCCGGGCAAATATATACATTTTTATTTGTCCAATAAAAATCATTATTAACATATCCGAATATGAGATAATTACTGAAGACACAAATGTCATTCCATCAACATATTAGAGGCCATCTAACAAGTTTAGGCAGTTTTTAAGAAAACGATATCAATACAACAACATTTGTGACATACAATTATTTTCCAGTCATTCCAATAGTCTTCACAAGCTGTTCACCGAGACCAATAGTATAACCTTGGGATACAAATATCACCTCATCATCGGCATTCGCTATCATGAACACAGGTAAATCCTTGTCATTCAATTTCATATTGGACACTGCTTTTTCAAACAGATTATTTTCGTCAAAAGCATAAACCACATTTACAGGAAGGTCTTTAAAGTCTTTCAATATAAAACTGTCATAATATTTTTTATCGGAAAAGACAAACACCATTATGCCTCCCCATTCTTCAAAATCTTCTTTCAAGACACCGATATCATGCATGGCATGAGTTGTAGGCTCGCTGCCTCCATCGAGCAAACCAATCACATAATATCCCTTGCCACACAAGTCAGCAAGCGTAACAATACTTTCTTTATCAAGAAGTTTCACCTTACTGTCAGCATCAAACTTTCCCAATACTTTTAAATTCTCGGAAGGTTTACGCATTTCCAAGTCTATCAAAGTCTTTTTTCCTGAAGTAATTGTAAAAGAAGACATTTTACAAAGTACCGAGCCATCGAAAAGACGAGTGCCTGTTGTCAGGACATAATAGCCCGGGTCGAGGACAAGACCATTTTTCAAGATATCGGAATATAAGGCACCGACGTCCATACCCGGGTCTTTGGCATCATAAGACAAAAGATCAAATGTATTGCCATTAAATTTCTTTATGGTGAAATGTGTGTAATAACGAGGGTCATCGACAAGACCATTAGTAATATAGGAAGCCACCAAAGTACCTTTCTCAGTATTAGTCACGGTAGCCACATTATCAAAATCCACATCGATCCAATTATCATTGTCATAATATTGGACCTTACCGGTAACCTTGTCAATGCGGGCAGGTATTCCAAGTGAGCGAGCCACTGCGACGAAAAAGATGTCACGGGAATGTGAATCAGCTGTCAAAGCTCTCATCACACCGGTAGGATAAATAGGTATATTTCTAACATTCAAGTCATTACGTATCTCAATATTATCTCTCACCCAAGCCACGAGGTTCTGTGGATTGTCTTTGAACGACACTGCCACAGAGGCAAACTCATCGGCAAGAATTTTCTTATAAGGACGTATCATTTCGTCAGACACACGAGGATTCAGGATATAAGCCTCATACAAAGGTGTATCCACAACGACAGTATTGTCAAGATTATCCACCAACACGTCCATTGTCACATCTCTCAAATCCTTATCAGAAATATTAGATAAAATAGAAACAGCTTTGCCGCGCATGTCCTTCTTCGTAGCATAGTCAAGAAAATCCTTAATAGTCTGATAGTTACCCCATGATTTCTCCATTATGCCATTAATAAGCGACTCATCATCGTCGAGGTCAGGATCATAAACATTTTTACGACCCTCTTCGAAAGTAGCAATATAAGCATTACGTATAGAGTCCTCATATCTAAAGCGTCTGTCATTCTCATCGCGCATAGCCTTCGACACCTCCGGAATACGAGCTTTCTCCACAGGAGGGACAATATCAAATTCACATAAAAACTCTGAACCTTCCTGTTTATCGAGTACAAGAGTAACGGTATCTGCATCCCCTATAGAGACGACCTCGAAATCGAATTTTCCGTCAGAAGCGGCATAAACCATCATGTCGCCTTTACCGGCAGTCAGCCATGACAATCCGTTATTGTCAGTAAGTTTAGTTGCCACAGTATTAAACTCGGCATAGTTATAAATCTTAAAATTGACAGGTACATTTTGCAAAGGCTTGCCATCATGAGACAATACTTTTACCGTCAGTTTGCCGGTATCCGCATAATTGTCCACCACATTTATCTCAGTATGATTAGCAGTATGTTCTATCACCTCTTCCGGCCCGAAGTAACGTCCGAACACGCGAGTATGAAGCAACAGACAGCGAGAAGAAGGGGCGTTGAACCAGCCGAGGTTGAGTACCGGTTCCGGTTCGCAGGCTCCAAGGAAATACCAAGTACCATCGACATAAGCCTCCACCCAGGCATGATTGTCGTCACAATGAGCCCAACGCGGGGTATAGACCTGACGGGCCGGGATACAAACGGAACGTAAGGCAGCGACGAGAAAAGTTGACTCTTCACCGCAACGTCCCCATGAGGTCTTCACCGTCGCCAAAGGCGAACTTGTCCTTATATCAGACCCTTTGTAGTTAGCTTTTTCATGACACCAGTGGTTGACTTCGAGAACAGCATCGTACATAGACATATCCTTTACCCTGTCTTTCAGTTCCTCATAAAATACAAACCGGGCATCATCAAGGTTTTCATTATTTACACGCACAGGAAGCACAAAATGATTAAACTCACGTTCAGGCACATTTTTACCCCATGGCATTGTCTCTCGCGCCATGAAAGCAGCATCGACATTTCTCTTGTAATAATCGCCTGAATAATCAGTAATGTCACCTATAGGCATATAGGCATACAAAAATTCCAATGCCTCACGCTGTTTAGTGCTGAGGTCTTGCGAGAAAACAGAGAACAAGTCACCTTCAGGCAAATCATTCATTTTTTTAATAAAGTCATCATGTACATCGGCACGTTGTTTCTCATCAGAGATAAAATGTTCTTCAGTGTCGCACGACACCACAAACAACAAGCTGAAAAGCAGAATTGACAATTTTCTCATAACGTATATAATATTGATTATCATTAACATAAAAAAGTTGACTATAAGTTTTGCCTGTTATAAAGTCTCAGAATCAGCATTATATCAAGCCGTAACAAATTACTGTCAACTTTCGAAAGGCTGAGCAAGTCAGTCATATCATGAACAAAAATTAATCATTTCAATAATTCCGGGTCTCTGACAATATTTTCCGTTCTATCCGGACCATAAGAGACGAAAGAAACCGGCACACCGAGATAATTCTCTATAAACCCGATATATTGTTCAAGTTCATTGGGAATAATATCAGTAATGTTACAATTCCAGCCTTTGAGGGTAGTATAAACAGGTTTAAGATTTATTTTGGCAGCCTCATAAGGCAGATAATCTATCACTTTGCCGTCGTATTCGTATGCTGTAGCCACCTTTATCTCTTCAAAATCATTCATCACGTCGGATTTCATCATCATGAGATTGGTAACGCCATTGATGATGCAGGCATATTTAAGAGCCGGCAAGTCGAGCCAGCCGGTACGACGCGGGCGGCCTGTAGTAGCGCCGAACTCATGCCCTTTGGCACGCAGCGTCTCTCCCACCTCATCGAACAATTCAGTATGGAAAGGTCCCATGCCAACACGAGTGCAATAAGCCTTAAAGATACCATATACTTTACCGACCCTTACAGGAGCGACGCCGAGACCTATGCAAGCACCGGCAGCAACTACTGAAGACGAGGTGACATAAGGATAACTCCCGAAATCCACATCGAGCATAGAGCCTTGTGCTCCTTCAGCAAGTACTCTCTTGCCTTTGTCGAGAGCATCATTGATATAATATTCGCTCTCGATAAATCTGAACTGTTTAAGAAAATCGACAGCATCGAACCACGTCTTTTCATATTCCTCGAACGACATATTATCGAGTTTAAGAGTGTCTATGTCTAAATTGAGGTTACGAATCATGGCAAGATGAGTTTCTTTCAACTTATTGTACCGACTCAAGAAGTCAGGAGACAGAATATCGCCTACACGGACTCCACGGCGAGCGGTTTTGTCAGTATAAGTAGGACCTATACCTTTGAGGGTAGAACCTATTTTCAATTTGCCGAGAGCATTTTCATTGGCGGCATCCAAGGCGCGATGAGAAGGGAATATCAGATGGGCCTTGTCAGATATCATTAAGTTAGCCTTAACGTTCACGCCGGCATTTTGGAGGTCATCTATCTCATCTTTCAATATTTTGGCATCTATTATCACGCCATTGCCTATAATATTAGTACAACCTTTGTTAAACACGCCGGAAGGTATGGTATGAAGAACAAATTTTTTACCATCGAATTCTATGGTATGACCGGCATTAGGGCCGCCTTGAAAACGAGCAACGATATCATAATTAGGTGTCAACACATCAACGACTTTACCTTTGCCTTCGTCGCCCCATTGAAGCCCGAGGAGCAGATCCAACTTTGCCATAACTATCAATTTAATTTATATATTATTTCTTTTTTTATAACCGTAAAATGTCAATGAATGATAAGAGATTTCCACACCGAGTGCCTCTTCCACCGACTTTTGTATCTGTTGGATACGCGAGTCTGAATACTCTGTCACCTCTCCGGAATCCAAATCCACAAAATGACCATGTTGTTTACATTTGTAAGAATGTTCATACTGAGACTTACGTTTGCCGAATGTATGTTCTATTATCAAGTTGCAGTCTAAAAGCAACTCTATAGTATTATACAATGTGGCACGACATATCCTATACTTAAAGCCGTTGACCTTGTTGTACAGTGTTTCAACATCGAAATGTCCGTCTATGGAATAAACAGTATCCAGAATCACATAGCGTTCCGGAGTCTTTCTAAGGTTATGCTTCTTGAGATATTCTGTAAATATAACCTTCACTTTAGCAGGAATATCATCATCATTCAACTCATTCATAGCCACTTTGCTTTCTTGGCAAACATAATTTTCAACTTGTCAAAGTTATAAAATTTTTTATAACAAATAAAAAACGCATCACATTTTTCAAGAAAAAGTCTATTTTACTCTTTCGACTTTCTTTACGAGTTCTATAGACTTCAGATCTTTAACAAGGTCGTCAAGACTTTTCACATTATCCACGAAAAGACTCACTGTAGCTTTGGCAAGACCTCCTTCGGAATGCATTTCGAAACTGTGCATATTGAGTTTTTTCTTATCTGTTATAATCTGCAATATCTTGGTACACAAGCCCATCTTATCCACTCCTATGATTCGCAAAGTAGCAATAAATCTATAGTTCTCTTCCAATTTCATCTTCGCTTTCAAAATATTCTTGCCATGTTTTGCCATAAGTTCTATGGCTACAGGGCAATCCGAACGATGCACTCTTAAAGGTTCATTAGGAAATCTGATAGCCACTACGTCGTCGCCGGGTATAGGATTGCAACATGTTGAGATAATATAGTCAACATTATTTTCCAATATTTCCTTAGGCAACTGTTCTTGATTTTCATTTTTTGGACTCCATTTAAATGTAAAATATTTTGTAATACCTGTAAGAATACCGTCTTTCACACAGAAGACATCCTCAACATCACGTTGTGTAAACTTCTTTATTGCAAAATAATAATACAAGTCTATTCTGCCCGGAAGATGTTTTCTTTCCACCATCAGGTTTCTGTTGTGTTTGCTAAACTCTATTTTCAGTTTGGCAAAGATATCGGACATTATTTTTTTACCTGTCTCTTTAAAACTTTTCCTGTAATCTTTGATACCGGCTTTCAGACGTGATTTTGCGACTGAGGTAACGAGAAATCCGAACCACTCTTCACGTGGATACTGGTATGCGGAAGTGATAACCTCCACCTGGTCGCCCATTTTAAGGACATATTCCAAAGAGACAAGATTTTTGTTGACATTGGCGCCGATACAATGGTTACCGAGTTCGCTGTGAATAGTATAGGCAAAATCGAGGACAGTAGAGTCCTTTGGCATGGTAATGATGTCACCTTGCGGGGTAAACACCGATATTTCATCTTTAAAGAGGTCTAATTTAAAATTGTTAAAGAACTCTATTGCCGAGTCGGAACCTGAAGCCACCATTTCGCGCACTTTTCCGAGCCAGAGTTCAAAACCACTCTCGTCGTTGAAATTGTCGGTATTGTTATATTTCCAATACGCCGAAAAACCGTGTTCCGCAATGTCTTCCATTCTTTCCGTACGCAATTGCACCTCGACCCAGTTACCTTGATGATTCATAAACACACCGTGAATAGATTCATAGCCATTAGTTTTAGGAAATGAAACCCAGTCTCGAAGTTTGGAACTATTAGGTCTATAATGCATGGTAAACACAGCATAAGCCTCCCAACATTTTATCTTCTCCAACTCCTTGGGACAATCTAATATCAGACGGACAACAAAAACATCATATACATCGTCGAGTGACTGTCCGTACTTCTGCATACGTTCCCAAACTGCACTGACAGGTCGTTCCAGAATCTTGACTCTCAAACTAATACCCATATCACGGAGGTCTTTCTCCACAGGTTCCACAAACTCTTGCAACTCCTTAATCTTATCCTCTCTTCTTGCACTCATCTGTTTACTCACCGATTCGAAAACCTGAGGATTGATATATTTAAGTGAAAGGTCTTCAAGTTCAGACTTTATGGCATAAAGACCTAATCTGTATGCCAAAGGAGCATAAATACTTATAGTTTCCGATGCTATTTTCAACTGTTTATAATGAGGCATGGAATCAAGAGTTCTCATATTGTGCAGACGGTCGGCTATTTTCACCAGTATGACACGTATCTCATCCGACATGGAAATGACAATCTTTCTAAAGTTCTCAGCCTGAATACTTTCCACATCACTGTTAAAGTCTTTCATCTCCAACTTGGTGACACCGTCAATAATCTCTGCCACTTTATCGCCAAAAAGTTCTCTAATATCATCGAGTGTATAATTTGTATCTTCCACAACATCATGCAACAATGCACAAATTATCGATGTACGTCCCATACTCATGTCGCCTGCTATAATTTTGGCGACAGCGAGAGGATGATACATATAAGGTTCTCCGGACCTGCGACGGGCGTCTTTATGAGCATCAGCAGCAAGATAAAATGCCTTTGTAACCATCTCCACATCCTGAGAATTTTTTCTTGTATGCCAAAGGTTTATAATCTCATCAAACCTTTTCTTCAATTCTGTTTTCTCTTCCAAAGAATACGTATCAGGGAGTTCCATACACTAATGATTTTTAACACCGCGCCACAAAATTATGAAGATTTTTCTTAATTTCTAAAACATTTTTAAAGATATTTTTATCAAAATCAAAGTATTGAATTATTAAAATTCTCACCATATTTTATATAAATCCATGTCAAACGACATACATTAAAAACAAAAACATAAAACACGTATCAAAAACATCAAATATGACTATCCTCAAAATGTCGATAATAAAAATATGAAGTTCAATGACAAATAATTGTCGAAAACAGACGACAACTCATTTCGAATCTCTTGAAACTGTTTTTATCGAACATTGTGATTAGTTTTTGTTTCAACGGTTAAAACTTTCAGCATATATAACATTTTCCGTATTTTTGTCATCTAATTCAACTTAAAAACCATTTTTAGTATGATTAGTTTTTATATCATCAATTTATTATTATTATGCATAGCAACAACAAACCTCATTCGTGCCAATAAGGAGAATGATTCTCGCAGTAGAACACTCGGGATAACAATCAACTCTATCGCTATCATTCTTATAACATTAGCTTGTATTATTAAGATAGTTACAGACTGATCACCGATTTTTTCAATGCTTTAAAACTTGTATATTCGCGTGGTCGAAAACAACAAACTTTACAAACACCACGCTGTCCGATAAAAAATCGTTATTTGGAATATATATAAAAGATAATCACTTTAGACACCAATATCATATTATCAACATATTGTAGAAAGGGCATAATGCGTGGCTGAACGCAATTAACCAAATAATTTATGCCTTTAAGAGTACCAATGAAATGACAAATATTATGAAAAAGGGAGCGTAAATGCATCAGAAAGGTCTTACACCTGTTTATCGATTACCAAAAAATTTTAAAATCCAGACATATTTTTAGGGAACAAATTTTGGATTATGCCCGAACTTAATTAAATCAATGTAAAAGATTCAAGAACAGCATTCAATAATTATATTTGGACTTCCATCTGTATCTCAGGATATTACGCAACTCATTTTCTTTAGGATTATTCTGAGGCTCATAAAACTTGGTGCCTGCTATTTCCTTGGGCAGGAACTCCTGTTCCACGAAATTGCCGGCATAATCGTGAGCATATTTATATCCGTCACTATAGCCGATATCTTTCATAAGTTTCGTTGGAGCATTGCGGAGGTGTAATGGCACGCTCAAATCACCTGTCTTACGCACCATCTCCTGTGCATTATCAATAGCAAGATACGAAGCATTGCTTTTCAAGGAGGATGCAAGATAAATGGCGGTCTGTGAGAGTATTATCCTGCTTTCCGGGAAGCCTATCTTATTGACTGCGTCGAAGCAGGCGTTGGCAAGCAGCAAAGCATTGGGATTGGCATTGCCGATATCTTCCGAAGACAGAATAAGCATACGTCTTGCAATAAACAAAGGATCTTCGCCCGCATCTATCATACGGGCGAGATAATACACTGCTGCATTAGGGTCGCTTCCCCGTATGGATTTGATAAAGGCAGATATTATGTCATAATGCATCTCCCCCAACCTGTCATATTTCAGCAGATTGTTTTGGACATAACGGTTTGTAACTTCATTATTTATCACTACAGCTTCCACATCAGGGTCTGACTCGTAAATCATGGAAACCACCAATTCGACGGCATTCAGCAGTTTACGGGCATCGCCTCCGCTAATGTGCATCAGAGCCTCACTTTCTTCGAGTATTATCTTTCTTTCATAATCCTGTTCCAAAGTCTCTATTGCCTTAGACAAAAGCTGTTCAAGGTCTTCTTTCTCCAAAGACTTCAAAATGAACACCTGACAGCGTGAAAGAAGGGGTGAAATGACCTCAAAACTCGGATTCTCTGTCGTAGCACCTATTAATATTACAAGCCCTTTCTCCACAGCACCGAGCAGTGAGTCCTGTTGTGATTTACTGAAACGATGTATCTCATCGATAAAAAGCACCGGAGTATCCGGAGCCATACGAGCTTTTGCAAAGACATCTCTAACATCTTTCACTCCGCTTGTCACGGCACTCAAGACATAAAACTGACGTTTCACCTGTTTGGAAATAATATATGCCAAAGTAGTTTTACCCACCCCGGGAGGTCCCCAGAATATCATGGACGGTACTCGTCCGCTTTCGATGACACGTCTCAACACAGCTCCATCGCCCACAAGATGACGTTGTCCTATATAGTCGTCGAGTGATGTAGGACGCAACCTTTCCGCCAATGGTACAGATGTCTTTTTCATATTATTTTTTTACAAAAATACTATTTTTTAAGATATTGTTCGCCATTTTAAAACAAGATACTGTCAATTTGAATTATTATTCCTTATTTTGATTAACTTTGCAAAACAAATTCAACTACATCGAACAACAAATATTAATTATAATCAAAACATTACCAATGAAAAAAGTTGTCACATTATCATTTATACTGTTGATTGCAAGTACAGTAGGCAAGGCATGTACCAATTTTCTCGTCACGAGAGGAGCGTCGGTCGATGGGTCCAATTTCATCACATACGCAGCCGATTCGCATATAAGATATGGAGAGTTATATTTCACCCCGGCAGCCGACTGGCAGGAAGGCAGCATGAGAGTGATTTACGACAGAAGTACCAATCAGCCGAGAGGTGAAGTGCCACAACCGGGACATACATATAAAGTAATAGGATATATCAATGAACATCAAGTAGCTTTGGGAGAGACCACCTTCGGAGGCAGGACTGAACTCATCGACCCTACAGGGATTATCGATTACGGCAGTCTTATGTTTTTAGCCTTGGAACGCAGCACCTCGGCACGCGAAGCGATAAAGATAATGGCCGACTTGGTGGAAGAGTACGGTTATGGCAGCGACGGAGAGACATTCTCCATTTCTGATGCCAACGAGGTATGGTATATGGAGATAACAGGCAAAGGATATACTCCTGTATATGACAAAAAGACTGGTGATACCGTCAATGCCGACAGAGGTGCCGTATGGGTAGCCATCCGTATCCCTGACGGTTACGTCTCCGGGCATGCCAATGCGGCGCGAATAACGACTTTCCCTTTGCGTGACGGTAAGAAATCCATCACCGACAAGGACTGGAAAAGACTTTATAACGATGATGTAGAAGTGATTTACAAGCACGACATTATTGACTTCGCCCGTCGTAAGGGCTATTTTACAGGCAAAGACCAAGCCTTCGATTTCAGTGCCGCCTTTGCTCCTGTCGATTTCTCCGCTGCACGTATATGCGATATGAGAGTGTGGGCTATGTTCAACGAGATTAACGACGACATGGACCAATATTTGGATTACGTCACAGGTAAAGACCTCACAGCTGAACGTCTGCCTTTGTATGTCAAACCTAACCGTAAAATATCATTGAGTGACATGATGAGTTTCATGCGCAATTATTTTCAAGGCACGGAATACGACAAATCGCAGGATATTGGCGGAGACCCATTCGGCTCACCCTACCGTTGGACTCCATTGTATTGGGAATACGAAGGGAAACAATACTTTCATGAGCGTACCACTGTCACACAACAGACAGGATTCTCCTTTATAGCACAGTCACGTAATTGGTTGCCCGATGAGATAGGTGGCATCATCTGGTTTGGTGTCGATGATACCAACTCAACAGTTTACACACCATTTTATTGCTCCATAGACGAAGTTCCGGTAGAGTTCCGACAAGGCAATGGCGACATGCTTACTTACTCCGACAATGCCGCTTTTTGGGTCTTCAACCGTCTCGCTCATTTCAAATACCTCTTCTACAACCGTGTAATCGATGATATCATTAAAGTGCAGAACGAGTTGGAAAACACATATCAAAAAGAAGTTGAAACCATAGATAAAGAGGCTTTAAGACTTTATGATATAAATCCCGAAGAAGCGAGAGTTTTACTTACGGAATATTCATGCAATGCCGGAAAAAACACTGTCGAACGATGGAAAGAACTGGATAATTTCCTGTTGGTGAAGTATTTGGACAGCAATATAAAACAAGAACAGGACGGCAATTTCATCCGCAACCCGTGGGGTTATCCGGTCTCACCGAAACAAAACGGTTATCCCGACTCCTGGAAAAAGAAAGTCATTGAAGACACAGGCGACAGATTTTTATTAAAATGAGATATTGACAATTTTTATATTATCATTATGAAGTAACTGTGAAAATCATAAATTTAATTTTTGCAGTTACTTCAATTTCTTAATATCGTACGGTAAAAGTTTTTACCATTTCTTTGATGTAGCTATTTTTGAAAAAATTTTTCGACCGCCGAAAGGCGATATCTGTATCGTGCGGCATCTGAAAGCCGCACGATAAATAAATCAAATGAACCAAATAAATACAACACGCTACGCTTCTATTCTGAAACAGGGCGCACGGAATAACCGTAGTAGCGGTAGTACCAATATGTGTCGTGATTGTCACTGTAGAAGTAAAGGTAGTACGCATGCTGAGTAAAGCTCTCGTCCGGCGTAGAACTCCAATAGTCCCCGCTCGAACCTGCGTTGAAAAGCGACGTCCCGTAACGGTAACCCGCAGCAGGAAGAAAAATACTGTTCCCGTTTGCTCCGGTTACCCTATAACCATTATTTCCTCCTTCACTCGTCCATGTCCATGTGCAGTTGTTTATTAATTCTCTAAACTCCGCTATTGTCGGCATTCTCCACGTACTGCCCCAGTTGGCTCTCACTGCATCGTATTGAGGATTCCCACTTATGTCTCCTATTACCTGTCCCAATGTTACACAATTTTGTTGAGTGTAACTTCCCTTAGGTTTAACTTCTCCCCATGCGTAATAATAACCATATTCAAACGGCGACCATGCCCCTACATTGCATGTTGCCCATTTCAATCCGCTCGGCAAGCCTAAATCCACAAAATCATGTCCATTTATTTGACCATTGGTGGTGAGACTCTTCCGGCTGCCATACGACGTCCCTTCGCTGTTTGTCGCATACGCCCTTACATAATACGTGGTTCCTGCACTAAGTCCTGTCATGTTACTTGTATAACTCCCCGTTCCGCTTCCGTCCGTCGTATGGGAACCCGCTATCGTTGGATTTTCGCTCGTGCTCCAACATACTCCTCTCGCCGTTACTTCAGCACCTCCGTCATCTGTTACAATCCCTCCGCATATCGCTGTCGTTTCGGTAATCCCTGTAACTTCCCGCGTCGTTACTACAGGCAGACCTTGTGTCGTAAACGTTTTCTCTTCTCCATATACCGTTCCTACTTCATTTGTCGCATACGCCCTTACATAATATACGGTTCCTGCACTAAGTCCTGTCATGTTACTCATATAACTCCCCGTTCCGCTTCCGTCTGTAGTATGGCAATCCGTTATCGTTGGATTTTCGCTCCTGCTCCAACATACTCCCCTCGCCGTTACTTCAGTTCCTCCGTCATACGTAACCTCTCCTCCGCATATCGCTGTCGTTTTGGTAATCCCTGTAACTTCCTGCGTCGTTACTACAGGCAGACCTTGTGTCGTAAACGTTTTCTCTTCTCCATACACCGTCCTTTTGCTGTTTGTCGCATACGCCCTTACATAATATACGGTTCCTGCATCAAGTCCCGTCATGTTACTCGTATAACTCCCCGTTCCGCTTCCGTCCGTCGTATGATAATCCGTTATCGTTGGATTTTCGCTCCTGCTCCAACACACTCCTCTCGCCGTTACTTCAGTACCTCCGTCATCCGCAACCTCTCCTCCGCATATCGCTGATGTTGCCCCTATTTCCCTAACTTCCTGCGTCGTTACTATCAGTTGATTACCTGTAACAGGACGCACACTCTGACCGTAATAACGACTGGTATTCCAAGTAGTGTTACAATTGCCACTGTAAAAGTCCAGGCTGCACGCGTTCCGGGTATTGAACGCACGCGGCGATGAACTCCAATAGCTTCCCCTCTCTCCTCCGTTGTTGATCGATGTCCCCTCCCGAGTTCCTGCTGCCGGTAGAAAAATACTGTTCCCGTTTGCTCCGGTTACCCTGTAGCCATCTATATATCCCATATTTCCTTCTTCACTCGTCCATTCCCATTCACATTCTTCTATCAATTCTTCAAACTCCTCTCTTGTCGGCATTCTCCATGTTCCTCCCCAGTTGGCCCTCGCCGCATCGTATTGCGGATTTCCACTTATGTCTCCCATTTCTTGTCCCCATGTAAGACTGTTTTCTTCAGTGTGACTTTCTTTGGGGGCAACTTCTCCCCAAGCGTAATATTCTCCACATTCTGATGGTGAACTTGCCCCTACATTGCATGTAGCCCACTTCAACCCGCTCGGCAGGCCTAAATCCACATATTCATGAACATTCCCATCAGTTGTGAAACTCTTTTGGCTGCCATACACCGTCCCTTTGCTGTTTGTCGCATACGCCCTTACATAATATACGGTGTTTTCTGTAAGTCCCGTCATGTTACTCGTATAACTCCCCGTTCCGCTTCCGTCTGTAGTATGGCAATCCGTTATCGTTGGATTTTCGCTCCTGCTCCAACACACTCCTCTCGCCGTTACCGTTGTTCCTCCGTCATCCTTAACCTCCCCTCCACATATCGCTGTCGTTTCGGTAATCCCTGTAACTTCCTGCGTCGTTACTACAGGCAGACCTTGTGTCGTTATTTCTTCAACTTCTTTCTTCTTACACATTGTGAATGTCATAAGAATACTTAACATAATCATTACTTTCTTCTTCATATTCTTTTCGTTTTTATGGTTATTACTTTTTACTTATTCTATATATTTCTATTGTTCCGGTTGCATTCATTATTCTTATTTTCTCACTCATCTATCTGCATTACAACAACATCGTTTGAAACAGGACAAATTTAAAATATATATTCTTTTAAAACAAACTTTTTTAACAAAAAATTTATTTTCGGGTAACAAAACTTTCAAATATCAATAATTCACTGTTTTTACGATGAATTTACTTTTAACCTCTAAACAAAATTGATATTGATTTTTACATTTTTCGTTATAAATCCTCCACAAATCAAAAAACTTGACAAATTCAATACACGCCATCTTAAACAGATATCTATCTAATAGTAGATAATTATTATTACAGGACAGCAATTGCATGTCACTTTATATTCCGCATTACACCAACAGAAAAACTCGCCCAAGCAGATGTAGGCAAGTTTTTTCATTATCAAAAAAGTGTTTGAAAAATCAAATTGATGTTTAAACACTTGTAATTGCTTAAAAATCAAAAATAAATATTATAATGAGGTAAAACAGTATCTTGAAATCGTTAATAATATCTCAATTAAAAAATGGTTTGGTTGGAATTACATTATTCAAAACTGAATCGAGTCACTATTTTTGAAAAATTTTTCGACAGCCCAAAGGCAATATCTGCATCGTGCGGCATTTAAAAGCCGCACGATAAATAAATCAAATAAATACAACGCGCTTCGCTTCTATTCTGAAACAGGGCGCACGGAACGACCATAGTAGCGATAATAACAATTCGTGTTGTAAGTACTACTGTAAAAGTTGAGTCGATATGAGTATCGAGTATTGCTGTCCGGTGTAGAACTCCAGTATCCACCATACGAACCTGCATTGAGAACAGACGCTCCATCACAATAACCTGCAGCAGGAAGAAAGATACTGTTCCCGGTTGGGCCGATCACCTTACAGCCATAATTTCCATCTTCACTTGTCCATATCCAAATACAATTATCTATCAATTCAGCGAATTCTACAATAGTCGGCAATCGCCACGTACCACCCCAGTTGGCTCTCGCTGCATCATATTGAGGATTTCCACTTATATCTCCTATTTCTTTCCCATGTGTCACATTGTTTCCCCATTCATAACTTGATTTGGGTTCAACTTCTCCCCATGCATAATAATTACCATATTCTGATGGAGAACTTGCCCCAACATTGCATGTCGCCCATTTCAACCCGCTCGGCAATCCCAAATCAACATAATCATAACCGTTGATTTGTCCGTCAATTTGTTCAAATGAATCATTTATTATAAAATCAGAATACTTGCTGTTCTTACACATGAACAGCATTACCGGCAAAAATACAAATAATGCCATTATATTAACCTTATAAATAACTTTCCTTTTCATAATATCACATCGTTATTTTTGTTAAAACAATCTAAATCCGATTGTCAGGGATAAAACATTCTGTTTCAAATTGCTCAAACATACGAATTCTTCTCCTTTATAATATCCCAAAACATCGTATGTTCCCTGTTCTTTATAGAAATGCGTCAACCCAATGTCATACTTTACATCTATCACCACCCTTTTCCAGTCTGCTCCTACATTGAATGTTATGCCCATTCCGTTTTTGAAGGCATCAGTGTCCGTATTGCCTTCAAACACTATCTTCCGACCAATCAGCAGTTGATATGAGGGTCCGGCTGCAAATCTCATCTTAAACGATTCTCCTTTCGTTTGGTATCCCAACAACAGTGGAATATACAAATATGTACGGCTGACACTGCCAATTGGCTCAGAATCCTTGGAGACAAAATCAAATACGGAGTTATTATATGTCACCTCCGGTTGTACAACGAAATTTTTTATTGCAAAACGGGTAAACAATCCAAAGGTGATACCCGTTTTCCATTCTATGTTGGCAATCTTGTCCGCCATGGAGGTCATCTGTACTCCCACCACAGGACCGCAACCGAAATCAAAAACCTTATCCGTTTTCCTCTTTTCAACATCAACAGGTTTGTCTTGTTTTTTATCCGTATTCTCACTTAAAACTTCCGTATTCTCACTCTCAGTCTGTACATACTCTTCTTTTTCTTCAACATGAGTTTTATCATCCCCACTCGATATTTCTCCTCCTACTGACCTCATCTTCTCGTTCACACTCACTTCCTTCCCTTCTTCCAACATCAATGTCTTTTTCACGGTGACGTATCCGCTCTTCTCCAACACCAATTCATGGCTGCCTATAATCACATCCGTTATGTATTTAGGCGTACTTCCCACCATTTTTCCATCAATATAAATCTTTGCTCCCAAAGGTATTGTAATAACATTCAACTTACCACAAACAGGTTCCGGGTTCGGTATTTGTATCTTCTTATCCATACCGGCTGTCAGAGTCACATTTTGCTGCGTTGTCCTGTGCAGTTCCTTCTTTGCCTCAAACAAATGTTCTCCCACTACCAATCTACCGCTCCATCTGCCCTTACCCTTATATTCATTGTCAACATATATATCCGCTCCGGCTTCCGTCTCCACCGTAACATTTGCATAATTTCCCCTCATCTCTATTACCATATTCGTAGTATCTCCGTCTCTCACCACAAAACTCCTTTCCTCCGGATAATACATCTCCTTCATCACCTTCACCTTATACTCTCCGCTTTTCATCTTATCCCTGAAATACGGGGTCTCTCCCGTTTTCTTACCGTCCACATACACTGTGGCACCCGTTTCAGGCTTTGTCGTCAGGTTAAAATATCCGAATGCAGGTCGCAAAGTCTTTTCCACCACTGTATTTCCCGTATAGCTTATCTTTGCCTCTCCACTTTCCGAATGATACATGTCGCATTCTATCCTCCATTTATGCGTATCACCTGCGCTGTACAACAGGGCGACCTCTTTCTCTCCCATGAAAACATCATCCACATATATCAATGCATTAGGCTGGTCCGCTTTTATTATCAGATAATTCTTCACTATATCCTCCTTATCGACGGTTATTACCATTCTGTAGCAGGTCTTCTCCTTTAATTCATACGGCATGTCATAAATCTCTCTTCCGTAATCATCATGAACAATAATCAACGAGCTGCGTCCCGGTGACAGATACACCCATATCTCTCCTTCAGGAAAACTGACATCAACAATCTGCGTTGCCATATCTCCTGAAAAACGAAACTTGCGTCTCTGTTCTCCGTTCACTCCCATTGTGGTAATCCTCAACATGGCACAATTGAATCCGTTACGGTCCTGCTTGGGATTTATCCTCGCCGTAAGGTCTGCCTCGTCAGGTTCTATGGACAATACCTTTATCTGAGAATATGAAACCATTGTTACAAACAAAAACAAAACGGATATAAGTATTTTCTTCATGGTTTACATTTATTTGCCCGCAAATGTAGGAAATAATCTTATTAATTCATAAAAACAATGAATATTTTTTCTATGTAGTTTTTGAGGTATAAACGGATGCCGCGTAATTATACGTATATTTTTAAAGGAATCATCTGTTCAAGCAAATATTATATGAGAGAAGAAACAATTTTCTCATATATTCCGTCGGCATCGAGTTTAAAATGATGCATCAACTCCTCCGGTTGTCCGGATTCACCAAAGGTGTCGTTCATACCTATTCTAACGACTCTGACAGGATGATTTTCAGAAAAGAACTCAGCGACAGCGCCACCGAGTCCACCGATAATCTGATGTTCCTCTACAGTAAAAACAGTAGAGAAACGGTCAGCTATCTCGAGAAGAAGTTGTTCGTCCAAAGGTTTTATAGTATGAATATTGACGACCATAACAGATCTGCCCTCATTCTCGAGACGTTGCGCTGCAAGGATGCTCTCCCAGACCTCATGACCTGTCGCAATGATACAAATGTCCTTTCCTTCCTTCAATATCTGGCCTTTTCCAATAACAAAATCCTGATTCACATCAGTAAAATCCGGTCGCGGTTCACGGCCGAAGCGCAGATAAACCGGACCGACACATTCGAGAATAGCCTTTTCCGTTGCTATCATGGTCTGAGTGGCATCGCAAGGAGATATCACCGTCATTCGCGGCAGGACACGCATCATGGCAATATCCTCGAGAGCCTGATGAGTGGCACCATCGGGACCGACAGAGACACCGGCATGAGCGCCACCTATAATGACATGCAAATTATTATAACACACCGAGATACGTATCTGGTCGCAGGCACGGTGCGCTGCAAAGACGCCATAGGTACTAAAGACAGGTATCTTGTTTGACAGAGCCATTCCGGCAGCAACAGCGACACAATTCTGTTCCGCAATACCGAGCGAAACGAATCTTTCAGGAAATGCCTCGGAGAAAATATTCATACCCACAGAAGCAGTGATGTCGGCCCCTATGCCTATAACTTTATCATTGACGGCTGCCGCATTTCTGACACCTTCACCAAAACCCGTTTTAGTAGCTTTGTTGCCTCTATTAATAAATTCGCTCATGATACGCAATATTGTTTATACAATTCTTCAATAAAAGAATACAACTGCTGTTTGTCAGGCACCTTGCCATGCCATTTACAGTTATTTTCTATACTTTTGACACCTTTACCCATCACTGTGTTGGCAATAACAAGTACAGGTTTATCCTTTATCAACTTGGCTTTAGAGAAAGCAGCAGCAATCTGATTATGATTATGTCCGTCTATATCAATAACATACCAGCCGAAGGATTTCCATTTGGCATTCAAAGGTTCCAAAGACATTACATTTTCGGTATCACCGTCTATCTGCAGTCTGTTTCTATCCACCACAGCACAAAGATTATCCAGTTTATGGTGAGCCGCAGCCATGGCAGCCTCCCATACGCTACCCTCCTGCAATTCTCCATCGCCCATGATACAATATATCCTATGCTTTTTATTGTCCATCTTAGCAGCCAATGCCATGCCCAAAGCAATGGAAAGACCCTGTCCGAGAGAACCTGCCGAGGTCTCCACACCCGGAAGATTGAAATCTTTACTCGGATGCCCCTGCAAACGGCTTCCGAAATCACGCAATGTCAACAACTCTTCCTTAGGGAAAAAACCAGCCTCTGCCAATGTGGCATATAACACCGGAACAGTATGACCAATAGACAAGACCACTCTGTCTCTATCTTCATCATATTGGTTATCAATATTATAATTAAGATGTTTAAAATACAGCACTGCAAAGATATCAGCCAGGTCCATTGAGCCTCCGGTATGTCCTGAGCCTGCTTTTGTCAACATTTTCAGAATCGACAGTCTAATATTCAATGCTTTTTCCTTTGTATCCATAGCATATCAACAATTAAAAGAAAGACATTACAATATCTTTTATCGCGATAAAGCCGAGCACCAGGCTATATGCGACTTTCATAAATGTGCCGGCTACGAAGCCTATGAAAGAGCCTACAGCAGAACGCCAAGCCTTATGGTCGTCCACTCCGGCAATTTTCTCTCCAATATAAGCCCCTAAGAAAGGACCGCCCAACAGTCCGACAATACCGAAAGGACCAATGACTATACCTAAAAGAGGCAACACCAACACACCGATAATCAATCCTATGGTGCTGCCGCGCACCCCGGCTTTAGTACCGCCGAATTTCTTGGTGCCCCATATCGGCACCACATAATCCAGCACCGTAATGACAACACATAAAACGCCTGTTATAATCAACATTTGAGGAGTATAGCTGATTTTGTCGGTAAAATGTAATAAAATTAATGCCAAATAAGAGAGAGGAACGCCGGGAATTCCTGGCAAAATATCTCCAATAAGACCAACTATAATCAAAATTATTGATAATAAGTAAATTAGATATTCCATATTCTTAATAAAAATTAACATTGCAAATATAATAATTTATTTACAAATAAAATAAAAATACATACTTTCGTAGCAGAAACCAAAACAATAAATTTATGAAACATAGTATTATCACCATCATGGTGACAATCCTGTTGTCAGAGCATGTCATGGCATGGGATTTCACCTCGCCCGTCGGAGGCAGATGCTCCGGTATGGGTTATACCTCAGTAGCGATGTCGGATTTCTGGAGCATACACAACAATCCTGCCGGCATGGCAGAGTGGAGACACATAAGTGCGGGTTTTTATTATGAAAACAGATTCCTCATGAAAGAACTTGGCTATAAAAACGCTGCATTTCTCATTCCTCTCGACATCGGGGTCATTGGTTTAAGCGTAAGACAATTCGGATTCACTCATTATAATGAAAATAAAATAGGCATCGCCTTTGCTCGTTCATTCGGCAAATCATTGAGAATCGGCATACAGTTAGATTATCTTTTGTTTGCATTTTCCAAAGACTATAAAAAATACCATATCGCCACCTTCGAAGCAGGATTGTCATACGACATTACCGAAAAACTTTGTGTGGCGGCTTACCTGTTCAATCCTGTCTTGACAAAAATCAAATCCCTCAACAAAGACAAACTCCCGATAATAATGAGAGCCGGATTGCTATATAATCTGACAGACGATTTCAGCATGTCAACTGAGATAGAAGAAGATTTTGAAGCCAATTTCAAGTTGAGGTTCGGCATCGAATACAAGGCTTACAAGAATCTGTACCTGCGATGCGGAATACAGTCCAACCCATGGATTATATGCTTCGGAACAGGTTATTCGTTCAAAAACATTACAATAGACATCTCATCAAACATGCACTGTCAATTAGGAGTTTCCCTGCAAAGCAGCATAATTTTCAATATCAAGTCAAGGTCTTGACAATCATTTCAATAATCAAAAATCGACTTACCAAAACACCAAAATGAAATCATCATGAAAAAAATACTGACAACGATATGCGTTTTCATGCCATTGATATTATTTTCACAGGAAGAGCACGAAATAGACATTTTAATGCAACATATTCAACAAATGGCTGAATCGACGGACAGCGACAACGAAGATTATTCGGAAATTATGGAGATTTACCAATCATTATTCGACAATCCGATAAATATCAATAGTGAAGATATGGAACAACTTGTGAATTACAACATTATCAATGTTTTTCAACTACATAAAATAAAAGAATACAGAAAGAATTACGGGGACATAATGTTTTACGAAGAATTGCTTGCGATAGACAGTATAGACGACAACACAAAACGGTTATTAAAGCCGATAATTACATTTCAAAAGGAAACAGAAAACAAAACAAGATTCAAAGACATATTCATCCGCGGCAGTCATCGTTTAGTGCTACAGGCAGACCGCTGTTTCAATAAAAAGGAAGGTTATAAAAATGTTTCGGACTCAGTGTTATGCGACAAGCCCAATTCTGTATATTTAGGAAGTCCCGAAAGGCTGTTTCTCAGATATAATTTCAATTTTGTCAACAGATTGGAATTTGGTTTCGTCTTGGAGAAAGATGCAGGAGAATATTTTTTTCTTAACAAAATAAACGACAGTATAAGAAAAACGCTAGGCGACAAGGCATACAAAGGCTTCGATTTCTTCTCTTTCCACATATACCTGCATGAAACAAAATGGATAAAAGACTTTGCCGTAGGAGATTATCAACTGTCATTCGGTCAGGGGCTGACATTGGGGTCAGGGATGTCGTTCTTCGGCAGCGACAGCAATATCATGCGCAAAGGCAAAAAGATACGTGCTAGCAAATCTGCCAACGAAGGACGTTATTTCAGAGGCGTTGCAACGACAGTGTCATACAAAAACATGGATTTAAGCATTTTTTATTCTTTCAAACGTGCCGACGGCAATATCAGCATTACAGACGACAAGGGCGATGCAGAAGAAATAACAAGCATACAACAAAGCGGTCTGCACAGAACAGCAGGCGACATTCTCGACAGAAAAGCCTTCAAACAACAATTTTACGGCTTCAACCTGTCATATAAAAATGAAGATACACAAATCGGATATACAGTTCACAAGACAGACATGAGCGCAACTCTTTATCCCGATGAAAGAATATACAACATTTTCTATTTCAGAGGAAAAACCATTGTAAATCAAGGCATAGACTTTTACCATATCATGAATAAAATTGCTTTGTTCGGAGAAGTGTCACTGTACTGCAAATATTTCGCCCTGTTATCAGGTGTCACTGTACAACCGAGAAGTTATATTACTTTGACCTTACTTTACAGAAATTATGACAAACGATACAACAATCTGTATAACAATGCTTTCAGTTCATCAAGCAATACAAGGAACGAAAAAGGCTTTTATCTTGGCGGGAGTGTTTCCCTGACTCCCAAATGGAAATTATGTTTCAGTGCCGACATGTTCAACAGTGATTGGCTGAAAAACACCGCTTATTCTCCGACCTACGGCAATACATTAAACATTAAAATCGAAAACTCAATAAACGAAAAAAGCAGTTTCTTTATTCAATACAGATACAAAAAAAGAATCAAAAACACTGCCGATACGGATGTTTATCAAAGATATACAGACGAAGAACATGGCAACATGCTGCGTTTTGACATTTCATATTCCATTAAACGTTTCACTTTCAAAAACTTAATTGAATATCACTTCAAAAACTTTGACGGCGAACGAAACATGTCATATCTTATATATCAAGACATAGTTTTCCGGCCTTATAATGAAATCATGAAATTATATTTCAGATATGCCGTTTTCAACAGTTCAAAAGGAGGGTTATACATTTATGAGAACGACGTATTATATTCATTTTCCGTCAGTTCATTATACAACAAAGGAATAAGAATATATCTATGTTATAACATAAGACCATTCAAGAGATTACAGATTTTAGCCAAGTTGGGAATGACAATATACGACAATGTTGACATTATAGGTAGCGGATTGGAATCCATAGAAGGCAACAAGAAAATCGACGGCAAGTTACAGATGATTTACAAGATATGATGAAGATGACATGTAAATGTGATAGGTAACGACACTTCATAATAAAAGGCGGCGTCTCAAGCCTTCAAAGCCACACGCCGCCAATGTTTCATCATCTGTCATTGATTAAGATAAACCTGCAACAGACTGCCGTGAGAACGTTTCTTCAGTTTTTTAATGGCTTTTTCTTTTATCTGTCTCACACGTTCCCTTGTCAAGTCAAACATATAGCCAATCTCTTCCAAAGTATAACTGTGATTGGTACCTATGCCGAAATAAAGATTGACTATTTGTCTTTCTTTTTCAGACAATATCATCATGGAACGTTGAATTGCGGCACCATCAGATTCATTGGTAAGTTCCTCATCAGTAGCCACCTCATCATCGGGCACTATTGTCTCGAGGAGGGTAACATCTTCATCATCAGACAAGGTGGCATCCATTGACAATTCTTTCGAATTCATTTTCAGGATAGCCTCCACCTTATATTCCGGTATGTCGAGTTCTTCAGCTATCTCGCTGATAGTAGGTTTTCTCTGATATTTCTGTTCCAAGGCAGAAGACACTTTTTTCACTCTGCTAAGCCAGCCGGTCTGATTCAGAGGCAGACGCACCAAGCGTGACTGTTCGGCAATAGCCTGCAGAATAGACTGTCTTATCCACCACACAGCGTATGAAATGAATTTGAAACCTTTTGTCTCATCGAAACGTTTTGCAGCCTTGATAAGACCGACATTACCTTCATTTATCAAATCCGACAATCCGAGTCCCTGATTCTGGTATTGTTTAGCCACTGAAACCACGAAGCGCAAGTTGGCACGCACCAAACGGTCGGCAGCCTCCTGATCGCCATTTCTTATCCTTTGAGCAAGGAGGACCTCCTCATCCGGTGTCACCATTTCTTCTTTGGCGATATCGGCAAGATATTTGTCCAATGCTCCTTGTTCACGATTTGTTATTGACTTTGATATCTTTAATTGTCTCATTATAATTCACTTTCTTATTTTGATAACAAAAATTTATGAAAATGGTTTTATCTAAATTAACATTTACGAAAAACCTTTAAAGCGCAAATGCCGTTCTTGTTATCATGTCGATGTCTGTGTCATGCCATGGGCAAAGCGTATATTCAACAATTGCCTTGCCCATGGGATATAAAAACCACAGAAACCATAATTTATTATCTATAAAACTCGAATGTCGTTCTCCAACTTCCGTCAATATTGACGCCTTCCACACGTGTCTTGCCATTCTTACTGAGTTTCAATGCCTTGTCAAGGTCTTCAGCATTGCTTACTTTCATATTATTCACCGACAATATGATAAAGTTTTCATCCACACCTCTCATCTTGAAAACGCTATCTTTAACATCGACAATTTTAAGTCCATAATTCACACCGAGTTCAGCCTTCAGATAATCCGGAATAGGCTGTACAGTAACACCCAATTCCTTGTTATAAAATGATTCGCTTGCCTTTGTCATCTCTTCTGTTCCGAATTTGTTTTTAAGCACCACACTGATAATCTCGGTATTCTTGCCACGTTTCACTTTCAAAGACACCTTATCTCCCGGACGATACTGACCTATGACGCCAACAAGTTGAGGATGAGAATCCACAGTAATATCATTGACACTCAATATGACATCACCTTTTTTCAATCCCGCCTCCTGAGCGCCGCTGCCATCTTCCACATTCATGACATAAACACCCGACAACACATCAAGGTTCTCTTCTTCAGCAAGTTCCTGTGTTATCTCAGCCACAGCAACACCGATATAAGCACGTTGTAACGAGCCATACTGTAAGAAATCTTCCACCACCTTACGTACAATATTAGACGGTATGGCAAAAGAATATCCCTCATAACTACCTGTACGCGAAGCTATTGCCGCATTGATACCAATAAGGTTGCCGTCAATATCCACCAAAGCGCCACCACTGTTTCCAGGATTTATGGCTGCATCGGTCTGAATAAACGACTCTATCGTACTGCCGTCACCAAGAATATTGATATTACGTGCCTTAGCACTGACAATGCCGGCAGTCACCGTAGAAGTGAGATTGAAAGGATTACCGACAGCCAGCACCCATTCGCCCACATGCACATCGTCAGAATTGCCAAAGGTAAGATATTCAAGTCCTTCTGCCTCAACCTTAATCAAAGCCAGATCTGTGCTCGGGTCTTTACCAATAACGACCGCCTCTCTCTTATGTTTGTCGTTGAATGTCACCTCTATTTTACTAGCACCATCGACGACATGGTTGTTTGTGACGATATAACCGTCAGGCGACAATACGACACCGGAGCCATAACCTACAGATACATTGTCCGGCACCTCAATACGTCCTCCGTAAAGCTGTTCCAAAAGAGGTCCGAAGAAATCATAATAACTGTTGCCCTTACGTACTATCTCTGTACGTATATGCACTACTGTATTGACGGTCCTTTCCGCTGCCTTGACGAAATTGTTGTCAGTAGCAGCAGGCGAATATTTCACTTTATGAAACTGAGGTGTCAGTATATCTTCAGCCGTCGATTGTCCTGACACAGCGACATTGGAGACGACAGTTTTTTCAGTATTGTCTTCTTTGAGATAAATTCGCGCTACCAAAACCGACAATGCAATCACTGCCGCACCCAAAACCCCGATTAAAAAATTTACTCTTTTCATTGTTATAAAAATTAGTTAGTTTATTGTTGTTTCTTAAATATAACATAACATCGGTATATCTTATTATACAACGACCTCAATTTTTTCATCATGTTTTTTGCAAAAAATTGGTTTTATGTTTTATTTCGATGTATCTTTACATCAAATTTCTTGCCAAATTATATAAACATTATGCAAAATTCTATTTAATGGAAAATATTGATTATAAATATCTTGCATTCAGCAAATTTCATGGTGCAGGGAACGATTTCATCATGGTAAACTGTTTAAAAAAACATTTTCTCATGACAGAAAGTCAGATTTGCCTGTTATGTGACAGACGCACCGGCATCGGCGCCGATGGACTGATATTATTATTGCCTTCATCAGAACATGACTTTAAAATGACATATTACAACAGCGACGGCAGAGAAGGCAGTTTCTGCGGCAACGGCGGCCGTTGCATTACCGCTTTTGCCAACAACTGCGGAATACAATGCCATACACATACTTTCGAGGCTGTTGACGGAATACATCATTATAATGTAAAAAAAATGTCGGAAAAAGAGTTTATGGCATCAATAAGCATGAAAGATGTCGATTCATATAAATCAGATGACAACACTCTAATTGTTGACACCGGTTCTCCGCATTATGTAACAATGGTGCACGACCTGAAAAACTTCGATGTCTTCAACGAAGGTGCAAAAATACGTTACGACAAAAACATCTCTACTGACGGTGTCAATGTCGATTTCATGGAAGTCATTGACAATAAATACAATATCAGGACATACGAACGTGGTGTGGAAAATGAAACATTGGCATGTGGCACCGGAACGACAGCTGCTGCCATAGCCGCATCTTTGTGGTTCGGAGGCAACGATATAGATATCAACACCGTACTGTGCAAACTTAATGTCAAATTCAAACGTGAAGGTGATAAATTCAAAGATATCGTATTGACAGGTCCTGCAACTTTTGTTTTCGACGGATTTTATATCTTTGCAAACTAAAATACATCAAAATGTCTGAAAACAACCCTTTTGTCAATATAAGAGCTGCTGAACCGAACGACGCCGATACCATCTATGCGTGGGAAAACAATACCGAGATATGGAGAGTAAGCGAGACCTACACTCCTTATTCCTTGTTTCAGATAGAACAGTTTTTAATGAACAACAATGACCTGTTCTCGATGAAACAACTGCGGCTGATGATCGACAACAAAGATGGAACAAGCATTGGTTGCATAGATATTTACGACTATGACCCGGTCAACTCAAGAGCCGGAATAGGCATTCTGATACAGAAAAAATATCGAAAACAAGGTTATGCACTTTCTGCTTTGAAAAAGATTATCAATTACTGTTTTAATATCTTAATACTTAAACAATTGTATATTCTGACAAGTATTGACAATATCGACAGCATTAATCTTTTCGAGACTTTGGGTTTTAAAAAATGTGGTCATAGAAAAGAATGGATAAAGACTCCTGAAGGTTTTATAGATGAGATAGAATATCAATATATTAACAAAAATTACAAATGACTGAGTTTAAAATAAACAGAAAATCGAAAAAAATAAAAAACAAAAAAATATGTCTGATTGTCATGTCATTTAATATAGTTTTGCTGACAATCGCCATTCTGATATTGTTCAGGTTATACAGAATACTGATGATGTCCAACATTTTTACCAACGGCAAAGAAGAGATATCTCTTTATATTCCTACAAATGCCGATTTCTCCACAGTAAAGGACAGTCTTTATTCCAAAGATCTGATTATACATAAAAATGATTTTGAATGGTATGCAAAAAAAAGAAACTATTGTCAGTATGTGAAACCAGGACATTATGTCTTGTCTGACGGCATGACTACCCACGAATTGATTAATATGTTGAATCTCGGACATCAGACACCGGTACAGGTGGTTTTCAACAATATCAGGACCAAAGAACAATTTGCAGCAAGAATAAGCGAGCAGATTGAGGCAGACTCTTCATCAATAATAGAGGCTGCATTACATGACGAAGAATTGATATCACGAGGTTTTAACGACAACAACATTGCATGTCTTTTCATACCAAATACATACGAATTTTACTGGAATACCGATGCGACAGAGTTTATCGACCGTATGAAAACAGAATACGACATCTTTTGGAACAACGAGCGCCTGAAGAAAGCTGAAAATCTCGACCTCACTCCCATTGAAGTGAGCATACTGGCTTCCATAGTTGACAAAGAGACACTCAAAATTGAGGAGATGCCACGCATAGCGGGAGTATATCTTAACAGATTGAAAAGAAACTGGGCATTGCAGGCAGACCCCACTCTGGTTTTTGCCGTTGGAGATTTCAGCATAACACGTGTACTCGACGTGCATAAAAAAGTGGAATCTCCATACAACACCTATAAATACAGAGGATTGCCGCCGGGTCCTATCTGCATACCTTCAATATCAGCCATAGACGCAGTACTTAATGCGGAAAATCATAAATATCTGTATTTCTGTGCCAAAGAAGATTTATCGGGATACCACAACTTTGCTAAAACCATCTCGGAACATAACAGAAATGCAGAAAAATACAGAAAAGCACTTGACAACAGAAAAATTTGGAAATGAATTGTTTTAAAGCATACGACATAAGAGGAGTTTGGGGCAAAGACCTGAACGAAGAGACAGTTTACAGGATAGGTTATTTCCTGCCTGACATAGTTGGGTTCAATAATATTCTTGTCGGACAGGACATCAGGCTGTCGTCTGACACTGTCATGTACAACCTTGCGAAAGGACTCAATGACAGAGGCGTTTCTGTCGATTTCGTAGGATTGTCAACAACACCATTAATATATTGGACTACTGCCAAGATGGGATACCATGCTTCTGTAATGATTACGGCATCGCACAACCCTTCCAATCATAACGGATTGAAGATAAGCGGATTAAATGCCACACCAATTGGATATGATTCGGGACTCGACAAATTGGAGAGTTTGGTGGAATCAGATAAAATCACCACTATAGCTGAAAAACGCGGAATCATCAACAAGATAGACATTTACGAACAATATATCAACTTTCTCAGCCAATACAAAGTCGATATTTCAAATTTGAAAATAGCCGTCGATTGCAGTAACGGCATGTCATCATTATTCATAAAACAACTGCTTGGCGACACTCCTGTATATATCAATGACAAACCTGACGGAAGGTTTCCGGGACATGAGCCCAATCCTCTCGAAGCGGAAAATCGCAAACAACTGACCGGCACTGTTGTGTCACACGCTTGCGATATCGGACTTCTTTTCGATGGCGATGCCGACCGTATTACTTTCATAGACGAAAAAGGCAGTTTTGTCTCTCCTGACCTTATCATTGCCCTTTTAGGACATTATTTTCTCGAAGAAAAAAAACAGAAAGGCATTGTACTGCAAGACATCAGGTCATCGCGTGCCGTACAGGAATACCTGAAAAGATTCAACGCAGAAGTCGTGACATGGAAAGTAGGAAGAGCATACGCAGCCTTGAAACTCAGAGAATTGGATGGCTGCTATGGAGGCGAATTAGCCGGTCATTACTATTTCAGAGACTTCTATTATTCCGATTCCGGAATAATGGCTGCCTTGATAGTATTACGCATATTGTTGAGATTCAAAGAAAAAGGAATGACAATGTCGGAGTTAACAAGCAATATCTCAGACTATTTCAATACCGGAGAAATCAACTTCAAAATCGAAAACAAGAAAGATGCAATGGAAGATGTAAAGAATTATTTCTTTGCAAAAAAACAACCTGTTAAGTTTTATGATTTCGACGGTTACAGACTTGACTATGAAAACTTCTGGTTCAGTATCAGACCTTCTAACACCGAGCCTTATCTGAGATTCATTGCGGAAGCCAAAAGTCAAAATCTTTTGGACGACATATTGAATAATGTTAAAGCAATTATTGAACATTATGAATAAAAAATGTTTCAAATCAATAATTTACGCAACAATTATCCTCACTGTTTTCTGCAGAATCAGTTGTCAGGCACAGGAGACTTTGATAAAAATACCTTCTAACGAAGAGAAAAAAACGAAGAGAAATATTGCAATAGTTTTAGGTTCGGAGGCGGTAGCATTGACAGCATCCATGACAGGCTTATATTATCTTTGGTATGCAGACTATGAACAAGAGCCTTTTCATTTCTACAATGACAACGGGGAATGGTTGCAGATGGACAAATACGGGCATGCTTTTTCCACATACACTGTCGGATTGTATGGATATGAACTGCTCAAAGCAGTAGGCATGAAAGAAACTCCTGCCATAATATGCGGCGGCTCGTTGGGTTTTGTGTTTCTCGGCATAGTGGAAGTATTCGACGGAATGTCCTCCGGCTGGGGCTTCTCATGGGGAGACATGGCAGCCAACACCTTCGGAACGGCATTGTTCATGTCACAACAACTACTTTGGCATGAACAAAAAATCACAATGAAATATTCGTTCCATCAAACTAAATATTCACAATATCGTCCGGATTTGCTAGGAAGTAACATAATAGAAAATTCAATAAAAGATTACAACGGTATGACGATATGGTTGTCATTCAATATTAAATCGTTGATACTCAAAAAAGACAGCAAATTCCCCTCCTGGATCAATGTTGCAATAGGTCTTGGAGCCGACGGAATGACAGGAGCTTTTGAAAATGTATCATCGCACAACGGAATACCTGTACCTGAATATCAACGATGCCGACAATTCTATATTTCACCGGATATCGACCTGACACGTATCCCAACAAACAATAAATTTTTAAAAACCACGTTAAAAATCTTGAATTTCATCAAAATTCCGTTACCTGCATTGGAATACAACTCCAACGGCAATTTTGTATGGCATTGGATTTATTTTTAATTATTAAATATATGAAATTTTACAAATTTTTGTCAGTATTCGCTGTAGCAGCATTATTATCATTGCAAAGTTGTGGTCCCAATCCCGAAAAATCGCGTTTGTATTTGGACAAAGGCATAGATTATCTTTATCATTCACAATTTGAAGAGTCTATAGTATCGTTAGACAAAGCAATAGAATACGACCCCAACAATTATGAAGCTTATTATTACAGAGGTTGTGCCAAGGAAAACAACTTCATGAGGGAAGAAGCTCTTGCCGACTTCATGAAATCCATTGAGATAAAACCGGACTACTATCAACCTTATTTTAACATAGGCTTGATGTACAGACGAATAAACGACATGGACATGGCATGTTATTATTTCAAAAAGGCTGAAGAACTCGGTCGTCCCAACATGGTAGATTATACGAAACACTGCAAATAATGTCAGAAGACAGCATAACGACAATCATCTGGGATTGGAACGGCACTCTGTTAGACGATATCAACACCAGTATTGACTCCATAAACATACTGTTGAGAGACAGAAGTTTGCCGGAGTTGACAATAGAAAAATACCGAGACATCTTCGATTTTCCCGTGAGAAAGTATTACGAGAAATCCGGCTTTGATTTTAAGAACGAGCCTTTTGAAGGTCCTGCCATGCAATTTATCAATCTGTACAAATCGAGACAGAACGAAGTAAATCTGTTTCCGGATGTTAAACCCACATTGTCATATCTGCAAGAGAAAGGCTACAGACAAATCATTTTGTCTGCCATGGAAGACAGCCTCCTGAAAAAGATGGTGAAAGACTTTGGCATCAACGAATATTTCGACAGCATTTACGGTATAAAAGACGACTTTGCCAAAGAAAAAGTCTCCATAGGCAAAAAGATGATCGAAGAACTTTGTATAGAACCAAAACAATGCCTTATGATAGGCGACACACTCCATGATGCAGAAGTATCGGAAGAATGCGGGTTCAGGTGTATCTTATTCAGCCAGGGACATATCTCAAAACAGAGATTGGAAAAGACTGCATTACCAATAATAGACAAAATAGAGGAATTGAAAAGAATCTTGTAACAACGATGTTATAGCATTTTTAATGTATCTCTTTTTCTTATACACAGAAACACTCTGAAAAAACGAAGTTGTTTATTACGGACAGATTCTACAGATATGATGACAGTCTGTCTTTGAGACAGGGTTTTTATTCCAATTCCACTTCTTTCAAGGCAGGGTCGTCATAATTCTCGATATGGTGTACATCTACCGAAACGACATTGCCTTCTGCATCGTATGTCTTCCATTCGCCCACCTTTTCTCCCTCAGTGTACATTCCTTCAAACTTCGGCACGCCATTAGGATAATACGAAACAAAAGCACCGTCGAGGAATCCGTTTTTATAACATGCCTTCATCATTGGCACGCCATTGTCATAATATTTATTATAAAAACCATGTTTAACGCCATTCCGGTAGTTAACTTCTTCTATCACCATGCCGTTGGAATAAGCCAATGACTTACCGTTTTGCAGTCCGTTCAAATAATTCTCCTCGAGTATCAAAGAACCGTCCTTTTCAGAAAAGAAACGCCACAGACCATCTTTCCTCTTATTCTTGTAATTACCTTGAGCCACCACAACACCTGAATCAGAATACATAACACTCTCTGCGACACTGCCATCGGAAGAATAATTATTTCTCACCTTAACGGCACCGGACTCATTATAATAGACAAACTCACCGATAGGAAAATCATCTTTGAACTGTCCTTCAAATCTCACTTTTCCATTATCAAAATATTCAATCCATTTTCCCTGCCTAGGTCCTTGTTTATCAATATTATTATATTTCTGCCCCATAACATTGATACAAGAAAACGTCAAAAAAACAGACAAAATAATTATTTTCAAGCCATCAGTTTTCATCATCAAATATTTTATGCAAAGATACTATGCTTTTGTAAAATAACGTATTTTTGCAGAAAAATTATCCAATGGCAGAATACTCCTCGATTTTATTGGAAAAAGCTGTTGAAGAACTGTCGAAATTGCCCGGCATAGGACGAAAAACGGCATTGCGATTAGCGATACATCTGCTCAACGAAGATGTCTCCGTTTCGGAGATGCTGGCAAAATCCATCATCGACATGAGAAGCAACATTGTATTATGTAAAAGATGCCACAACATCAGCGACGAAGAGATATGTTCCATCTGTTCCAACACGAGACGTGACAACAGCATTTTGTGTGTCGTGGCAGACATGCGCGATGTCATGGCAATAGAAAGAACCAACTCATTCAACGGAATATATCATGTTTTGGGAGGTATCATCAACCCAGTGGAAGGCATAAGTCCTTCTGACTTGAAAATAGAAGAACTGATAGAACGGACTCACAATGAAGAGATAAAAGAGATTATTCTTGCATTGCCTGCCACTATCGAAGGCGACACCACCAATTTCTATATATATAGGATGTTGAAAGATTTCAAAGGAGAGATTACTGTAATTGCCAAAGGCATCTCTGTAGGCGACGCTTTGGAATATGCCGATGAGATAACATTAGGAAGGTCGATAATGAATCGTTTGCCTTTCGACAGCAAATAATCTCAAATATTCTTGACTTCATCTTCATCAAACAGTTCCAACTGTTTTTCAGACAGATACAACTCATCCGGCACCTCATAAGTATAACAGGAAGTAAAACGTTCAATACTTCTCTTGATAAGTTTTACAGGTGTAGTCTTACGCGCCCTGCAATAATTAAGAAGCGAATTATACTGATTGAATGTCAATTTAAAAGCCACCTTGTAAAACTTGTTCTTCCGGTGGCTTTTTCTTTTATAATGTATCTTCATTTAAATGTTTTTATCATGCAAATATACAAAATTTACATATAAAACAAAAACATTAAATGATTTTATTTACCTCTTCCAACATCATTGAAGCAAAACGGTCTGCATCAGCCTCTGTCTTACCCTCGGAATATACCCTTATTATAGGCTCTGTATTTGATTTGCGAAGATGTACCCAGCCATCGGCAAAGTCAATTTTAACTCCGTCAATTGTAGTGACACGTTCATCGGAGAACTTCTCTGCCATTGCCGACAAAATAGCATCCACATCGGTCTCAGGTGTCAGTTGAATCTTGTTTTTCGACATATAATATTGCGGGAAATGTGTCTTCAATTCAGAGCAGGAACATTGTTTCTCACATAGATATGTTAGGAAAAGCCCTACGCCTACAAGAGCATCTCTGCCATAATGCAGTTCCGGATAAATTACGCCACCATTACCCTCGCCTCCTATCACTGCATGAACCTCTTTCATCTTCTCCACCACATTGACTTCTCCCACGGCAGAAGCATAATAATCGCCTCCGGCATTTTTAGTGATATCACTCAAAGCTCGGGTAGATGACAAATTTGAAACGGTATTGCCTTTAACATTATCAAGTATATACGACGCCACTGTCACGAGTGTGTATTCTTCGCCGTACATCTCTCCTTTTTCATCGATGAAAGCAAGACGGTCAACATCCGGGTCAACGACGATACCAATATCGGCACCAAGCTTTCTCACCATGTCGCACGTCTCCACAAGATTGACAGCAAGCGGTTCCGGATTATGAGCGAAGACACCGCTCACCTCTTCATTAAGAACTGTCACATCCTTGACACCAAGTTTTTCCAACAACATAGGTAATGCAATGCCACCTGTAGAATTAACCCCATCGACGACTACCTTAAGATTTCTTTTGGCGATGACCTCTTTCTTCACGAGAGGAAGACTGCACACCATCTCTACATGACGTTCCATCCAACCTTCACTGTAAGAATATGTACCTATCTCATCTATTGGTGCGAACTCAAGATCCATGTTATCAGCCATATCAAGCAGCCACTTGCCATCTTCCGAAGAGATGAATTCACCTTTATTATTGAGAAGTTTGAGAGCATTCCATTCCTTGGGGTTATGACTTGCTGTCAATATCACACCTCCATCGGCTTTCATCTCGGTGACGGCTATCTCCGTTGTAGGAGTAGTACTCAAACCTATATCGATGACATCGACACCCATGGCTTGTAAGGTTCCGCAAACCAACTGGTTAACCATAAAACCTGATATACGTCCGTCGCGTCCTACCACAATACGCGGACGTTTCACACCATTACGACGTATAAGACAAACAAAAGCAGACGTTAGCTTCACAATATCTACAGGAGTCAGGCCTGTATCGGGTTTTCCTCCTATAGTACCACGAAAACCCGAGATTGATTTTATTAATGGCATAGTATTATTTTTTTTGGCAAAATTATAAAATAATTAGTATCTTTGCAAAAAAAATATGAGATGGATTCTGACAAGAATAATTTATGGGATGAAGACAGCCAATATATTCAAGATTTGGTTAACAGATTCGAAGACATGCTTAAAAACAACAAATTCTCATATTTTGACATAGATGAACTTAATTGCCTGATAGAATATTATATTGATAATGACGACGTTAAAAAAGTCAATATCATTGCCGATTTTGCCGCTGACATCTATTCAGACGACCCAATAATACAACTTATAAAAGCAAAAAAATGCTATGCCAACAATGATGTCAAAGGTGCACTAAGACTACTCAACGACCCAACATTGGATAAGGACAATGCTGATTATCTGATAACATTAGGTGCATGTTATTCTGATTTGGGTAATAACGAGAAAGCCATATCGGCATATAAAAAAGCCTTGTATTATTTCGAACCTGATGAGCGTTATGAGGTACAAAGTCTTATCGCATGTGAATATCACAACACAGGCAACATAGAAAAAGCACTGCAATATTATCTGAAAGCTGTGAAAAACGACCCTTATCCGGAAGATCAATTTTTCGACATCAGAAACTGTTACCTCGAACTTGGAAAAGAAAATGACGCCATAGATTTTTTTACGGAACAAATTGACAAGAATCCATATTCTGTTGAGGCATGGTGTGCCTTAGCCTTATGCCATTCAAAAAAGCAAGAGTTCGAGAAAATGACAGAGTGTTTTGAATACGCTCTCGCTATAGACAGCCATTGTACCAACACATACAATGACATGGCTGCCATTTATAACTTCAATTCCATGTTCGGAAACACAATAGATACTGTAAATGAAGCTGTCAACAATGGAATTGAGACACCTCAACTATATTGCATGATGGCAGAAGCACAAAATAAATCCGGTCTTGTTGAAGATGCAATGAAGAGTTTTGAAAAAGCATTCTCCATCGATCCTTCCTTTAGTGCCGCTTACGCCGGCAAAGGTTTCATTCTCATAAGAAAAAGCAATCTCAAAGAAGCATATCTATATCTTAAAACGGCTCATAACCTCGAACCTGACAACACCATATTTCTTTTTACCATCATAGATTTACTCATTCAACTTAATGACTCTAAACATCTTATTAAATATCTCATAAAAGCGGAACAAATAGCCCCTTACAATGATGTCATTTTTGCAATCATGATGGAGTATTATCTTAACAGAGATGATTATGAGGAAAGTTTTAATGCCGTATCAAGAGGTATTATCTCTAATCCGGACAGCGGACTGCTGCACTACAGAATGGCAATATTATATCTTATACAAAGAGAAGACAATATCGGAATGATGTATCTTGAAAAAGCCCTGCAACTCGATTTTGAAGGACATGTCAACTTCCTGGAGTTTCTCGACAACATCAAAATGGATAACAAACAAATGATATATGACCTGATAGAAGAATACAAAATTAAAAATAATAAACAAAACAACTATGAATCAATTTTTTAGTAACTTACTTAAAGGAATAGGCATTGGTACAGCAAATGTAATTCCGGGGGTTTCAGGTGGCACCATTGCCCTCCTAACCGGTATTTTTGAACGTCTGATAGACTCGTTGAAATCATTCAATCTCACTGCAATAAAACTGCTTTTCAGCGGCAAATTCAAAGAATTTGCAAAATATACCGATCTGATATTTTTATGCTCTGTAGGCTGCGGCGTATTGATAGCCATATTGTCTGTTGCCCGTATTTTCGATTATCTTTTCGAACATCATCCTATTTATCTTTGGTCATTCTTCTTCGGATTAATATTGACATCTATCTATTACGTAGGTATCACCATTGAAAAATGGGACTGGAAGGTCGTTCTCTCTTTTATCATAGGCACAGCAATAGCATTGTTCATCGCATTTGGCAAGCCGGCAAAGGAAAATGACAACCTTATATATCTGTTGATATGCGGAGTCGTTGCCACATGCAGCATGATTCTGCCGGGTTTGTCAGGTTCATTCGTTCTCGTCCTTATGGGTAATTATCAGCTCATCATGATCGACGCTGTCAATGACTTGAATCTTAAAATATTGATTCCCGTAATAATAGGCGGAGTCGTCGGGCTCATAGCTTTCTCTCATGTCTTGTCATGGATTTTCAAGAAATACAGAAACATCACCATAGCACTTCTGACAGGATTCATATTAGGTTCCATGCCTATTATATGGCCATGGAAAAATACTGTCATCACAATAGTCGACAATGAAGAAATCACCACGGGATACGATTATTTCCTTCCTGAAATGAATATTCAATTCGCCATTGCTCTCGTAATAATACTAATAGGCGCAAGTATCATAGTGCTTACTGAAAAAATAGCTAAAAAACAATAACAGCAATCATCATGTCGCATTTGCGTTTCGGATTAGTAGGGCATCCATTGGAACATTCCTTTTCCAGAAATTTCTTCTCACAAAAATTCGAAAAGGAAGGTCTCGACTGCTCATTTTTCAACTTCGACACCGTCTGTCTTGAAGAATGGTATGATTTTGTCATGAGAAATAAAGATATCAAAGGATTTACAGTGACATATCCATTCAAACACGACATAATGCAATATCTTGACAATCTCGATGCGAGTGCTTCTTCCGTTGGAGCCGTCAATGTAATACGTCGCTATGAAGATGACACTCTGTCCGGATTCAACACCGATGTCATTGGTTTCGAGACTCTCATGACTGAAGCTATAAAAGGGAAAAACATAAACCATGCCTTAATACTTGGCAGCGGAGGTGCTTCCAAAGCTGTGCAATATGTACTGAAAAAATATAGTATCTCGTTTGCTGTTGTGAGCAGAGACAGAAAGAATGGAGACATGTCATACAACGAACTGATGCTGAATGGGTTTGATAATTATTGTCTCATAATACAGGCAACACCTGTCGGCATGTTTCCTGACGTCGGCAACACCTTGCCATTGCCTTATCACAGCATAAAAAACAACGATGTTTTCATAGATTTGATATACAATCCTGAGAAGACCGTCTTCCTCAGCGAAGCTGAAAAACGCGGTGCCTCAATACATAACGGTTTAAAAATGTTATATTCCCAAGCCGAGTCTGCGTGGGAAATTTGGACAAGATAAAGAATACCTAAATGACAGAAACTACATATTTTTGCAATCAGATAGCAGCAGAATTCGGTGTCAGCCAAAAAGTGGCTTACAACGTGATAACTTTGCTTAATGAAGGTGCCACAATACCTTTCATAGCCCGTTACCGCAAGGAAATGACCAATACCATGGATGAAAAGACCATTGCTGACATCAACAAACGTATCAAACAACTTGCA
This sequence comes from Candidatus Limimorpha avicola, assembly GCF_056978975.1. Lineage (NCBI taxonomy): Bacteria > Pseudomonadati > Bacteroidota > Bacteroidia > Bacteroidales > Candidatus Limimorpha > Candidatus Limimorpha avicola. The sequence goes on from NZ_DBMCYK010000008.1 coordinate 62,463, forward strand.
GAACTCGATAAACGCAAAGAGTTTGTACTGAAATCAATAGCAGAACAGGAAAAACTGACACCGGAACTCGAAGAACAGATAAAAAATGCCTCTACCATGCAAGATTTGGAAGATATCTATCTTCCATACAAACCGAAACGGCGTACCAAAGCGGAAATAGCACGTCAGAAAGGGCTGGAACCTCTCGCAAAACTCATCATGTCACAACATAGCGATGACGTGGATGGCATGGCAAAAAGATTCGTCAACAAAGAAAAAAATGTAGATAGCATTGAAGATGCCATAAAAGGTGCATGCGACATCATGGCGGAATGGGTGTCGGAAAACATCAACGGAAGAAATGCCATACGCAAAATGTACCACAAAGACGGCCTCATCTGTTCTACCGTAATAAAAGGCAAGGAAGAAGATGCAAAAACATATCTTCAGTATTTCGACTGGAAGGAACCTGTGGACAAAGCTCCCTCGCACCGTATCCTCGCTTTGTTCAGGGCTGAAGAGGAAGGTTTTTTGAAAGTTAAACTCAATGTCAACAAAGACGATGTATTGCAAGCACTCGACAATATCTTCGTAAAAGCCGACAATGCCTCTACAGATCTCGTACAGGATGCCATCGACGATGCCTGGGCTCGGCTGTTGGAGCCGTCATTAGAGACAGAAATGCGTGCATATTATAAAGAAAAAGCTGATGAGACTGCTGTAAAAGTCTTCGCCGAGAACCTGAGACAACTATTGCTTGCCGCACCTCTCGGACAAAAAAGAGTACTTGCCTTGGACCCCGGATTCAGGACCGGATGTAAAGTCGTGATACTTAACGAATTTGGCACATTGATACATAACGAGACCATTTATCCTCATCCGCCGCAGAACGACAGGAAACAGGCAGCTGCCAAGATACGCTATCTTGTAAGTGCCTATAAAATTGATGTCATTGCCATAGGTAACGGCACTGCCGGACGCGAGACGGAAGATTTCATCAAGAGTATTGCTTTCGACCGAAAGATTACTGCCGTGATGGTCAACGAAAGCGGAGCTTCGGTATATTCCGCCTCACAAATAGCACGCGACGAGTTCCCGGACTATGATATCACTGTACGTGGTGCTGTGAGTATCGGAAGAAGATTGATGGACCCATTGGCTGAACTTGTCAAGATAGACCCTAAATCCATAGGCGTAGGACAGTATCAACACGACGTGAACCAAAAACTTCTCGGAGAAGAACTCAACAACGTCGTTGAGAGTTGCGTCAATGCCGTAGGTGTAGAACTCAACACGGCAAGCGAACAACTTCTATCCTATGTCAGCGGCGTAGGACCCCAGATTGCCAATAACATAGTGAAATACCGCAACAAAAACGGCGGATTCAAAAGCAGACGTCAACTTCTTGAGGTGCCACGTCTCGGCAACAAGGCTTACGAACAATGCGCCGGCTTTTTGCGCATTCACAACGCGGAACAGCCTCTCGATGCAAGCGCCGTGCACCCGGAAAGCTACCATATTGTGGAGAAAATGGCTGACAAACTTAATGTCAAAGTGAAAGAACTTATTGGCAACAAAGAACTTATTGGCAAGATAAGACCCAAAGACTTCATAGAAGCAGACTTCGGAATAGAAACAATAAACGATATAATAGCCGAACTCGAGAAACCGGGACGCGACCCTCGCAAAACTTTCGAGACACTCGAGTTCGACAATAATATCAGAACGATAAACGACTTGAAACAAGGCATGCAACTTTATGGCATAGTGACAAACATCACCGCTTTCGGCGCTTTCGTAGATATTGGTGTACATCAAGACGGACTTGTTCATATCAGTCAGATGTCAGACAAATATATCACAGACCCCAATGAAGTGGTGAAACTCAATCAAAAAGTTAGAGTGACAGTGACAGATGTGGATATACCACGAAAAAGGATAAGTCTTAGTATGAAATAACCTCTGTTTCATCATGTTTTTCTCTTTTGATACACTAATTATTTCTGTCTGACGTTTAATACAAAAAGGTTATTATGACTAAAAGGTTATTGTTTATATTGTCTGTTTTGATTTTTCTGATTGCAAGCCATAACACTAATGCACAGATTATCAAGGGAGAAGCCTTTCTCGGACTCAACATGTCGCAAGTTGATGGCGACGAAGTGGTCGGATTCAAAAAATTCGGCTTTTACGGCGGACTCGGAGCCATAGTACCTATATACAAGAAGAACAATTTCACTTTTGAAGGATGTATTGAAGTGGTTTTCAATCAGAAAGGGTCTCATCAAAGACAACAGTATATCGACAATGGAGACGGCAAGACCGGAGAATACGACTTGTTCATGAACTATGCAGAAGTACCTGTCATGCTGTATTTCACGGATAAACAGGTAACATCTTTCGGTTTGGGATTCTCTTACGGACGACTTGTTGGTCTTAGAGAATATGAACATGGAGTGAGAACCAACGTCACAGTCAATTCAGGAGAATACAACCCCAATGACTACAGTATCTTGGCGGAAGTAAAATTAAGACTATACGAACGTCTTAAATTAGGCGTGCGCTATCAGTATTCATTGGCAAAAATAAGAACAAGAGACTTTACATATATTGACGACTCCTATACATGGACAAGAGACCAGTATAACAACTTGTTTACTGTCAGACTGATATGGGTGTTTAATGAAAATCGCGACGAGTTTTTCAGAGAAGAATACCGTTTCGACGGAGACCCTAAATTCCATAGGAAAGCCATAGAACGCAAACTCAAGAAGTTAAGAAAAAAAGAAGCGAGAGAAGAAAGAAGAGAAAATATGAACAATTGATATGGATTTATTATGGCAGATGACTATTTAGGTAAAAAGATGGAAGAGTTTATGAATACACCGTCTCACTCTTCAAAACACAGGTCTTTATCCTTGAACAAATTGCTGTCAAAAAACCGCAGTCACAGAGGATACGACAGTTCTTTCATTGTAAGAGAAGATCAATTGAAAAAAATTATATCCGTCAATACCATTATACCGTCGGCACGCAATCAACAAGTGTTACGATTCAGACCGGTATTGTCCGATGAAGCATATAAGGTATTGCCATACATCAAGTTAGGCGGTGCTTTGCCGGAATTGAATCTTCCATATCAAGGAACAGAACCCAATGCATTCATCATTATCTGTTCCACTGTAGCGGAATCCCATTTTGTAGATATTGACCTCGGCATCTCGGCACAAAGTATGTTGCTTCAGGCTACGGAAATAGGTTTGAACGGCATTTGTATAGGCGCTTTTAACAAATTGAAAATAAAAGAAGAGTTTAAACTTGAATATGAACCCGTTATGATTCTGGCAATAGGTAAAGGAATTGAAGATATAGAACTCGTTGACATTCATGAAAATGAAAGTCATAATTATTACAGGGAGAATGGAAAACATTATGTTCCTAAGGTCATTTTAGATGAATTGATAATAAAAAGATAATTTTATCATTGAGATTCAATATTTTAAGTTATATTATCAAAACTAATATAACAATGATGAAGCCTATTTATAAAAAAGCCGACATCTCGGAAATAGACAGTATCTGCGAACTGATTAAAAATGCCATACGTCAGATGGAATCGCAAGGAATCTATCAATGGGATGAAGATTATCCTAATTTAGATATTCTGTCACAAGATATTACAAATGAAGAACTGACAACAGTCAATATTGAAAATGAAATAGCCGCCATTTATGTAACCAACACAGAATATGACGAAGAATACGACAAGGTAAAATGGCACTTTCCTGATGCTAAATTTATGATAGTACACAGATTATGTGTCAGTCCAAAATTTCAAAACAAAGGATTGGCACGTATCATAGTGGAACATATAGAAAAAGAAGCAAAACAGAAAGGCTTTCAAAGCATAAGACTTGACACTTTCTCAGGTAATCCGTATTCATTAAGACTTTATAAATCATTAGGTTATACAGAAACAGGTCATTTTTTCTGGAGAAAAGGCTGTCTCATCACCATGGAAAAACTGTTGTAAAACACATCCTATCTACAACATCAACTCAATAGTAATTAATCTCTGTCCTTGTATTTCTTTTTTGCCAATTCCACTATTCTTTCAACAAAATCCTTTTTGTGCTCAGTATATAAATCCCTGTCAGGTTTATATTTTTCATACAAATACAACTTCAAATTTTCATATTCCTTTGCTTTTTCTGAATTATCATTGAGATAATCTCTAAAATACAATTCATCACAGTCTCCATATTTTTTTATATGAATATGAAAAACATTATCATCATAACCATTTATAGTATATCCCTTGTTAAACGAGATCTTAAAATCATTTAAATCTTCGTTCATAAGGAAATATCCATTTTTCAACAATATATCTTTAATTTTATCAATACTTTTCTTATTCTCTATTTCTATCAAAATATCAACTATTGGTTTTGTTTTTATATTTTTAATTGCCGTACTCCCGATATGACTGATTCTTTTTACATTCTCTTGTAACAAAGATTTCAATATCTTCTCTTCTTCAAAATACTGTCTTTCAAAACTTTTATCATAATCCACAAAAATTATTGGAAACAGTTCCCACAATTCTTTTAAAGACAATTCAGTGATATTCATACAAAAACAATTATTATCCAATATAAAACAACCTAACATTTAGCGGTATCTATTCCAAATAAAAACATTGAAAGGATTTAAATTCCATTTATGTCAAAAGGAAATTATAATAATCACTTTCCCAAAAGCATTATTACAGTTTCCGAATCTCTATTCTACGATTCAGTGCTCTGTGATGTTCTGTATCATTAGGCAATAGTGGAGAAGAAGAACCTTCACCTGTTATCTCTAATCGTTGTGGTGCTATACCTTTTTTTATCAAGGCATCACGTACTGCTGCGGCGCGACGCTCCGACAATGACATATTATATTCCTCTTCTCCGATATTGTCGGTATGACCGATAACAAGTATTCTCATCTGAGGGTCTGATGACAAGAAACGGACTATAGCGTCTATCCCGGCCATAGAGGAAGTATCCAGCACGGCGCTGTCGAACTCGAAATATATATTCTGCAATATGGCATTATCCCCTCTTGACAGAGCAGTTTTATATAAATTCTCTATTGTTGTATCTATGTCCACCGGTTCCGGGCGCAATACATCATCGAGTTCGAAAGCATAAATGTCATATCCACCGTATCCTTCTTCTCGTCGAGAAGAAATAAATGCCTGTCGTGCATCGGCAGCCACCACCATATTAATCTCGTCCCCTGCTGTATTCAACGGATATCCCATGTTATGTGCCATGCCCCATTCTCCGAGACTGTCTCTTCTGCTCATAAAAATATCATACCCTCCCATTCCGACATGTCCGTCAGACGAGAAAAACAATGTATTACCGTCACTATGCAGAAACGGTGCCATTTCATTGCCATCGGTGTTGATGTTATTATTCAGTTTTTTCGGTGTACTCCATTTGTCATCATCCTGCAAAAAAGTGACATAAATGTCAGATTTACCATTAACAGCACTACGCCTTACAAAATACAACTCTTTCCCGTCGTTACTCAAACAAGGTTGTGATTCCCAACCACTTGTATTCACAGTTGCCACATTGACAGGCAAGCTCCATGCATCATCATTCCACTCTGACATATAAATATCACAACTGCCACGACCATCATGCCAACCACAACCTGAGAAATAAATGACATTTCTATCTTCATTCATGCTGACACCTCCCATGTCGCCATTAGAAGCATAACAGGACAAAAAAGGCTCCGCCGGCAACCACACACCATCAACACAGCGAGATATATACAACGACTCCGCAACGACAGAGTCATTAACATGTCTGGTAAACAAAATATTGGAAGCATCAGATGTAAGATGATTAACATATTCGTCAGCAGCGGTATTCACAAATCCGCCTATATTGACAGGTTCAAAATCGACAGGACAAGAAACAGCCTCTTTCCTGAAAGCCGCTGTCTCCAAGAGACTTTCAGCTGTCTTGCGAGAACTCTCACTCTGACTGTCCAACGAAAGGAACCATTTTGATAACATTATCGTTTTTTCATAGAGCTCTTTTTTCAGATACAGACGGCACAATGACAGAGAAGCCCTCGGAAAAGCAAGAGAATCAAACGACAACAGACGCTCATAACAAGAAACGGCGACACTGTCATTGTTTAGAGCAACAGACAGCTCAGCTTTCAAAAGAATGGCATCGAGGAAAGTATCATCAAAAGACAAGGCTTTATTGACAGCAGACAAGGCAAGATCAAGACGTCCGTTATCATAATATTCCAACGCCGTCGCGAAAGAACGGACAGCCTTTTTAGATTCAGTATGAAAAGATTGTGCAAATGCCGATAATGGCAACAACAGCAACAATATCAAGGAATACACATATATTTGTGAGCCTGAAGACTGATGCGCCATTTCGGATTTTGCATGACATATTCTGTTAGCCATGGCATTATGTTTTGCGAAACGCTCCACTCAGGTTGAAGGAACAGCCTGCAATTCTGCGAAACTACTCTCGCATTATCCTCAGCCCAAGTCAGGTCGTCTTCATTTTCTATTATGACTTTCAACTCATTAGCTTTCATGAGCACCTCATCCAAAGGAGGCATGTTACGTTTTGGAGAGAGACATATCCAGTCCCATGTGCCGGTAAGACTATGGGAGCCTGAAGTCTCTATCATAGTCTTAACACCGCAACGGTGAAGCTCATCAGTAAGATAATCAAGAGGATACAACAATGGTTCTCCACCTGTCACGACCACTGTTTTAGCAGGATACTTCAAAGCGTTATTCACTATGGTATCAGCAGGTGTAGGAGGATACAAATCCGCATTCCACGACAATTTGGAGTCGCACCATCTGCAACCGACGTCGCAGCCGCCTATACGTATGAAATATGCTGCACATCCCATATTATATCCTTCACCCTGAAGGGTATAAAACTCCTCCATTAGAGGAAGTAATCTTCCATTGTCAAAACCGTCCATCATAACATAAACCTTGCCGGTATCACTAATAACAATGAAAACACCGGCAATATTGCGAAAAAAATCATCTTTTACGTTTTGCAGCCTGCAAGGTATTATACAGCAGCGACACTATTGTCATGGGACCTACTCCACCCGGTACCGGGGTTATCTTGGATGCAACTTTATATACCTCATCGTAATCGACATCACCCTGTATGACATAACCCTTCTCTGCAGACTCGTCAGCAATACGATGAATACCCACGTCAATGACGACAGCGCCTTCCTTCACCATATCAGCCTTGAGGAACAAAGGTTTACCAATAGCCACAATAATGATATCAGCCCGGCGTGTTATTTCGGCAAGATTTTTGGTCTTGCTATGGCACAATGTCACTGTAGCGTCTCCACCTTTACCTTTGCGGGAGAGCATGACACTCACCGGAGTACCGACAATATTGGAACGACCAAGCACGACCACATGTTTTCCTTCTGTCTCTACTCCACTGCGTTTCAACAATTCAACTATTCCGAAAGGAGTAGCCGGCAGGAAGCATGGCAGTCCGAGTTGCATAAGTCCTATATTATATGGTGTAAAGCCATCGACATCTTTTGATGGCATGATAGCCTGTGTCACCTTTGTCTCATCAATATGTTTAGGAAGAGGCAACTGCACTATATAACCATCTATTTCGTCATCTTTGTTTAGAAAATCCAATAAATCCATGAGTTCTTTCTCTGAGGTCTTTTCCGGGAGACGATACACAGAAGATGTCATACCAACGGAATGACAAGCCTTCTCCTTAGAGGACACGTAAGTCTGACTTGCACCATCTTCACCTACAATAACAGCAGCGAGATGAGGTGCTTCAATACCCTTGTCCAACATGGCAGCAACTTCTGCCGCTATTTCTTTTTTCATGGCATCGGCAATAGCCTTGCCATCTATTATCTTGTTATCAGCATTCATAATCCATTATTTTCTTTTTTTCATCTGAGACATAAGTTGCATCATCTTCTTGGAGCCGCCTGTCGTCATCATACGCATCATCTTGGATGTCTCATCAAACTGTTTTATCAGACGATTGACTTCAACAATATCCGTACCACTACCTTTTGCTATTCTGAGACGGCGGCTGCCGTTAAGTATTTTCGGGTTTTCACGTTCGGCAGGTGTCATGGACCCTATAATAGCCTCAATACTTTTGAATGCATTATCATCAATCTCTTCATCCTTGATTTTATTCATTCCCGGTATCATGGCAGCAAGGTCTTTGATACTGCCCATACGTTTTATCTGTTGTATCTGTTTAAGAAAATCGTTGAAATTAAACTCATTCTTTGCAAGTTTCTTTTTGAGTTTGATAGCCTCTTCAGCATCGAACTGTTCCTGAGCACGTTCCACGAGAGATACTATATCGCCCATGCCGAGGATACGGTCTGCCATACGTTTGGGATAGAATACGTCGAGAGCATCCATTTTCTCACCTAGACCTACGAATTTGATAGGTTTCTTTACAACGGAACGTATGGTAAGGGCAGCACCGCCACGAGTGTCGCCATCAAGTTTGGTAAGTACAACACCGTCATAATTGAGTCTGTCATGGAAAGCTTTGGCAGTATTGACAGCATCCTGGCCTGTCATGGAATCGACGACGAAGAGAGTCTCCTGCGGGTTGACAGTATTCTTGATATTAGCTATCTCGTTCATCATCTGTTCATCTACAGCAAGACGTCCGGCAGTATCTATGATGACAACGCTCTTATTATGATTCCTCGCATAATCTATAGCATTCTGAGCTATTCTCACCGGGTCTTTGCTGTCAGGTTCAGTATAGACCTCCACATCGACCTGTTCGCCCAACACTTTAAGTTGGTCTATGGCAGCAGGACGATAGACGTCGCCGGCGACAAGAAGCACTGTTTTAGATTTTTTCTGTTTGAGATAATTGGCAAGTTTAGCCGAAAATGTCGTCTTACCGGAACCTTGAAGACCGGCAATGAGAATGACAGCCGGATTACCCTTCAAATTAATCTCTACATGGTCACCTCCCATCAACTCTGCCAACTCGTCATGCACTATCTTCACCATCAACTGACTCGGCGACACTGCTGTCAGTATCTTCTGTCCCAACGCTTTCTCCTTGATAGTATCTGTCAAGTCTTTGGCGATTTTATAACTCACATCGGCATCCAACAGTGCCTTACGCACCTCTTTCAAGGTTTCCGCCACATTAATTTCGGTAATATATCCCTGTCCTTTCAATACTTTGAACGAACGTTCAAGTTTCTCGCTTAATCCTTCAAACATAATAATTATTTTGCTGCAAATATACTTATTTTTCTTTTATCCTTACAATTTTTCAATAACTATTAAACAGGTTAAAATGATGCTGCATATAAGCCTTGCCATCAGAAATAATGCTATCGCTTATAGAATCGGCAATGGTATTTTTAATATAGCCATAATTGTTAAGATATACGAATTCTCCTTCCGGAGTCTTCCATCCCACTCCGCCGGACAACTCAAAGAAAGCAAACGGTTTATAACATACGTTGAACACATCCTTACTCCAGTAAAACTCGTCATGAGGAAGACCAAGTTGTGCAAGCAATGTAGCCGGTATATCAGTATTCCCGACTATCTTGTCGTAAGTCTTGCCCTTTAATGAGTCTATAAGAGGTTCACCATATAAAAGCATGGGCACTTTATGATGCTCAAAAGACTCCAGCCTGTTGTTTTTATAGGTAGAATGACTGTGGTCTGCGACAAAAATAAACAAAGTACTGTCGTACCATTCCTGTTTTTTAGCTTCATCAAGAAACATTTTCAGTGCTATATCAGTATAACGTGCTGAGTTGACATAAGGTTTCTCTATCTGCGGCCATGTCAACTCCTCAAAAATATTGGGATAATCGTAAGGAGAATGAGTACTTACCGTAAAAACTGTACTGAAAAAAGGTCTCGGATGTTTGGAAAGTTCATGAACATACCAAGGCAACATGTCGGTATCGTGAATTCCGAGTTTTCCTCTCTTGAAATTCTCGTGAATATCCTTCGCCTCGACGATTTTATCAAATTTATTGTATCGCAGATAGGACAGAATATTTCCATAATACAACTCGCCGCCAAAATAAAAACTGGAATAATATCCTATCGAATCGAGAGGTTTTATCAAAGAAGGCAAGGCATGATATTTTTCGGGATGGTTTGTTATCGTTGTCACCGGAAGACCAGGAAGACCTCCATAAATAGATGCTATTGCCTGTTGCGACCTGTTGGCACTTGCATAAAAGTTGGTAAACAACAATCCTTCCGCTTCCATCTCTCTGAAATTAGGCGTTATGGAAGGGTCTCCGCCCAATGATTCTATCAAATCGGCAGACCAACTCTCCAATAGTATTATAACAATATTGGGATTTTTGTATTTCAATATGGAAACGGTGGAATCACACTCTACTGCATTAAGTGCATCTGTTCGTTTTTTTGCCATGGCAGCATTCATATAGTCGAAGTGCGCATTATCATCCATCTTTTTGGTATTCAGTATATTCTCCACAATATTGTATGCCGGATTCACTGTCATCTCGTTTACCATCTTATACGAACAGAAATATCCCTTACTTGTGGAAATAGGTATAGCACCTAGTCCGCCTCTCATACCGATGAACATCATTCCCAACACAACTATGAATGTCACCGGATAAGCTATCAAAGAACGAGGACGCTTGTCAGAAACATTTTTATGAGGTTCAATCCAACGTACATACCACCACGAGAACAGAAGAGTAAAACACGCCCATAAAGATACAAGCCATACTATTTGCTGCGTTTTGGCGGTATTGACAACCTCAGCCGGATGCTTGAGATATACCAATGCCTTGTGCGACAACTTGGTACGCCATTCTCCGTATATCCCTATCTCGCCCATAACTATTAATATATATACGGCGATGACAAGATAGAAATAATAACGTAAAAATCTGAAAGACATATCTTTATTGATAGTGATACCTATCATCATGACGACAGCCGGCAAGAAAAGGAGGTAACACGATGTCGCAATATCCAATGGCAACGCCCTCCAAAAACTTTCAAGAATCTTTACATACGGAATAGATTCTATTTTTACCAAATGCCAATAGTTCGCAAGAAACACCACTCTCATGAAAGCAAAGAGAAGAAGCAAGAATATCAGCATCTTAAAAAGTGTATAAACAACTTTTTTCATCACTAGAAATTTTTGCAAATATAAACTATTTTCAGACCTTGACAATAACAGCATAATTTTTGTATCTTTGCAATAAATTGTAAAAACGAGATGTGCCATGGCCAATCTCGAAAAAGTTTTTACAATGCTTCAATTTTTACTGTTTTCAAAATAAACATCATTGTAATGATTAAAGACAATTTGTTGAAAATAAAAGAATCCATCCCCGAAGCAGTGACACTTGTAGCTGTTTCCAAGACGAAACCGGCAAGTGACATTCAGGAGGCTTACAATGCCGGACAACGTCATTTCGGTGAAAACAAGGCTTTGGAGATGCGTGACAAACACGAACAACTGCCTGCTGATATTATATGGCATTTCATAGGGCATCTTCAGACTAACAAAATAAAATATATAGCACCATTTGTCTCTTTGATACACTCTGTTGACAGCCTCTATCTTCTTCAATGTATAGATAAAGAAGCCCAAAAAAATGACAGAGTGATAGATTGTCTCCTTCAGTTTCACATTGCCATGGAAGAAACTAAGTTCGGCTTGGACATTGCAGAAGCACGACAACTTCTTGATTCAGCAGAATACCACTTTCTGAAGAATATCAAAATTTGTGGTGTAATGGGTATGGCGACACTGACAGATGACACACAAACCATAAGAAACGAATTTCATCATCTGAAAAATATTTTCGACAGCCTTAAAAAAGATTATTTCCCGGACAGCATGTCTTTCAAAGAAATATCCATGGGAATGTCTCATGACTACAACATTGCAATCGAAGAAGGCGCCACTTTAATACGAGTCGGGAGCAGTATCTTCGGAGAAAGAAATTATTCAAAATGATGATATAATAATGAACACCTATGGAACCGTTACAATGGTGATTATTTAATTACTGTCAATTAACGTAATGTAATATATAAAAACGAAATATTTTATTTTAAGAAACGAAAGCTTCGTTTTTCTTTGCGTTCACTTCATTGTGTAACGAAATTAAAAACATGATAAACAATAATGTCTTCTCTAATCGAAAACAGCATTGACTATTTTGGATGATAATATCAAGAAAATCAAAACGATTATTTATTTTTCGTTTTAAGAAAAACAAAATAAATTAATAAAATCTATAATTGAAGTACTCTTAACAAATAATATTTCGCTTCAATTTCACCTTTCAATATCTTTTTACAACCACATTTTTTCTTTTATTTTTTCTACGTTTAGCAGATATATAAGCTATTATCAAAGATATGACGAAGCAATATACAAGCCACAAAAGTGCTGTCTTAATATATGATATATGGTCCAACCGTTGTTTAATTATATCAGGACTATCATGACGTGTAACAGGGTTGAGATACAGAGCTGTACCATCTACGAAATACAACACTGTACGCACGTATTGGTCTTCCGGTCTGATGTTGTATGATGCCTCATCAACATAATCGACTTCTTTGAGAATCTTGCCGCCTTGTCCTATAAATTGCACTTTAGCAAGCATTTTGGAAGCACCGACGGTAAATATGGTGTCAACAAGTTCTGCTTTTGTGAGATAAGGAAGATCTTTCTCCAATCTGTCCCTTTTGTCAGGTAATGATTCCTGCCAAATCTTTTTGAAATCCACCCCCACTGCATTGCCGGAAACAAGAGCCTCAAGAAGATCATCGGCATTATTTTCCTTAGCATTTATCATCGTAAAACGACATGCCACATCCCTCGAGCTAAGCGAGTTGTGTGAATCATCATCTGCAATGAGATAAACAAGATGTCCGTTACTCAACGCCATATCCCAATGTTCAGGAGAGAGACAGTAACCGTTCAAAACTTCCATCAACTTGTAATTACTCAGATATTTCATATCTTTCACCTTGTAGCTGCCTTCCACAAAACTCGGATGTGCAAGCACCACAAAACGGTTTTGTTGTGATAATCTGTTGATCATGTGTTGTTTCATACTAAGGTTCTGAAAAAAGAAATAATCTATATAACGCACCTTCTCAGCTCCGAGACACAACTGATGGATTTTAAAAACATTGTAACCATGTTCGTATGCAGGAATAAAACCCGGTCTGAACTTCACATAGTCATTGATTTTCATATAATCGGATATGCCAATATGATCAAAACCGAACGCATTATACACGCTGTCTAGCACTTCATTGGGAGTATTACGTCCATCTGTAACACCGCCATATTGATCCGTGTGAGCATGAAAATTACACTGTTTCCAATATTCCGGATCCATGTCTTGATAAGGATTATGCAGATAATCACCCGAGAAAGGCTTAGGTTCACCATAATCATATATAGGGACAAAAACATTCATGACTATCAGCACTATCAATACACAAAGTACAGCATAGAGTACAGTTTTAAACAAAAATATTAAAAATCTCGAAAAAGGACCTCTTTTCTTATCATTTATTCCCATAATAATATATTTGTCGCAAAAATACTACAAATAAACGAAAAAAGCTTAAAGAACATGGAAAAATATAGATAACAGATTGAATTTTAATAAAACATAAAGCCCACTAATATCATATCATCATACTCAAACAAATAATAACAAAAGCAGTTGTCTTCAAAATTCATTTACTTATATTCATAAGCCTCATTAAAATTATGAATAACGATAAACGATATTGTCAGATTCTAAAAGGCTCTTATCATTAAAAAATCCCATGTATATTAAGTATAAAATTTCAGGTTTTCAACCTTCAATTCTCATGGTTTGCATCTGTTTCTTCGTTGTTCCGAATTTCTTTCCATAAAGAGTCCAATGTATGTTAGCTGCCAAACAGAACATTTTTTTTGATAGTGGCATAGTAGCATTAAAAGTATTATAATGCTTGTCTGCGACAGACACTGCCAAATTACTAATGGCCCGAACTGCCACATATTTAAAAGGTGTTTTCAATATTGCCTCTCCGCTGCCCAACATAAGAACAGACCCCATTTCATAATTGTTGCGGTGACAAAACAGATTTATCATCTGAAGTGCCACTTTATTCTGTTCCGGTTCTAAAAAACCGCAATTTATCAAAACGGACACTGTTGGTTTATTTACCGGAGGATTATTTTCCAATGTTTTAAGAAAATTAAGGAAAACGACCGGTAAGGAATCTGCATATAAAGGAAAAACAAACAACACATCTGAAAAACCACTCATCTCGGCACATAACACAGTATGGTTTGTTTTCGTAATATTATGATAAACCGTTTCAATTTTACAAAACCGAGCAAAAATCTCGGCATATTGTTTTGAGTTCGAAATCGGCGCCCTCGGACTGCCGTTCAATATCATGATTTTTCCCATTTGTCAAATATTTGTTTTACTGTTTCATTCACCAAAGTTTCGGTAACAAAAATAATATCATAACTTTCAAAGCTCATATTATATGCATTACGTGCCACAAGACGGCGAAAAATGTCGCATTCCTCCTCATCAACTGCATCATAAGCAACAATAACAGCCCTTTTAGGTATCACATCACGCTGAACATGATGCGTTTCATTACAATGGATTCGTATGAAAGCCTGCTGTACCGGAATAGCTCGCTCCAACATGGTCTTCATCACAGTATCATATCCACCGTATCTTATTCGGCTGACATATAGTACACTATCACTTTCAGCAATACAAGGATAAATCATAGTGGCATCATCTCGTATTACACATCTCCCGGGAGTCTTGACCCAGCATCCAAAACATCCTACACAATTTGATATCTTCAGATTTGAAAGATCAAAATATTTAAATCCTTCTTCTAATTGTGAGGATATATTAAGAGGTTTGTCACTCAATATCAGTTTCATAACTATCTTAATTATATTAAAAAAACAATATGTATAGCATGAATGTTTAATAAAACATCAAATTATTTGCACAATAAACAAGTATAATTCATAATATAATATGTTAAATATATATTATTAAAGCAATTAACATTTTTATTTATAACACAAAAACATAATGAAAACATTTATGTACAAGGTCATTTATTCTTCTAATTCAAAGTAACGAAAACCATTCTTCATGGCACTTTCATGTGTATTAATAAAATAAACACAATTTGTTGTATTGCACAACTCATCTGTTGCATTAAAGATATTCACTTCTATTTCCACCATATTACGACGTTGCATTACTAAATGTGCACGTAATGTGATATGGTCGTCAGATATGTAAATAGGCTTACGATAACGAGCCTCCAATTTGGCTGTCACTCCTGTTGTCTGCAATTTACGAAATATTACCCAAGAAGATATCTCATCAGCAAGAGCTGCCTGAATTCCGCCATGCAGAACCCCTATCCAACCTTGACTGTCGAAAGTAGGCCTCCAAATAGACACAATATCATCGCCATCCTCATAAAACTCCATTTTCAGTCCATGAGGATTATCCGGACTGCAACCGAAACAATTATAACCGGGTTGATTCACCCATGAGTTGTGGATCTTTTTCATTTGACAATGTTTTATAAGGCAAAAATACAATTTTATGATTTTTGAACTTATTTATAAACAAAAAAATCTCAATGACAGGATTGTCATTGAGATTATACCAAAAAATCAAAATTTGACCAACATATCAATCTTGAAGGTTAAACAACTGTTTTACAGTCTCATAGTTGCTAAAATCTGTATCTTGATAATCCATATAAACAGTAGCATCGATAAGAACTATTTTAAAAGTCAGATTAGAGCCATAAAGATAACATGGATTCTCATGTTGTTGCAAATCTGAATTAGTCCAGAATACAGATAATCCATAGTCATAATACGAAGTCTCCATCGTAGATGAATAGAGTGAAGAAGGATACAATGTCAACGGCAGTTGATGCCATGCCAATACAGACGGATTTGGATTCTCAAAATACACGAGAACCGCTCCATAATCAACCATATCCACATCTATTTCATTCCATGAGAGGTCCAAAACCCAACAAGAACCATTTGCATCATAAACCCAGTCGTTAGAACCCACCTCAACTGTTGAAGAGACGACATTGGCATTTCCTTCCGGACCGGCAGGACCAACAGGACCGGCAGGACCTACCACACACGAGGTCAATGCCAAAATCATTAGAAAAATACCTAAAAACATTTTAAAAGTCTTCATAATTCAATCTTTTTAACAATTTTACAAAAAAATATACAAATATCATGCCGTCAGACATATTCAATACGACAAAAACAGTACGAATTATCTCTGCAAAGATATATATTCTAAAAAAACAACAATCATTTTGTTGAATAAAAAAAGAAATAAACTCGAAATGCAAAACATTAGATAAAAACCAATATTTTTGCAACATGAAAAACAGCAGATATCTTGTGCATATTGGCAGTGTGGTTGCCATGATGATATGGGGCATGTCATATATATGGTCAACGCAGGTTTTCAAGTATTTAAATCCCTCGACGACGATATTCTTCCGATTGATAATATCAGTAATATTCATGACTGTGATATTATTATTGACAAAAAGACTTGAAAAAATAAAAAAGGAAGATCTGCCTTTATTTTTTTTAGCAGCATTTTTAGAACCGTTTTTGTATTTCATTTTTGAAAGCTACGGTCTGCTGTATGCCTCTCCTATCATCAGTTCTACTTTTATAGCCACCATACCTCTGTTCACCCCTATTGCAGCAAGATTCTTCCTTAAAGAGCATCTCTCCACACTGAACATCATGGGTTTTGTTTGCTCATTCATTGGTGTAGTCGTCATGTTGATAAACAAGAATTTACAATTGACATCATCACCTGTCGGCATAATTTTTCTTTTATTAGCTGTAATAGTCGCAGTGGCATACTCTATTTCTTTACGAAAACTGTCGTTGCTATATAATCCTTTGACAGTAACGCTGACACAAAACATCATTGGGTGTATATATTTTATCCCCATGTTTTTCATCATGGAAAAAAACACTCCTTCAGACTTCACCGGAATAGGAACATACATAATTCCTCTACTATGCCTCGGGATGTTTTGCAGTTCCGTAGCCTATTGTCTTTGGACTTTTGCCTACAGAAAATTGGGTGCATCAAAAGCCAACGTATATTCCAATCTCATCCCTGTCTTCACCGCGATATTCAGCTATTTCATATTAAAAGAGAGTGTCACCACTGCCAAAATAACAGGCATATTGTTAGTGTTTACAGGATTGATATTGTCACAATCAAAAATAAAACGTCATGATAACGAGTAAAACAAATCCCCAAGTAAAGAATCTTGTTAAATTGCGTAACGCCAAAGAACGAAAGGAACAGAACAAGATTATAATAGAAGGATACCGGGAGATAAGTCGTGCCGTAACATGCGGTTTTCAAATCGACACCTTATATATATGTCCTGAAATAGCAGATAAAGGAAAAGACATACCATCGAAGAATGTGGAAGAAGTAAGTCTTGATGTCTTCGACAAGATAGCGTATCGTGAAGGAAGCGACGGGTTATTAGCATTAGCTGTACCAAAATATGCCGAACTCAACAGTTTCAAACCAGGGAAAGACCCACTTATAATAGTGTTGGAAACAGTAGAAAAGCCCGGCAACCTGGGTGCTGTAATGCGTACTGCCGATGCTGCCGGTGTAGATGCGGTCATCATTGCAGACCCTCGAACTGATATATTCAACCCAAATGCCATAAGGGCAAGCATAGGATGTATCTTCAGCGTACCATTATTTGCATGTACTTCAGAAAAATGTATCCAATGGCTCAGACAGAACAACATCAGAATATACTGTACATACCTAAAGGCTTCAATAGATTACTTGGAAGCTGATTTCAGAAAAGGTTCTGCCATTGTAATGGGGACAGAAGCTACAGGAATATCGGATATCTGGGTCCAAGAAGCTGACCAGAACATAATAATACCTATGAATGGCATTGCCGATTCTCTCAACGTATCTGTGACAACGGCAATAGTAACTTTTGAGGCTGTAAGACAACGAAGAACCCGATAAATGAGCCTTAAATACATCAGATTTACATCTTATGAAATCAGAAAACAAGTTTTTTTTTCTATCAAACAAGTTAAAAACAACATCTTTTTAACTCTATACAACATTGATTAACAACACATTATATCAACTACACAATAGGCAGCACAAATTTTTCATTGCCATATTGAAAAAATGTCTAATTTTGCAGCACGAGTTTGAAAAACGTTATACTTTGGAAAACAGAGTCACTGAAATAAATGGAATACAGTTATATAATTGCTTTGTTGCCGGAGCACAAAAAATTCTCGACAACCAAGCCCTGTTAAACAAGATAAACGTATTCCCCGTAGCAGATGCCGACACAGGCAGCAATATGGCGTCAACGATGTTGAGTATTGTCAACAATGTAAATCCCCAAAACAGTGTAAAACAAACAGCGAGTGCAATAGCAGATGCAGCTCTCATAGGAGCAAGAGGCAATTCAGGAATTATTTTCGCACAATATCTTTACGGATTCAGCCAGGAGATAGGCGATGTTGTACATCTGACAGTAAAAAACTTTGCCGAATCTATGCAAAAAGCTGTAAAATATGCTTACGATGCCATAGCAAATCCTCAGGAAGGCACCATCATTTCCGTAATAAAAGACTGGGCGAACAGCATCTACAACATGAAGGATTCATGCGATGATTTCATCAACATACTGCTTAATGCATTCAGCATGGCATTGGAATCGTTGAAATCTACAGCACGATGGATAGCCACCAAAGCCAAGTCCATTGTGGATGCAGGTGCAAAAGGCTTTGTGGTGTTCCTCGAAGGTATGGTGGAATATTTTAAGAGCGGACTGAAAACAATAACAATAAACAATTCTGATATAATAGAGACAGAATGGCTCGATACTTTTGACCATCAAAACATCACATTCAGATATTGTACCGAGGCGCTGTTGTCGGGAGAAAACATGTCGAAAGAAGTCATTAGTGAGATGATAAAAAACTTGGGAGACAGCATGGTTGTAGCCGGCTCTACTACCAAGATGAGACTTCACATACATACCGACATGCCGTGGGTGGTAATGGAAAGAATACAAAAAGTCGGTAACATCATATACCAGAAAGTGGAAGATATGGTTATGCAAAACGACATAGTCGCGAACAAAAAAAGCAACATCGGCATACTGACAGACTCCACTTGCGACCTGCCGGAAGACCTATTGATGAAACACCATATACAGGTTGTTCCTTTAAGCATACACTTCGGCAAGGAATGTTATCTGGACAACCTTACCATCAAATCAAAACCCTTTATCGAGAAGTTATGTACCTACCCGGAACTGCCCACTTCAGCACAGCCGAGTCTTAATGAATTTATCAACAAATACAATTATCTCACTTCACATTACGACTCCGTGATAAGTTCCCATATTATGGAATGTCTTAGCGGTACTATCAATGGAAGCCGTAAGGCAGCAGAAAAAGTCAGTGAGAAAACCGGAAAGAAAATCAGTGTGATAGACACACACTCAGCATCCAGCAGTCTCGGTCTCATGCTTGTGAGAGCAGCAGAATGTATAGAACAGGGAATGCCGCATGATGAAGTGGTGGAAAAATTGAAAGAATGGACTCGAAACTCCAAGATGTGGGTTTGCTGCAACACAGTAAAATATGCTTTCAAATCAGGTCGTCTCAGCAATTTTAAGAGTTTCATAGTGAAATGTTTAGGCATCATGCCCACAATTACCATAAAACCAGACGGCAAGCCTACATTGTCAGACGTATCTTTTTCGAGTAAGAAATCACATAACAAAGTCATAGAATCGTTCAAGCGATTCGTCCAAGGCAAGAAGATCTGGAACTATGCCATCACACATGCCGACAACATGGAAGCAGCACTGTACATTCAGAAACGCATAAAAGAGATCACCGGGAAATCTGCCCTTTATATCACCGATGCCGCCCCCATGATTACAGGTAAAGTGGGTCCCAAGACAATTTCGATATCAGTTATTTTAGAATAATTTAACTTTTACATACAAGAAATCCTGCTTTAAAGCAGGATTTCTTATTTATCAATTCAGATTTTATCTATCGGCAAACAATATAAAAGCCGTAGTTACCAACATTCCTCTTTCATTTTTTATTGCAAAATAATAGCCGTCTTCTTTATGTTTTCTATAAACATGCAATATCTCGCCTTCTATACTCTCATTATGATAGGACACCTCTATCTCTGACATCTTCCAGGACTCCAGGTCGGCAACTCTAAAAGTATCCAAGAACATGGAACAATAAACAGCATTATTAGTATGATGAGTTATATCGATGTCACTGCTTCGTATCATTCTCGAATATATCAAATCATCCTCAGTAAAGTCGTCTTTTATCCTTCTGAAAGGAGATGTCACGATCCTGTCCGATAACCATTCTATCTCATTATCTGAAGGGAAATGCGTCGTTTCAACCTTTCTCAGTTTCCTTGTATCAGCATCAATGATAACCCATTCAGAGAATGCTGCAATCATCAGATTACCGTCTTTTGTTATAGAGTAATTGCGTTCACAACGTATTCCATTCGGTCTTGAGGGCCATGTTTTAGCGGTAACTACGTCATACCATTGAGGTATATCATTAAAAATCATCTTAGTACGTGAGATAACCCACAAAGCATTGTCTTTAGCTTTTAAATTAGGGTCGTCAATGCCAAGCAAGGTGGCATGTTGTGCTGCCATGTCTTGTATCATCAGCATGGCTGCTTCCGGCTTCATCCTCAACAAAGAATCACAAATTCCCGATTGAATCTGAATATCGCACGAAAAAGAATTAGGCAGTTTTTCTGTCATTTCATCATAATTTAGCATACAAAAATACAAAATCATCTAAAATGTAGAGCCATTTTTACAAAAAGAGATTATCACATAAAAAAGCAATCATAAAGTTAATGCAGAAAATGTTGATTTAAAACATAATATTTCTAACTTTGCAGGACAATTGAAAGTCATGAAGCACATTTTCATAGTGAACACCAAAGCCGGCAGGGTGTCATGTCTCGGTATGGTAAAAGAAACAATAAAAACTTGTCAAGGCATCGATGCAGAAATTGTCACCCCCAACTCTGCCAAAGAATCCATAGCATACATCAGAAATTATCTCGACAATCACCATGACGAGGTGAGATTTTATGCTTGCGGAGGCGACGGCACCATCAACAAGGTGGCTACCGGAATAATGGGATATGACAATGCGAGCATGAGTGTGCTTCCATACGGCAGCGGCAACGATTATATAAAATATTACGACAACAAAGAGAGTTTCAACACTATCGACAGACTGTTAAACGGGAAAGAATATCTTGTAGATATTATGAAAGTCAATGACAACTATGCTTTAAATGCTACACATTTCGGATTTGACAGCGTAGTTGCCAAAAAGATGAACGAGATAAGAAGAAAGAAAATCATTGGAGGAAACAACAGTTATCCCATAGCAATAATATACGGTTTTTTCAATGGCATGCACAACAGATGCAAAGTCATCGCCGACGGAGAACCGCTTAACGACAACGACTTGCTGCTATGCACCGTTACCAATGGCAAATATGTAGGAGGCTCATACAAATGCGCGCCACGCTCTCTCAACGATGACGGACTGTTAGAGGTATGTCTCGTAAAACCTCTTCCAAGACTGAAATTAATATGTATGATTGGCGATTATAAGAAAGGATTGCATCTCGACAAAGAAAAATACGAAAAACATATAATTTACAGGAGAGCCAAGACAGTAGAACTGTTGTCGGAAAATGAAATGACAGTATCCATCGACGGTGAAATATACAGCGATAACCACATCATTATTGAAAACTTAAAACAAAAGATAAGGTTTGTTGCTCCGCAATAGTATTTTTTTTACATTTGCAAAAAAAGAAATAAATCCACAATACTTTACAAACCACTGAATATTAACAATTTATAAAATATATGATAGCAAAAGAATTATTGAATCCGAAAAGCATCGTTGTTGTCGGTGCATCGAGTGATGTACACAAACCCGGAGGTCGTGTACTGATGAGTTTGAAAAAAAGCAACTTTAAAGGAGAGATCTACACTGTGAACCCCAAAGAGACAGAGGTACAAGGTATAAAATGTTACGCCAAAGTCGAAGAGCTTCCTCAAGTAGATTGTGCCATAATAGCAATAGCAGCCAAATACTGTCCTTCTACCGTTGACACTCTAGCACTTGAAAAAGGGACAAAAGGATTTATCATCATCTCTGCCGGATTTGGAGAAGAGAGTGCAGAAGGTGCTGAATATGAACGTCATATAGCCGCCACCATCAACAGTGTAGGAGGCAGTTTGATAGGTCCCAACTGTACAGGTTTCCTTAACAGAAATTATTGCGGTGCTTTCGATGCTCCCATACCGCGTCTTGACCCTCATGGAGTAGATTTTATAACAGGCTCCGGTGCCACGGCAGTGTTCATCAAAGAATACGGCATCACCAATGGATTGACATTCAACAGTGTATGGGCAGTTGGCAATTCTGCTCAAATAGGAATAGAAGACGTATTGGAACATCTCGACGAGACTTTCGACCCTGAGACGAGTTCAAGAGTGATCATGTTATACATGGAAAAGATAGGCAATCCACAAAAACTGTTGAAACACTCACGTTCACTTATACACAAGGGGTGTCGCATAGCAGCCATCAAGTCCGGTTGCTCTGCTGCAGGCAGCAGAGCAGCATCATCGCATACAGGAGCATTGGCGACTGACGATTCTGTAGTAGATGCACTGTTCCGCAAAGCGGGTATAGTACGCTGCCACAACCGTCAGGAACTCACCACAGTATGTGCCATATTCATGCACCCTGAAGTAAAAGGAAAAAACATGGCTGTCATAACACACGCGGGAGGACCGGCCGTTATGCTTACCGACGTGCTGTCTAACAACGGCATGGATGTGCCACATCTTGAAGGTCCCAAAGCCGATGCCTTGCTTGCCAAACTGTTCCCCGGCTCATCGGTAGGCAACCCTATCGACTTCCTTGCCACCGGAACAGCAGAACAACTCGGACATATCATAGACGCCTGCGAAAATGACTTCGACAACATTGACTGTATGTGCGTGATATTCGGCTCACCGGGATTGTTCCCCAACTGGGAGGTTTACAAGGTTCTTGACGAGAAAATGAAGACCTGCAAAAAGCCCATCTTCCCCATCCTGCCTTCTATCATCAACGTAAAAGACGAGATAGCCGATTTCATCAACAACAAACATAGAATCAACTTCCCGGAAGAGTGTGTATTCGGCAATGCATTATGTAAGATTTACAACACACCGAAACCACAACCTGAAGACATAGTGATGCCTGAGATTGACAAAGTGCGCATACGCAAAGTCATCGACAGTTGCGAAAACGGATACATCGCACCCGACAAAATTTACGAACTCCTCGACGCTGCCGGCATAGCACAAAAACAGATACGTGTAGTTGACAAGAAACAGGCAGCTCTCGACTTTGCCAACGAAGTGGGTTATCCGCTTGTGATGAAAGTTGTTGGTCCGGTACACAAATCCGATGTAGGAGGCGTCACTCTCAACGTACGCGACATCGAGACTGTAGGCAAAGAGTTCGACCGCCTCATGGCGATAAAAGACACTTATGCAGTGGAGATGTACCCGATGCTCGACGGCACTGAGGTATATATTGGAGCCATTCGCAATGCAAAATTCGGACATCAGGTGTTCTTTGGCTTGGGTGGCATCTTCATAGAAGTGCTGAAAGACGTACAGAATGCTTTGGCTCCGATAAGCACTGAAGAGGCAAAAAGCATGATGAAAAACTTACGCGGATATAAGATACTGCAAGGTGTTCGCGGACAACAACCTGTAAATATCGACATCTATGCAGAACAGATTGCAAGAGTATCAGCCTTGGTGATGGCAGCACCAGAAATTGCAGAAATGGACCTCAACCCATTGCTCGGCAATCCGAAAAATGTAGTCGCCGTTGATGCAAGAATAAGAATAGAGAAATAATTCATTATAGAACAAGGTGTGTAATTATGACAGTAATATGTATTATTGCACACCTTTCTCATATTTAATAAAACACAAAGATGAAAAAGAACGATTATATCGCCATTATTGCAGTGCTGGCAGTAACAGGTATTTTTGCGTTTGCACCCGGTGCCTTGGAGTGGTTCAACAAGATGACAAGAGAACACGGTATGATAATGAGTTTCTTTAAATTTGCCATCTTAGCCACATTCGGAGAAATGCTGGCACTGAGAATACGCAAAGGAGTGTATGATGAAAATGGTTTCGGAATACTGCCACGCATGTTGGTGTGGGGCTTTCTCGGCATTGGAATAGCAATGGCAATGACGATATTCAAAAGCGGCACCATAGCTTTTTTGAGTAACATAGGATTCAACAAGGCTGCTATTTGGTTTTCAGGCCCGCTGAGTCTTAATAAATTTTTCGTCGCTCTCTGCATCAGCGTGTTGATGAATACCATATTCGCACCCATTTTCATGACATTGCACAAAATTACGGATATTCATATCATGGAAACCGGCGGCACTTTAAAAGGTTTCTTCTCCCATAAACTGAAAATACAGGAAACAATGGCAAACAAGATAGACTGGAATATACAGTACGGCTTTGTGTTTAAGAAAACCATCCCCTTATTCTGGTATCCGGCTCATACCATAACCTTCCTGCTACCGGGAAACTATCAGGTGCTGTTTGCCGCTTTCTTGGGAGTCGTGTTGGGACTTATTTTGAGCATCAAAAAGTAACAGCACAATCATTGATTGTCATTATTAATTCCCCAAAGACATTTTTCAATCTTATTTTAATGACTTTGGCTTTTACACACAAAAACCATCAAAAAAACGATGTCGATTTACAATAATCTACGTTCGTTTAGAGTAAATCAACTTTTTTAACAAATTTTATCGTTTATAATTTATTGTTTATCAATATATTATAGAAAATTTTTATTTTTTTGCAAAAAAAATGCCTAAAACTCTTGACAAAAATAAAATTCAACGTATATTTGTAGTGTATTAGTTATCTATTACACTAACAAATTATAACAACATTAATATCAGCCATTATGATTAGTATCAACAACTTAGATTTCAATTATCAAAAGACGAAAGTATTCAAGGACCTCAATATCACCTTTGAAAAAGGAAAGATATACGGACTTCTTGGTGAAAACGGCGTAGGAAAGACCACTCTGTTAAAATTAATCTGCGGGTTGCAAAAGCCAACTAAAGGCAGTTGCATTGTTGACAATTTCATACCTTTTGACAGAAACCCCAACTTTTTAAACAACATATTTTTTATTCCGGATGAAATTGTCGGCTACAACGGTACATCTGAAAAATACTCTCGAAATTTAGGTTTGTTTTATCCAAACTACGATCATGAATATTTCATCAAGATATGTCATGATTTCGAGATAGATCCGACAAAAAACTATAAAACCATGTCGTTCGGACAACAGAAAAAAGCCATCATTGCGAGTGCCTTGGCATTAAAAACCGAATATCTGTTTCTCGACGAGCCAACCAACGGACTGGACATACCGTCCAAAGCCTCGCTAAGAAAGATTCTTGCCAACTACTGCGATGAAAAGACCACTCTGATTATCTCAACACATCAGGTAAAAGACGTAGAGAATCTGCTCGACAACATAATTATTCTTGACAATGAAGGAGTCATTCTTGCAGCAGACACTGTCACCATAGCATCAAAACTGTTTTTCTCATACGATCAGGAAATGAGAAGCGATGCTTTATATTCAGAGATGTTGCCAGGAGGATATATCAATGTCATTCCGAATGACAATAATGAAGAAAGCAACATCAACATTGAAGCATTGTTCAACACAGCCCATAAAAACAAAGAGTCAATAAAAAACATATTCAACAACATTTAAATAAAGATATTATGAATAGCACATTCAACATAAACAGATTTTGGCATCTTTTCAAAAAAGAAGGATTCGAAAATTTCAAACGGTTTGCCACTTCGATATACGTATTATGGGTTATCCCCATTTCTATAGTAATAGTTAATAAAATACTTCGGCCGGGATATATCACAATCTCTGACAACAGACTGATGACTATTTTATTTTTCACATCATTACTCATTGTGTTTACACCTTCGAGACTGTATGCAAATTACAACAACAATAAAACAGGAATATACAGAGCTTTGTTACCGGCCTCCAATTTAGAGAAATTTTTAAGCATGTTATCATATTGCATTATCATCACTCCTTTGTTTTACTTTGCCGGCGCAATTATAATCGACTCGATACTCACCATCATACCCGGTACCGGTTACAAAAGTTTCCTGTTTTCAACTCAAATAAATCTTAATTATCCTCAACTGTTTGAATCACGAATGGATTTATCCATTACTATATTACTTATCACTTCATCAATAATGCAAATAGGCATCTTCTCATTCTTTAACATGGTATTCAAAAAACATAAATTCAGCAAGACTTTATTATTAGTTTTTGCTATAACATTATTATTATTTATTACAGGAACGAAAATTGCCGAAAATAGCGATTATGTTTTTATGAATATGACACCTGATGAAACATATCATATCATATTCAAAGTTATGATAACACTAATAATAATCACGTCCCTGATAGCCATCGCTACATTTTACGGTACATATTATAAAATACGCAATCAAAAATATTAAAAATGGAATTCCATCAACACAAGCCTATATATCTGCAAATTTGCGACCGTATCAATGAATTGATTTTAAGCGATGTATTAAAAGCTGAAGAAAGGATACAGTCGGTTCGTGAGTTGGGTATAGAACTTGGTGTCAATCCCAATACAGTGGTAAGGTCATACGAATATTTGCAGAATAAAGGGATAATATTCAACAAGAGAGGCATTGGATATTTTATTTCTAAAGATGCCAAAGAACTGATTCTCAAAGAACAGAAGGAAGATTTCATTGAAAATGAAATTCCCAAATTCTTCAAAAAGATGAAGTTGTATAACATCGACATAGATGACATTGTCAATATATACAGAAAAGAGTAAAAGCAAATAGCAAAGTAATTTTCAACTACCTAAACAGTAAGAATCATTTTTCAAATGACGTAATGCCGCGGGCAGCATAATGTTGTCCGTGGCTTGCATGTTATATGTCTGTCATACTATGCGACAAAATGTCAAAATATAAAAATGGAACGATTCTTGAAGATATAAAGAAAAAACCAATTATAATGACAGTAAAAAGGAAACTCATACCAATGGAAGATTTCTTCAGAAATGTTGAAATTACTGATTATCAGATATCTCCTGACGGAAAATATTTCTCATATCTTGCACCTTGGGAGAAAAGGCTAAATATTTTCATTCAATCCGTTACCGGCGGAGAGCCGAGAAGACTGACTTCCGAGACAGAACGCAGCATCGAGGGTTATTGCTGGGCTAATGACAACACCATAGTTTTCTTGAAAGACAAAGGTGGCGACGAGAACTATCAAATGTTCGGTATAGATACTGACACAAGTGAAATAAAAGAATACTGTGCTGTCGATAATGTTCGTACCATGATACTCGACACTCTCGACAATGATGAAGACAATATCATTATTGCAACCAACGAGAATAATCCTCAGGTATTCGACCCTTACAGACTTAATGTCAAGACAGGAGAACGTACTCTATTATACGAAAATCCCGGCAACATACAGGACTGGGGTTTTGACCACGACGGAAAATTACGTGTAGGCTATGCCATTGAAGATGGCGTCAACACCGTTATATTGTACCGTGACAACGAAGAAGAAGATTTCCGCGAAGTCTTGAAAACCAATTTCCGTGAAGAATTGTCGTTTGCAGAATTTACTCCCGACAACAAACTCGTTTATGCACTAACAAACATCGGACGTGACAAAACGGCATTGGTCTTGATGAATCCAAACACCTGCGAAGAAATAGAAGTGTTGTATGAAAATCCAACATACGACATCGACAATGTCAGCTATTCCAACAAAAGAAAAAAACTGACAGCTGTATCATGTATCGGACACAAAGGCAGGATACGTCATTTCTTTGACAAAGACACAGAAAACATGTTTCACAACATAGAAAAACATCTTCCCGGGTTCAACGTAGGCATCACATGCAGCAACAAAAACGAAGACAAAATGATTGTCATAGCCTACAACGACCGCAACAGCGGGAAATATTACTTTTATGATGTGGCAGAAGACAACATAAAACAGATAGGAGAACTGAAGCCATGGCTTAAAGAAGATGAAATGGCAAGCATGATACCGATACGTTATGAGGCACGTGACGGACTTTCGATTGAAGGTTATCTCACGCTGCCGACAGGTTATGACATCTCCACTGCCAAAGGTCTGTCGTTAGTTGTCAACCCGCACGGAGGCCCATGGCATCGTGACATTTGGGGATTCAACTCAGAGGTACAGTTTCTTGCCAACAGAGGTTATGCAGTGTTGCAGATGAATTTCAGAGGTTCAACAGGCTATGGCAGATCATTCAAGGAAAAATCATACAAACAATGGGGACGTGCCATGCAGGACGATATCACAGACGGAGTCAATTATCTGATAGACAAAGGTATCGTCAACAAAGACAAAATAGCCATTTATGGTGCAAGTTATGGAGGATATGCCACATTGTCAGGTATCACCAAGACACCCAATTTGTATGCATGTGCCATAGATTATGTAGGCGTATCCAACCTTTTCACTTTCATGAATACTATCCCTCCATATTGGGAGCCATTGTTGGAAATGATGTACGAAATGGTCGGAGACCCGGAAAAGGACAAAGAGATAATGAAAGAATGTTCTCCGGTTTACAATGTTGACAAAATAAAGACACCTCTATTCATAGCTCAAGGCGCCAACGACCCGAGAGTAAACAAGGCAGAATCGGACCAAATGGTTGAAGCCCTGCGTAAAAACGGTGTCAACGTCGATTATATGGTAAAATATGATGAAGGACACGGCTTCCACAACGAAGAAAACAGGTTTGACTTTTATCGTGCCATGGAACGTTTCTTAGAAAAATATATTTGAACATAAAAAGACAAGTCGTCGAACTTGACGACTTGTCTTTCATTAACCTAAAAACATAATAATTCAATCTTAAAATGGCATCGTAATTGTACGTTAAAGGAGGATTTATCAACAATTACTTCGGCAAAATTACAATTTTCGCCCCACCTATGTCAATAGCATAAATACGGTATTATTTCTTTAGAGAATAACAAAAACATAGGATAAAATGCCAATCCCATTATAGCAACAACAACATTATCATTATCTTCAAAACTTTTTTATGAGCCATCTCTCAAAAAATTTATCATAAACCTGATAAACACCTTTATTTTGTGTCAACAAGTCTTTTTCCAACAATCCCTTGATGGCGGAATTGACAGAACTTGGAGATATAAGTCCGTATTTTTTTGCGAAAGAGCCGGAAGTAACATTTATTGCTTTTCCTGCTTTACTTATTGCCAACAAAACACGTTTTTGTTTATCAGGCAGTTGGTATAAAAGATCCTCGTATGTACCTGACGTAAAATCGACTATATAATCTATTGCCGGTTTCAACTGTCTTAATTTGCACTTTGCACCCGGTTTTGTCTGCATATAAAGAATATTCATAACTTTCTGCAAATAAAAAGTCACACCCTCAAATTCATCATAAAGATTTTCAACCACATCTGCATCAAGCGCTTTCCTGCCGTTCTTAAAATGCGACATACAAAAATACAAATATCTCTGCTTATCGATTAAAGGCAAATCCATTATTGTAACGCTTTGATAGAATGGTCGTGCAGGAGAAGTAAATATAGAACCCATCAAATGACGATGCGAACCGGAGAATACAAAATTGGCATTTCTACAATACTGCATGTATGTACGAATTATTGCTTCTATATTATTTTCAGGATATTTCAACACCTGCTGAAATTCGTCAATAATCACTATACAACGTTTGTCAGCATTTTGTATATATCCGAATATCTCTTCAAGAGTTGTCTGCGGAGTATTTAATTCCCCCAAAGATACCATCCATGAAGGAGTTCCGGAATTGTCATAAGAAATACCCGTTTTTAATGACGATAACATATTAACAAATTTACTCCATACCCTTTTACCTCTTGGTTTCAATTCTTCCAATATCACTTTACCGAAAGTGTTGACAAAATCAGAAAGAGAACGAGTAGAATAAATATCGACAATAAAAGTGTAGTATTTATCTTTTATTTCCGGTTGTTCCATACAATGTCTAAGCAAATCTGTTTTTCCCACACGACGAGAAGAGATCAGAGCAATATTGTTGCCATTAGTCAACAAAGAAACTATGTCGCACGTTTCTTTTTCTCTGTCACAGAAATATTCAGGTCCTACATAACCTGTCGTCACAAAAGGATTTATCATTGTTTTACTTTTTTTGCAAAGATACAAATTATCATAAAATGATAATCATAAAATGATAATTTTTTACAAAAAAACAAATATTCTATGTTTTTCCTTTAAAAGTATGCTATTCTTAATAAAAAAACATTTACATGTGATGTTTGTATAATCATAATCAATTAGTTTTTCTTAAAAACAACTTCAAAAAAGACAAGTCATCGATTGACGACTTGTCTTTCATTAACCTAAAAACATAATAATTCAATCTTAAAATGGCATCGTAATTGTACGTTAAAGGAGGATTTATCAACAATTACTTCGGCAAAATTACAATTTTCGCCCCACCCATGTCAATAGCATAAATACGGTATTATTTCTTTAGAGAATAACAAAAACATGGTATTTACTGCATAAATCCAGCAAATTTGAGATATTCATAATCCAAATATATATGCAAAACAAAAAAAGTATCCGGCTTTTTCGGATACTTTCAACATATTTATTAAAAAACTATAACCTTTTCAAAAAAGATAACAATCACTCAACCGGCAGAGCCTTAAAGCCGTTACCCATAATCTCAGCACTTTCCACCACATTGACGAAAGCATTAGGATCTATCGCTCTAAGGTGAGATTTAAGTTTCACCAAGTCAGAACGGTCAAGAGTGACGTAAATCATCTTACGTTCCACGCCTTGATAAAGACCTTTACCGGAAAAGCAAGTGCCGCCACGTTTTATATCCTGCAAAATATAGTTGCGAACCTCTTCGATCTTGTCAGTAACGATAAATGCCGTTTTATAACTTTTGACACCCTCAACCACAAGGTCAATGACTTTACTTTCTATGGCAATAAGCAAAATGGAATAGATTGGCAGGCGCAGTTGTCCGAAAGCTATAAAAGATGTCAAAGTGATACAAGAGTCAACAATAAGTACGAGAGTACCGAGAGATATCTTGGTATATTTATGAATAATCATGGAAATGATGTCGCTTCCGCCGGAAGTAGCGCCAGATTTAAATATCATGCCTATGGCAAGACCATAGATGCCGCCGGCCACAAGAGTATTGAGGAAGTAATCCGGCACGAAGAAGTTCTCGCTATGAGGCACCTGCACCAAGGTATTTTTAAAATTAGCCTCCAACTCCGCTGCATTAGTAAACAAACCATTATGAATCAAAGGCATATATCCCCAATAAGTCTCTATCACCCATGTAAAGGCAAAGATAAGGATTGTGGATATGACTGTTTTTATACCGAACCGAGGACCTAATATCCAAGTACCGACAAGAAGGAGCGGAACATCCATACAAAGGGCATAAAGACTTATCTTCCATGGCCAAACAGTATTCAAGACATTCGCCAATCCGTATGTTCCTCCCGGTGCCAGGAGATAAGGATTCACAAATTTGACATCTCCGAGTGCAAAGAGAAGACTGCCAAAAATCAACAACAAATACGCTCCAAATTGCTGTTTAAGATCATTCCTTTTCATATAAATAACAATAAAATCAATATGTTTTACTCCAAAATTTGAAAGCGCAAAAGTAGTATATTTTTTAATATCTACAACATTAATTCAAATAAAAAAGCCTCACATCAGAAAGACATGAGGCTATAACGGTAATTATCAAACTTTTACTCCCACTCTATTGTCGCCGGAGGTTTGGAACTGATGTCATAACACACACGGTTGACACCTTTCACCTTATTAATAATGTCATTGGACACTTTAGCGAGGAAGTCATACGGCAGATGCACCCAATCGGCTGTCATGCCGTCAGTAGAAATGACAGCGCGCAATGCTATGGTATATTCGTAACTGCGTTCATCGCCCATGACGCCTACACTTTTTACCGGCAGCAACATAGTCCCTGCCTGCCATATACTGTCGTAAAGGTTGTCAGCCACCTCGTCAGGATAGGAAGCACTTGGCAATTCGCATTTCCAATCGCGCAATCCTTTAATAAAGATGTCGTCGGCATCACGCAAGATACGCAATTTCTCTTCCGTCACCTCGCCGAGGATACGTATGCCGAGACTCGGACCGGGGAAAGGATGACGCCCCACCAACTCTCTCTTGATATTCAATGCTCTGCCGACTCTTCGCACCTCATCTTTAAACAATGAACGCAAAGGCTCCACTATCTTAAGATTCATTTTCTCAGGAAGGCCTCCTACATTATGATGAGACTTTATCTTACAACTCGGTCCATTGACACTGACACTTTCTATCACATCAGGATAGATAGTACCCTGAGCTAGCCACCTGGCACCCTTTATCTTCTTGGCTTCCGTCTCGAAGACATCGATAAATGTCGTTCCAATAGCCTTGCGTTTTGCCTCAGGGTCGGTGACACCTCTGAGTTTCTCAAGAAACAACGCTCCTGAATCAACTCCAATAACATTAAGTCCCAAATCCTTATACGAATCGAGGACATCTTCGAACTCATTTTTACGCAGCAGTCCGTTATCGACAAAGATGCAGGTAAGATTACTTCCTATTGCCTTATTGAGCAAAACTGCAGCTACAGTACTGTCCACACCACCGGAAAGACCGAGGATCACTTTGTCATCACCCAATTTGGCACGCAATGAAGCCACAGTACTATCAATAAAAGAATCCGGTGTCCAGTTGCCATGACAACCGCAAATCTTCATGGCAAAATTCTCGAGCATCTTATGTCCTTCTTTCGTATGGAACACCTCAGGATGAAACTGTACCGCATACGTCTCTTCTCCATCAATCTTATATGCAGCATTTTTCACATCTTCCGTACTTGCCACCACAAATGCTTTTTCCGGCAACACTGCTATTGTATCGCCATGAGACATCCAGACCTGACTTGTCTTAGAGACACCTTTAAACAACAGACACTTTTCATCCGTGATTGTCAGCATTGCACGGCCATATTCTCTTGCAAGAGAAGCATCCACCTCACCACCGTAATGACAGGCAATAAACTGAGCGCCATAACATATCCCTAACAGAGGCAGTTTACCCTTTATTCCGGTAATATCGACAAAAGGAGCATTTTTGTCGCGTACCGACGAAGGGCTGCCGCTCAATATCACACCTTTGATGTCCGGTGTTATTTCCGGAATCTTGTTATAAGGATATATCTCACAATAAACATTAAGCTCACGAAGACGACGGCCTATCAACTGAGTCACCTGTGAACCGAAATCCAATATCAATATGGTTTCCTGCATAATATTCATTTTTAGAGTGCAAATTTAAAAAAAATCAACCAAAATTCATGAATGCTGCAAGAAATTATATAAATTTGCAAAAAAGAAACAAAGATGGCAAACTCAAAGACAAATACCGTCAGTTACGCAAAAAAGAAACCTTCAGGCAAAGGCAAGAAAAAGAAGAAAAAAGTCAAACTTACTACCTTTGGCAAGATATTATTTACCTTAATAATCTTAGGCATTATCTTTTTTCTTGTATGGGGAACTTATAAATTATTAAACAAGAAAAACAAAACGGACAATAATACTGAAGTAACGGAAATCGTAAAAAACGATATTTCCGCTTCAGTAAAAGATATAAAGAAAGAAGAAAAAAAAGCTGAGGAAATTGATAATAGAGACAATAAAACAAAAGAAGAAAAAAAGAAAGAGCCTGAAAAAACAACAAATGACAAGGACACGTCAAAAACGGAAAAACCTGTAGCCGAACACGTCAACGACAAGACAAATATAAAAGCCAGCATTAACGGTTATTGGCTAAGCACTTCAGAAGGAGCTGTACTAACAATGAACGATGACTCCTACAGTATAGACTTTGCCGGCATCGATGCATCAAATCCAATTGCTGGAACATATAAATTACAAGACAAAAAAATCATTTTCTCCACTGACGCAGGTTCATGCAAAGGAGAAATAGGTATTTACCGCATCATTCTTGACAAACATGATATCAAGTTCATTTGTGAAGATGACAACTGTTTAAAAAGAAAAGCCACTCTCACTACAGAATGGGAATGGCTCAACGAATGATATGTTTTAAAGATTTATTTCGACATTTCGGCAATAGCTTTGCCTTTTCTTGTTATGATAACGGATTTTACCGCAATAAATAGTATTATTATCGCTGTAATGCCTATAGTAAGACAGATGATTACCCTTTCATTGCCATAAAGAATTCCTCCTCCAATGGCAAGTAACAGCAGTGAGACCAAGACATTGAGTTCTCTTACCATACGTGAAATCATGGTATATTGAACAAAACTTGCCTCTTCGTAAATGACAACAGGAACATTTATCAATACCAATGAATATGCAGAAAAACCGAGAAGAAGAGCGACAAAAGTCTCCATAATCAGCATTATCAAAACTCCGGTTTTCATTTCCTTATCTATGACAATATCAGCAGGCAACCAATTTTCTTTGGTAAAATAAAGAACATAAGAAACTATCAATATAAACACTACCAATATTTCCAACACTCTGTCATAAGGTCTTACAGGTAATTCTCCTAATTTAGGATAATTCTTATCTTTGTACAACATAATATAATTATTTTAGTCTTTTATTTTTCTTCAAAGCCTCAGAAATAATCCATTGAAGTTGTCCGTTTACCGATCGGAACTCGTCAGCAGCCCATTTCTCGACAGCCTCCATCGTTTTGGCATCAAGACGAAGAACAAAATTTTTAGTTGTATTATCTTTTGCCATAACTAAATCAATACATCTTTGACTGTTTCACTATGATACGATTCATTACAAATGACAGACATACCGACAAATAACAAGTTGACGATTTTTTCATCATCGTCAATTATACAATGTACCGGTATTGACTACAGGCTGGGCAGCGTCATCAGCGCATAATACGACGAGTAAATTACTCACCATGGAAGCCTTTTTGTCATTATCCAAATCCACAATCTCTTCTTCGCTGAGACGGTCGAGAGCCATCTTCACCATAGACACGGCACCTTCGACTATTTTCTCTCTTGCAGCGATAATGGCGGCTGCCTGTTGACGACGTAACATGACAGCGGCTATCTCCGGAGAATATGCAAGATAATTGATACGAGCTTCAATCACTTCAAGACCCGACATGGCGAGACGGTCGTTAAGTTTCTGAAGAAGAATGACATTTATCTCTTCACCTCCTGAGCGCAATGTCAGTTCTCCTGACTGCGAGTCGTCATTATCATCATAAGAATACAAGCCGGCCACTTCGCGTAAGGCTGCATCACTCTGTACCTTGACAAAACTCTCAAAGGCACGCATTCTGTTAGACACCGTTACACTTACCGAAGCTCCACCACTTGCCATGGTCTGAGAATCTATTTCAAACATCGCCTTGTAAGTATCCTTCAACTTCCACACCAAAATCTGACCTATCATAATCGGATTACCGGTCTTGTCATTGACTTTTATAGGTTCTACATTGAGATTTCTCGCTCTCATCGACACTCTTTTGGATGAATACAAAAAACATACCCAGTAAAAACCTACTTTCGTAAGAGTACCTCGATATTTTCCAAAAAACAACATCACCATGCCTTCATTGGGTTCCAACATCCTGAAACCGAAACAAAACACCATGGCGAAGAAAATACATAACGAACATATCACAATCACCAATGTCGCTTGCGTTGCAACTGCAAAATAAATTGACAATCCGATAACAGCCAACAGCAAGAATAACATTAGAAAACCATTGACCAACAATCCTTTAAATTCATACTCTTTCTCTTTCATAATAAAAATATTTTTAAGATTTATGATACTATTTTGATATTATTTTGACACCACAAAGATAGCACTATTTTTATTAATGTCAAGAGTTTTTTTTGATTTTTTTAAAAATTTGTTTCATAATAACGAAAAAACATTGACATATACATTCAACAAATTGATTATCAACAATAAATCAAACACATAACATTTGTCAAGGAAATATTCATAAAAACACATTTTTTTAATGCTGCAAAACTGTCATAAAATGTAACTCATAACAGCATCTTTCCAGTCAAAGAAATAAATTAACGCTTACAGTAAAAGTTTAGTTTTTGACACAGATACACCTTATAATAATCTATATTAAAACATTTTCCAATATTATTAAGAAAAATATTTATTACAAATCCTGAAAGACATGTATTTAAAGTCGATATTTATTATTTGAACATGTTAGAAGCTTTTTCTCATTCTGAATTTCATCGGTGACATCCCTGTTTTGCGTCTAAAGAACTTTCCAAAAACTGATTGGTCTGAAAAGCCGAGGACATCGGCAATTTCCTTAACCTCAAGGTCTGAACACTCCAGCATCTTTCTTGCATCAGCACATAACAATTCAGAAATATGAAAATTCACTGTATGTCCAGTAAGGTTTTTGACAACACGAGACAAATATGTTGTAGAGATATTCAAGTTGCAGGCATAGAATTTTATGTCATGATGTTTACGGTAATTATGAACAAGCAATTTTTTAAATTTTCGAAAAATATCGTTTGAGCGTTTCACACAACCTGAATTATCATGAACATTCATATAAACCACATCAGCCATTTGCAACATTAAAAAGCTACATAAATGGCGGACAGCACCATCACGATAAATCAACATCTTTTCAGTCAAACCTGAGAACAAAACCAATGTATTTTGAATGCAATAAGCCTGTTCTTTTTCCAAATGAAAAACAGGCAACTCATAATTGCCAATAAAATGGGATACTCTGTTATAAAGAAGCAGACCTACCGAAAGAGAATCAAAATAATCGGGAACAATGTACAGACAATAAAGTAAAAATTCTCGACTCATATCAAAAAAAACCGCCCTGACACTTGGAGTGAAAATCAACAAATTATTTTTCTCCAAAATATAATTATTGTAAACATCGGACACCACAGCTGTTCCGTTTATGACGAGCATAAAATAAAATCCTTTTTCCATTACAATATTATCATTAGCATTATGGTTATCAAATATCTTAAAACAATATGGCTCATTGATATAATGTATTGAAGATTTCACAAGATCAAGAAATGCAAGTTCCATAGTTTACTATTTTTTAGTGCAAAATTAACATTTGTTTCGTTTCAGACCAATGTTGTTTGTTATTTTATTACTAAAAAATCAAAAAAACAAAGAATTTTGCAAAGTCTTTTTTAATTCCACGAAAAAAATGAACAAATATATTATCAATAGTTCGTTAAAAATTAGCCAAGCCTAAGCGGCTCTGGCAGTAAATAAAATGAGTTCTTTGAAAAGTCTGTCAATTAACTGCGTGTCCGGTTCAATCC
>NZ_DBMCYK010000009.1:0-93603 GCF_056978975.1 Candidatus Limimorpha avicola
CGGAAACAGATAAAAAACTGGTACAGATAGCAAATACCTTTTGCAGTGAAAATTTCATAAACACCAAAACAAAAAATTTTCTTGGCGATAATTCCGGCACAGGGTGATTATAAAGACAAGATGCATGAAATGTTGAAAAAAACAGGAAATGTATCCTGAATGTATCCATAAATCGAAGATATGTATCCTAAATGTATCCATAAATCAGAAACGTGTATCCTGAATGTATCCTGTCATATAAATCAAACAAGTTTAGTGTTGGCTGAAAAAATGAATAAAATTTAATGGATTTTTTAAATTGGTATTATCCGATAAAAATATGAGAAATAAGAATCAAGGTGCGAAATATCATAAATAAATTCAAGCCATTGGATTAACATTGCATTACTGTCGGATGTGTTATAATAAATCATTGAATATCAATATAGAAACATAAAACATCTTACTGTTTGGTTTATTGGAATGTAAATCTGATTTTTAAAGTATGAAAATGGAACTTATAAGTTTTATAAGTCTTAATGAAAAAACATCTTATTTTCTTGACATGATGTAAAAATTGTATTAAAATTGCAAAGAAGAATAAATACCGAATCGCACATGAAAACTAAACGGAAATACATTCTGTAAAGTCTCCGCAATAAAAATTGTGTCGCCGTTTGTGGAGACGGTGACAAACAATAAGTGAAGCAAAAAGGCAACACAATGAAAACCAAAACCGTTTCACTAAAAAACATAGTGAAGGATTGAGAAACGGAATGACAAATATGAAATTATTGAAACTAAACAAATTGAACAAAATAAGCGAAGAACAAAAAATACCGTAATGTGGTGGAGATAGTGTTAACCCTGGATATTATGTTTGTGGCTGTTGCCATGCAGATTAAGGAGTTTCTGTTTTTCTACCTTCAGTCGAATAAATAACATTCTTAATTATTTACATATATGAGAAACATATTAATATTAGCAATTATACTGTTATGTTCTATAACGACATTCAGCCAGGAATATGTAGATCCGGAATATAACAAAGTTTTGGATACAAGTCGTTATGTCATTACTTATGAAGCAATTATGACACAAGATTCATTAAACCCAGATGAAAAAGAATATGACAGGATTATTTTAGAAATAGGCAACAATCTTTCAAGGTCGTATAGTTATCGTCTTTTTCAATATGACTCTCTTTGCAAAACTTATTTTGACAAAGGGAGAAATGAATACCCATCTCCGAGACTTCTAATCCTGCCGGTTGATGTTTACAAGTATTTCTTTGAAAATAAGATGGTTGTATTGCACAGAACACCGTTAATAGGACCTATTATACAATATAGTGAAGAAAAAAATCTGTTCAAGTGGGAAATGACCGATGAAAAGAAAGATATAATAGGTTTTGTATGTACCAAAGCCATCTGTGAATTTCGAGGCAGGAACTGGACAGTCTGGTTTACAACGGAATTGCCTGTTTCGGACGGACCTTGGAAATTCAACGGACTTCCCGGACTTATTCTTAAAGCCGAAGATGATAAAGGGCATTATTCTTTTGTTTGCATTGGAATAAACAACACGAAAAGCCCAATAGTCATTATGGATAAATATACATACGAGAAAGAATCCCGTAAAACAGTTATGGAATTTGAGCAATTATATTATGAAGCTCAATATGATTATTTTAGAAAAATTAATCCGGGATACCCACTCATGAGAAAAAATCCTAAGACAAAATCATTTGAAGAAGTTGTAGATTCAGAAAAAGGTCCTTCGAGTCCTTATAACCCTATAGAATTGGAATAATTATGCGACACCAACAATATCTGAATGCACAACAGATAAAATCTGCACTTGCCAATTCTCCGCAACTTACTTTTGAAGTTGCGGATGCCAGCAGTCCCAGATGTGAATATTGTTCCTGCGGCAGAACGTTTATCGACTATATGGCAACATTATGGGATTCCATAAACAGTCATTGGTAGAAATAACTTTTTAAATTTCATTGAAAATTCTATGTAATGAAATCAAAACTGATCTAATTATGAAGAGGCAATTCTTTCTTATATTATCACTGTTTTTAGCATCAAACTGTTTCTCTCAGACACGTGTTTCAGGTATTGTAAAAAACGAAAAGGGAGACCCGGTCTTCAACGCATCCGTAATTCTGATGCGGAGCACTGACAGCCTTACCGTTGCATTTGCCTTTACCGATGATGAAGGGTTTTACGAAATATTTACCAAATCCGAAGCGGAGAAAATGTTGCTCTCTGTTTATGGATTCAATGTCAAAAAACAGACGAAACTAATCGACAATGTCAGTCAAACCGTTGATTTTGTGGTTAAAGAAGAAGCAATACTTTTACAGGAAGTCAGCATTAAGTCAGAAAAGATATGGGAAAACAACGACACCATTTCATATCTCGTTTCGGCATTCCGCGATACCACCGATGTCGTCATCGCCGACGTCCTGAAAAAGATGCCCGGCATTGAAGTGGATGATGACGGCAAGATAGAATACAAGGGGAAGCCCATATCCAAGTTTTATATAGAAAACATGGACATGCTACAGGGACGTTACAACTTAGCGACACAAAATATATCGGCAACCGACGTTGCTACGGTGCAAGTACTTGAAAATCACCAGCCTGTCAAGGCATTGAGCAATATCGATATTGCTGATGATGCGGCAATAAACATCAAGTTGAAGCCGGGCTCAAAAGGTACTTTCGCCCTTACAGCCGACGTTGGAGTGGGATACGACGAGAACCTTCTTTGGGACGGCAAACTCGCCGGCATGTACTTCGGAAAACGACAACAATATCTGTCAACACTAAATGCCAACAACAGCGGCTACCGTCTCACCGACAACCGGAATATCACGGTGAGGCCTTTTGCCTCCATAATAAAACCGTCCATGCCGACAATAAACGAGAGAAGCCGTACCTTCAACAACTCGTATGGTTTTACTTTCAATACTTTACAGAAAATGAAAAACGATGCCGAGTTGTCGGTGAATGCCCTTTACGGCGGAGATGAGATAAAGAAATCGAGTTTCTCGCAGACCACATATTTCGTTCCGCAATCTGATT
The DNA here is from genome assembly GCF_056978975.1 of Candidatus Limimorpha avicola. Classification (NCBI taxonomy): domain Bacteria; kingdom Pseudomonadati; phylum Bacteroidota; class Bacteroidia; order Bacteroidales; genus Candidatus Limimorpha; species Candidatus Limimorpha avicola. The sequence continues at coordinate 3,078 of NZ_DBMCYK010000009.1, forward strand.
CCATCAATCTGTCGGAAGACATGAACTCCATGGAAATGACGCATAACTTCGAGGCAGGAATCAACTATGTCCTAAATAAGGAAAAGGATTATTTGGGAATAAATTTCTTGGCGGCAGGCAGCAACGTCAACGACAGCAGCAATATAATGCGTGATTATTTGGTACGACAGAATCAATCGTATCAGGCTATAAGCACGAAATTGGATTTGCGTTGGGTGAGAAGAAACAGGAATGACTCCGGAAAAGGTATCGAAATAGAATCCAAGAACTCATACGGAACGTTGCCTTATTCTTCGGGAGCAAGACCCGGCTCATTTCCCGACATCCTCAATGACAGTGTGAATTACGCCCTTACAAATCAGGATATCAATCTTACTTCTCTCAAGAGTTACAATGTATTAAGGTTTCTGTCGCTTTTCGTCTGGAAAAGATTCACCTTATTCCCGACTGCAACTTTCAGTCTTGAACGTCAGAGACTTGGAAGCACGCTTGACCTCACCGACAACGGCGGAAACACTTTCACTCTTGAAGAACCGCAATACGGCAACGACATCCTTTGGCTGAAATTACAGCCGGCTATAGGACTTACTTTCGATTATAGGAGTCTCAGGATAAAAAGCCAGCTGTATATTCCGGTACAGTTGCGATACATAGATTTCATCGACGATCGAAATGACAACTCATACAACAACATTAAAGTCCTGTCACAACCTTCTTTCTCGTTCAAGTATAAGATGAATCACCGTTTCGATATTTCTGTCAACAGCTTCATATACAATTCGACGCCTTCACTTCAGACACTTTACTCCGGTTATATCTTACGGGATTACAGGACATTGGCGCGTTATGACAGCCGTCTTGCCGACACATGGGGTAATTCTTCATCGCTGAAACTCACTTATGACAACATCTTCAAATATTTGGTTTGTGACGCCTCTGTCAACTACAACCGATACAAAAATGAAGTGATGTATGCACAGAATTTCGAAGGCGATATGTTAATAATCAACGCGGTGGAGAAAGAAAGCACCGGCGACTATCTTTCATTTTCGCTTTATGCGGGAAAAGGCTTCGAATGGCATAATCTCAATATCAACGCGAAATGCTCGTATGGCTATGGAAGGACGCCTCAACTTGTTGAAGATAAGGTGGCTACATATTTTAACAGAGGATGGAATGCCAATGTCACGGCGTCTTTAAGAATCACCGAGCGTATCATCTTTTCCAACAAAGGCAGCTGGAGCAGGATGATATCTAAGTTGGAAGGACAGACCTCGAATCAGAAACCCATCATCAGCTTCATCGACCAGGCTAATATTGATTTCATTCTGCCGTTTGGCATTTCTGTCGGTTCTTCATTGGAATATTATCATACCTCCGGAATGGGGAGACGTCAGGATTTCGGGCTTCTCGACTGTAACATATCATACACCTATAAGAGAGTCAGATTCATACTCGATTGTCAAAATATTCTCAATACCAAGAATTTTGTTTATTCTTATTATTCGGATATTTACGGTTATTATTCCGAATATTCAATACGTCCGAGGTCAGTCATGCTGACGGCTAAATTTAAGGTTTTGTAAAAATTGTGCCATATTTTTGAAATTATTGTTTTTAATGCAGATAAAATCAGATATGATATAGTGATTATTCAATAAACTAACCTGAAACATTCAGAAAAGAACTATTTTATCATTGATTTCCGATATTATGTCTTGAAAATTAAATTTATATGTCAGTAAATCATGCAGAAGGTATATATTATGATTTTATATTGATAATCAATAATTTATTATAATTTTTCGGATTCAAAAGACGTATTATGATATTGGTGTTTAGATTATTATTTTTTTTATAGATACAATGGAACAATTTTTACCTGACAGCAATGATATAAATTGAGATGAAAGGTATGTAATGTGCTGGTTGTAACAAGAGTTTTTAACATCATTTGGTATAATTTTTGATAATTTGATTATAGAGAAACATAATAAATAAGCGTGGAACTGAATGAGAAGTAATAGAAAATGTAATAATGATATAATTTGACTGATGATATTAAGTATATTCCGACTAATAAAGGATGCACAAGTGATAATTCATGTTCTATGGTTTGGTATTATCCATATACATGCCTTTGCGAAGTTAATTTCGCAGAAGCTATCACTTAAATTCCCATAATTATAAATGAAAGATTTCATGAAATCACTAAATAATATTTGATATGTACAAAATCCTGATTATTATATGGTTATTCCTCATGCCTTTTAGCTGTCTTTTCGGGCAGGCCGGACAAAAGTGGATGATGAACGTTCTTGTTTGCGACTCTTTACAGAATCCCATCCCTGACGTGGGAATCTATGATACAAAAGACAATATCCGCGGTGTCACAAACCGCAACGGTTTGGCTCAGGTTTATACCAAACAGGGCGAGAGACTCTATTTCAGCCACTTGGCGTATAACAAACAGCCTTTTCGCGTGGACAAGCGGAAAATGGTTGACATTGAAGACATGAAGAATTTTATTGTGGTGACGCTTAAAGCCAAAACGATTTATCTGCCGGATGTGGAGATAGTTGTGAACGCACCACATTTGGCATACGAAAATAAGATGGTTTGGGTTGTTGACTATCAAGTGCGCGAGGACGGAATCTATATGTTGACTTGCAACGGCATGAGATCCAGACTATTGCATCTCGACTTGAATCAAGACACCATCTCATATAAGTCTGTTCCCGTGAAGTTTCAGGAATTGTTCCAAGATGCTTTCGGAAATATTCATCTATTAAGTCAGGACTCTGTATATCAGGTGTATTGCGATGGAAATGAGATGCAATTGCTTTACGGAAACTCTAAAGAGACGTTTGAACAAAAACTGAAGCCTGTGGTAGCCGCGACGGACAGCATCTTGGTGATGGAAGCCAGAAGATATTATGGACAGGAGATAATTTTTCAAGCTGTAAAGCGCGAGGGTGGACAAAAGTTTGTGCTTGCCGATATCAGCGGAAAAACATTGGAGATGGCTAAAAACTGGGATATGGACAATTATCGTGCATCGTTGATGTACGACCCCAATAATCAGCAGGGATATAATATATATAGAGTGGATGCGAGTGGACAAACGGTGAGTAAATTTGATGATATACAAAAACGACTGATGCTCCAAGATGCTTACAGCCCGTTGATTTCTGTCGGAGATGAATTGTATTTGTTTAATTTCTTGAATGACGTGCTTTGTGTGTTTGACCATAACGGACAATTCCAATGTAAATATGACATTGATTTTCATAAGCAAGGCGGCGGTGATAAAAAGATGACTTTCGGCAACTCATGGGATGAGAATTTGATTGTTGACCCGAAGGAAAAGAAAGTTTATGCGCAGTATATCTCAGGCGGCATCGTCACCTTGAAGGAAATCGACTTGAACAGCGGCAGGGTGAAACGTGAAACCCGTCTCACCGACCATAGTTTTCCACAAAACATCCAAGTGTTTGATGGTGAAGTGTATTATCTCTATTTGGACGAACGAAAAGTAGTTGACAGGGATAGAAGAAGCCTTTATAAAATGATGTTGGAATGAAAACTGTGGAAAAATAATATATTTGTAAAAAAGAAATGTTTGAAGCAATTTTTCAGATACATGAAATATTACTATTAAATAAAATATCATGTTCATGGTTGTGACGCCATATTTTTATTATAAGAATTGTCATATCTTAAGTGCATAAAAAAAACAGACTGCCCGCTTTAAACCGAGACAGTCTGAAAAATAAAATAATGTATGAAAAAAATATATATTTATTCTATTAAAATAAAATGTTTTCAGATATTTTAGTTCTTAACGATCTTCTTAACGATAATATTGTTATTGTTACTTATTATTTTGACAAAATATAATCCTTCGGGCAATGCATCAATATTGATGTCTCCCGACTGTTCTTTTCTCAGCACACACTGTCCTACGGCATTGAATATTTCTATATTTCTAATATTATTACCTTTAACAGTTAAAATATTGTGTGCCGGATTGGGATATATCTCACAATTTGCAATGTCATTTTCGTTTATGCTGAAATAATTCTGATTCAGCAATACTTCAACATTTTGTGTTCCTGCTGTCGATGTAATCATAATGTTGGTAGCAGTATAATTTTTGGCAGGTAATATTGCCATCACTTCAAGTTCCAATGAGCTGTTTTGTTCCAATGTAATAGGTAATACTGTCTCAATTGGTTGATTATTGCAAGTAATGGTGAGATATTCGCCCATTGTTTCAGCTATGTCGTTGATTGTAACAGTATTGTAAGTTTCATTGGTTATGGTTAACGGCAGTGTATTGGTGTTATCGAAAATAAGAGAGTTGGGAGACAATGTCAGTAACTCATTGGTATGTTCTTCCATTGTGAAATGATGAGGTTCCAAAGCTCCGAAACTCGGCTGTGTATAACGGTGTCCGGATTCATCTTTTCCGAATACATAATAATCTATCTCTGATAGTCCTTGATAACCTTTGATATATCCGGTATATTCATTAGTACCGGTTTGAGTCATCAAGGCAGTCTGATATGGATTGCCGTCGATGCTATAATAGACCAAGAGGGAGTCTTCTATGAGAGGTTGTCCGCTGTAGGCAATGAATTTGCTCACTATGGCTATGGAATCCTGCCATTCTTGTTCTCCAAACACCACATCTCTGTGGTCTATGAAGAGCATGTCGAAGTCAGCGACACCGCGTGTACGACAATGCAAGGCATCGGTATTTTCCCATGATATCATGTAATCGTCGTTGGTGAATCCAATAACCTCGTAGCCTGGCATAGCTTCGCGATAAACGGCAAGGGCATTCTCATTATAAGTGGTGTTGGAACCTATGGGAACCAATACTTTATTATTCAAGATGAGACTGTTTGTATAAGGGGCGACAGTATAATTGCCGGGTACATCGACACGATAGACATTATAAGGATAACCCCATGAGCAGTTGGTAGTTGCGAAATAGTTGGCTACCTCTTCGTAATCATCATAACGTGGGTCGCTTTCCGGCACTCTTGCTATGAGTATCTTGTCCGGTGCGAGGAATTTGCCCCAACAGTCTATGTGTTTTATATAGTCTCCCAATGGGTCAATGGTGATATGGTAAGGGTCTATTCCGAGAAAGTCTCTCATCAGTTCTCTCACTGTCGTCTCGTTGGAGTTTTCATCAATGACGAGGTCTGTAGAAGCGCCTACACCTCTTCCGTCCTGCATCATGTTACCTCCCGTATGATATACGTTCATGCCGAACAATTCCACTCCCCAATAATCTGCCATTACTTCAGGAATGAGGTTGTCGTTAGGTCTCGGACGGTCGTATGGGAAATCCACCACGGCAGCTTCAAGGTCGTTGAAGATATACCATGGTCCGAAGTCTCTGATCCAATAAGAATCGGTTGTGGCATTGACAAATATGCAGTTATCCATGTTGACATTGTTCGCCGCATATTCTGCTTCTGCCTGTGATTGATAATAATTCGATACTATTGTTATAACTTTGCAGTCTTCCGACATCTCAGCAACTACTTCATAAGGTATTCCCAATGGATATCTTATCATTACAGCCTGCATTGGCTCGAACTCTGCCGGAAATCTGACTTCCCCGGTAGGTGGTTCTGTACTTACAAAATTAAGATTCCTGTTCAAAGGAGTGTTCATCTCTTCTTCTGAAAGATAATGCAATTTGCGCCAATCAGGTTTCTTGTCATCTTGTGCCTTGATGAGATTTAAAAATATAAGATTGATAATCAATGCAAAAAATAGTGTTTTTTTCATAAATAAAAAATTTTCGATTTGCAAAAATACCATTTTGTTTGATATTTACGTTAATTGTGATAAAAAATTGTGAAGTTTATTGTGCCGTTTCAAAGACGTCATTGCATTTTTTGTAATAGCGTTTATGTTGATATGATTGAATAATTTGTAACTTTGCAAGGTTAAAAATAAATTCTGAATTTTTGTTTACCTATGGTTTTTAAAAGAATACTGTTGTTTTTTCTTGTGCTGTCGTTTGTATCATGTTCTACGATAACGGAATTTGTGAATAAAAGTAAGAATAATAATGTAGAAGTGAAAAATGAGGTGACGGAAGATGTCATTTCAGATGAAGTGTTTGTTGTTGATAATGATGCTTTCATTGACACCTTGGATTATGATGACTATTATGAGTCGCAATTGACAGAATATGATTTTGATACCATTGAAGATGTTAATGAAGACAGCATTATGGTGATGATACAGGAACGTTTCGATGCTGAAAATTCTGGCGAGGCTATTGTGGAAGATGCCGATGTTATGATGGATATGATGGATACTCTCAATATTATTCCATATTTTGTAAAAAACAGTGTCGTAACTGAGAATGCTTACGGTTATGCTCCGAATTTTGTACCCACTTTTCCGGACAGCGTATATGCCAAACGTATTGATTATCTGAGAAGTCAAACGACAATAGATTTGGTTTTCAACAAACATGTAAAATCTTTTATCAATGTATATGCGGTTACAAAGAGGGATAAGACGGAGAGGATACTTGGTCTTGCCGATGTTTATTTCCCATTATTTGAGGAGACGTTGGATAAATACAACATGCCGTTGGAGTTGAAATATCTTGCAGTGGTAGAATCTGCATTGAATCCCACTGCCGGTTCACATGCCGGTGCCAAAGGGTTATGGCAGTTTATGTATAGCACCGGCAAAGTATATGGCTTGAATGTCACTTCTTTAGTCGATGATCGTTTCGACCCTCTAAAAGCTACTGATGCCGCTTGTCGTCATCTGTCAGACCTATATAATATCTTCGATGACTGGTTTCTTGCTTTGGCAGCATATAACTCCGGAACCGGTAATGTCAACAAGGCTATACGCCGCGCCGGTGGCATTAAAAACTACTGGGCTATATGGCCTTATCTCCCTCGTGAGACTCGAGGTTATGTTCCTGCTTTCATTGCAGTTAACTATATCATGAATTATTATCTCGAGCATAATATAAGTCCTCTCGACCCCGGCATTATCAAAACAGGAATAGATACCGTTACAGTACATCAGCCTCTTGCTTTTGACCAGCTTAATGAAATGCTTTCTATCCCTATGGGCGATATTAAATTTTTCAACCCTCAGTATAAAGCCGGCATTATACCGGCTACTGACAAGAACCCATGTATCCTTGTCCTGCCGGTGAAATATGTGGGCGATTATATAGATAATGAGAAACAACTTTATGAGTTCAAAACGAAGAAAGGCATAGATAAAGAGAAACTGCAGGAGGAAATGAAGAAGATAAGCGACAGGAGTGTCCATGTAGTGAAATCTGGAGAAAATCTTGGCTCCATAGCAAGAAGATACCGTGTCAGCGTGAAACAACTGCAGTCGTGGAATAACCTCAAAGGCACTACCATTTATCCCGGACAGAAACTGATAGTTTATAGTTCCGGCGCTCCTATGGCACAGGCCGGTAATTCCTCGCCGGTGTCACGCTCTACTACTCAGAAAATCCATACCGTGAAATCAGGCGAAAACCTCTCTGTGATAGCCCATAAATATAAATGTACCGTTACCAATTTGAAAGACTGGAACAATCTTCGTTCCAATACCATCAAGGTGGGGCAGAAACTGAAAGTTTATCCGCCAGCCGACGAGAATTCTTACAGTTCGACAACAAGAAATGGCGACTATGTGATACATACTGTGAAATCGGGCGAGAACCTCTCCGTGATAGCACAGAAATACAAATGTTCTATATCCGAATTGAAAGATTGGAATGACCTTCGTTCCAATACAATTAAGGTGGGGCAGAAACTCAAGGTTTATTCTGTTGCAAAAAGTTCTTCGGAACCTTCAACTACACAAAGCGGAGGCTATGTCATTTATACAGTCAAAGCCGGTGATAATTTGTGGGATATTGCCAAGAAATTCGACGGCGTCACAGTCGAGGGTTTGAAAAAACTTAATGACTTGAACTCTAAGGGCAGTATCAAAGTAGGACAAAAATTGAAAATTAAAAAAGCAAAATAATAGTATTGTTGTTATTTTATAAATGTTGTTATATGAGAAGATTAGGATATATAATACTTATAATGGCGTCAGTGCTGTTGTCATCTTGTTCCGATGGGATGGGTGACAGATTGCCACGCTCAGTAGGCGGTACCTCCGAGGTGCTTTTTATCACACAGAATAAGGAGCAATGGGAGGGTGCCATGGGGCAGGCAGTTCGCGATTTCTTTGAAAAAGAACAATATGGTCTGCCGCAACCGGAAAAAAATTTCGATGTGGTAAACCTCGAAGTATCTGCTTTCTCCGAAATGTTTCAGAAACACCGCAACCTCATAGTCGGTGCCATAAATAAAGACCTCGACAAGGTTCTCGTAGAGACACAGGATGATTGGAAGTCGGCACCACAATTTGTGATGAGAATAACAGCTCCCGATGTGGATTCTTGGGTCAAGGTGTTCAATATGCAGGCTGAGACGTTGAAAGAAAAATTCGACGAGAATGAGAGAGAACGTTTTATGACTTTTTTCCGTCCCAATGTATCCCCTGCTAACGCAAAAGCTGTCAACAATGCTTTCGGCATCTCCATGCTCGTTCCGGATGGCTTCTTCGTTGCTGTCAATAAAGACAAGTTTATGTGGCTGAGAAGAGAGACTGACGACATGAGCATGGGTCTTCTTATTTATGAGACTCCATACAGGGATACTTCAGACCTTAATCCTCAACATCTCGTGGCAGTCCGTGACTCAGTAGTGAAGAAATATGTTCCCGGTCCTCTCGACGGTACTTATATGACTACAGACAAAAAATATGTTTATCCTGTTTTCGAGGTGCTTCCGGATTTTCCGGCAGGCTATGCCGTGGAAATGCGCGGCTTGTGGAATGTCGTTGGCGACTTCATGGGAGGCCCTTTTGTCTCTTATACCATAGTCAATCCTGAACAGGACAGACTCTTGACAATAGAAGGCTTTGTATATTATCCCAATAAGGAGAAACGCGATGAGTTGCGTAAGTTGGAAAGTGTTATCTACAGCGCCAGATATCCGGATTCCGAAGTCCTCGATGATTCTGATAAAACGGTTGATGCAGATGATTCTAATCCTGATGTCAAAGATGATGACTTGCAGTGATGTCATGGTATGTCAAGTTGATGCTTTCATGCAGATATAATATGATTGTGTTTTGTGATAAAAATGTTTTTTCTTTGTTCTTAAATAATGTGATATGGAATTTTCGGAACTGATAAAGATAAGACAGAGCGACCGTAAATATGAAACGCGTCCTGTTGATAAGGAGTTGGTCATGAAGTGTATCGAGGCAGCACGTCTTGCTCCTTCGGCATGTAACTCGCAACCGTGGAAGTTTGTCGTTGTCGATGACCCGGTTTTACTTAAAGAGATGGCTGATGCTGCACAAGGCATGGGTATGAATAAATTCTCCCATGAGGCGCCTGTCATCGTTGCCGTGGTGCTCGAAAAGATGAATCTGTCAGCAAGTATCGGAAGCGTGATAAAAGACAAAGAATACTCTTTGCTCGATGTTGGTATTGCAGTGGAACATTTTTGTCTTCAAGCTGCCGATCTGGGTCTTGGCACTTGTATCATGGGCTGGTTTAATGAGAAAAAAGTACGGAAAATGCTCGGCATAGGCAGGAAAAGAGTGCCTTTGCTTCTAACTCTTGGTTACCCTGCCTCAGAAACACGTAACAAGATAAGAAAACCTGTTGAGGAAATGTGTAGTTGGAATAAATATTGATATTATATAATTGATAGTCAATATTGAATTGTATATTTTGAGTTGTACAAAAAGACCTGACTCTATTGATAGGTTCGGGTCTTTTTGTATTGGTTTAATGTATTGTGAAGATTTTGTATCCTATATATACAGCCGCCATGCACAACACAAGACTTAATGCTGAATAAAGTATGGAATATGTCATGTTGCCGCTGTCGGCAAGTAGATAATTTTCATTGGCAAAACTCGAAAATGTGGTGAATCCTCCACAAAAGCCTATGGCAAGGAAAGCCCTCATCTCTTCGTTCATAAAAGAATAACGCATGCCTGCCCCACATATCAACCCTATTAATAAACATCCTATGATATTGACAATCATAGTGCCGGTCGGAAAAATGCTTGGGAAAAACCTATATATCTCCCTGCTTAATAGATATCTTGTTATTCCTCCCAAACAACTTCCGCCTCCTACCAACAAAATAGTCTTTATCATAACCTAAAAATTCATGTTTGCAGTAATCTTATAACTGAAATTGTCTCCTGTCTTGTCATATCCATACGGCCCAAAACGGTAATATACTCCAAATCCCAATTTTATAAAATTGACATTCAATATTTTATCTATAATAAGTCCGCTTTCGTAATATCCCTTATCCATACTTTTGAAGATATCGTCATTTATGCCTGTATCTTCAGTCATATCACCCCATCCTATATTGGCAGCTATCGCCAATTCCGGTTGGAATTTCTTTATCTTCATGAAATTTCCGAAGTTATGAGTAAAGAACAGCAATGCAAATCTGTTGCATAAAAATTCGTCGGGTCTCATGGTGGAAAAACTCTCCGGTGCCATGATGTTGAATCCCGCACTCGTTCCGGCAATGTCGTAGTATTCAAACAATGGTGCGATGCCCCATGTCATGCCGCCTTGTATCGTCAACTCCGTCTTTCCCAACACCTTCGATTGCCATTTGCCTCTGAATTGCAACTGTACCTTGTCATAGTTGTATTCACTGCCCATGAAGCCTTTCAGTCCTTTGCTGTACATCAGCCATATCTCCGGCGATGCCTTGCCTTTTGCCTTTAACTGTTTGTTGCTGAATATCAAAACTTCTCCAAAGGCTATCCTTAGTTTCATATCGAGTCTCGCAATACGATAGGTTTTATTTATGTCTGTATTGTCATTAATTAATGAATATCCGCACCTTATTCGCCGGTCTCCTACATTCATTTTGACAAATCCTTTCATAAAATGAGTGATATATGTGGAAAACTCCGCATTTATTCCCGTGTTTAATGTGGTACTTTTTACGAAATAATCTTTAAAAGTAAGATTGTTTAATATTGAGAAGTTGTCATAAAACCCATATTCGCCAAAAGTGTTGAATCTGTGGTCGAATCCCAAGGTGAGTTTTGTGTCGTAAATAGGGATGATGCTGACATGTCCGTTGACACCGTAATTCATCTCTTTGGCACCGAACCAGTATCCGAAGTATGTGTCTAAACCAGCAATCCTGCTCAATTTGTTATTTGTGCCAAAACCTAAACCCAAATAGAGATTGTTGATGATGTCGTATCTTATGACATTGTCCAGTTTTATATTGAAGACGCCGATTGGTATGGATTGATTTTCTATTAGATTCATGGAGGTGTTAAGGATAAGGTCGAGATTTATCCTGTTTGACGTTAACAATGAATCGACGAATGTATAAGTGTTGTTGACTCTTTCGTTGATACTGTCGTTACGGTACAAAGCCCAGAACTCCATATCTTTGTCTCCTGCATCGGGAGATAATGTTATATTGTTGAAATCGAATATCTTATCGCTTATCTCGTTGTTGACTTTTATATCTTTCAGATAACTTTTTCCTATACCTGTCATGAGGATGGTATCGGTTATTGTTTCTTTGGTGACAGAATCATAATTCTGGACGGGTTCTTTTAAGAAAATAATATTGGTATTCAGTTGTTTTGGAAACCAGATACTGTCAGATACACGTTCATAAAGTTGTTGTATCCTGATATCAGCGACTATGTCTGTTTTTATTGGCGAAGCCTTTACGTTGGCAATTGCCCATCCTTTGGAATGTGTCGTTATTATACCTTGTAATCCATTGATGTTGGCATTTTTGCGTGTCTTGAACGAAATTAGGAACACAGTGTCGTTGTCTGTTTCCGGAATTACAGACTCCAAATTAAAGAAATATTTTTTCTTGCTGTCTTTGCTGATGGGATTGAGATAGTCGGTGCCGAAAATGTTGATGTTGTCTTCATAAAATGTAAGACTTTGAATATTGTCAACAAGATAGAAATACATTGGATTGTTTAATCCTGAGATGGTATTAGCCTTGATGATTTTCTTGTTTTTGTTGGGTTTCTTGTGATACTGTTCCGATACCGTTTCCATTACCATTATGTCATTGTTTTTCACCAATTCTTTTATATCAGCAGATATTTTGCTTAAATCAGTGGTGTCTATGGTGATTATGATACGGTCGTACATGGTATAGGAATATGATTCAAGACTGTTGATGTTGTTGCGTTTTCTGTTTTTCACCATGTTGTCTATGATGCGATGCGCAGGATTGTCTTCGGCATAAACTACCACCTCGTCAAGTTCTATGTCCGAGGGAGTCAGTTTTATGACTTTGGTCATGTTGAGTTCTTCTTTTGTCAGAGTCAGTTTCTGATAACCGACAAAAGAAAGTGTAATGCTTTGAATGTCTATGCTATTGCTAATGACAAACTTGCCGTCAATATCGGTGGTCGTGCCCAACTTGCCGTCATCGTTGTATGTAATGTTGACGAATGCTAACGCTTGTTTGTTTTTGCTGTCGATTACCGTTCCCTCATATTGATTTTTTTGTGCATACACTATGTTGATGCATAAAATAAAAATGAGAATGATGATGCCTTTAAATATGTTCATTTTATTTTAGCTTGGGATTGTTGTTATGTCTGTTGCTGTCTCTTGAAGTCTTCTTCTCGAGATTTTTTTCAAGAGCTTCAGTTAGGTTTATGCCTGTCTGGTTGGCAAGACATATCAAGACGAAAAGCACATCAGCCAGCTCATCGGCAAGGTCATGGCTCTTGTCGGATTCCTTGAAAGACTGTTCCCCGTAAACTCTTGCCATTATCCTTGCCACTTCACCGACTTCCTCCATCAGTAAAGCAGTGTTTGTCAGCTCATTGAAATATCTTACTCCTATTGTCTTGATCCAATTATCGACAATTTCCTGTGCTTCTTTGATAGTCATAACAATTGCAATAATTATTTATGCAAAGGTACACAATTTTTATTTTTTGCATGAAATAATGGTTTTTTTATAGAATTTAAAAAAATCTTTGCATCATTGCAACATTTTTAAGACTTTTATAGTCTAATGGCTGAAAATGATAAAAATTAAATGTTAAACTTAAAAATTTTATAAAAATGGGAAATGTAGTAGAAATAATTAGTGTTATAGCTGTTTTTGGTCTCCCGGCATTTATTGTGGCTATAATAATGAAAGTTAAGAACAATAAAATCAAAGCTCAGGAGAAGGTGTTGCTGAAATCGATTGAAATGGGTCAGCCTGTGAATATCGATATGTTTCTTGATGAACAGAATAGAAAATATGAAAAAGGTGGTCTGAAATTGACACTCTTGAGGAAAATACAGTCAGGTATAGCATGTTTTCTGATAGGTCTTTTGTTGCTTGTTTTATGTCTGATCGGTAAAGTTTCATTCAATGAAACAATTATTTTCATGTTGTCCTTTGTGTTCCTTTCTTTAGGCGTGGCTTTTATAGTCTCGTTCTTTATTGGAAGAAAGATGATGGCAAAAGAATTGGCTGAGAATGAGTTGGATACAAAAGAATTGGCAGAGAAACCGGAATGATTTTAAGATAACTGTTAAGTGACAAAGCAACATTTCATAGAGTTGATTACTGCTGAGCAAGGGAGGCTGCGAAGGTTCCTTTGCTCACTGTGTAATGGTGATATGTACAGAGCTGATGACATAGCACAGGAGGCTTTGCTCAAAGCATATATCTCTTTCGAGAAATTCGAGGGCAGAGCGGATTTCTCGACATGGCTGTTCCGTATCGCCCTGAATTGCTTTTACGACGATTCCAAAAGAAAAACATTACAGCTGTCGGATTCGCAGAATTTGTGCGACAGTGATGGCGATAATACGTATAACAGTGATTATGCTTTTGAATATCAGGAATTGTATGAGGCTTTGTCTGACCTTTCATTGGATGAACGTACTGTCATACTTTTGTTTTATATGGAAGATAAATCGATAAAAGACATATCTTCTATTATGAATATGCCTTCCGGTACAGTGAGGTCCCATCTGTCACGAGGGAGAAACCACCTGAGAAAATTTCTCGATAAAAAATTGTGATTATGACGAAAGAAAAGAATATTAAGAAGTTCATGGAGAGAAACAAAATGCCTCTTCCGCAGGAAAAGCCTTTTATGGACGATTTGCTGAAACAAATGTCATTGCTGCCGGTGCCGTCTGCCTTCGATACGGAAAAAGAGCATAATATACGTTGTGTGAATGCTTTTTTGAAGTTGATGAAACGTAACGCTGTCTTCGATACAGTATCGTCGGTGTTGTTACCTGTTATAATAGTGTTGTTGATAGGAATGATGTTTTTGTGGGCACTGCCTTCACTCTGTTCCGCTGTCATCGGCACTTATTTGGAACCTGTATGCTTTTTTGTTGAGAAGTATAAAATTATAATAATATCGGCTTTTGTTTCAATAACTTTGACTGTCAAGATAATGAGGACTTATCTCCCATAGTCGCTTGTGTGGATAATACGATTTTGTTGAACATGTTTTCAATATGAAAACGGTATTTTTTGATATTGTGGCAGTATAATATTTTTGTCATTTTGCCGAAGTTGTTTCTTTAAGCTGTATTTTTGCAAAAAAATAAAAACGTGAAGAATACATTTCCACTTGTGGCAAAGACTATGGCAGGCTTGGAACAAGTCCTTGCTGAAGAATTGGCTCAGCTCGGTGCCGAAAATATCAATGTCCTCAACCGTGCGGTAAGTTTCGAAGGAGACAAGGAGCTTATGTATCGTGCCAATTATTGTCTTCGTACTGCTTTACGTATTTTGAAACCCGTCAGCAATTTTGTCGCACGCGATGAACAGATGTTGTACGACAAAATATTTTCTGTCAAATGGCATGAGATATTCGATATCAGTGACACTTTTGCCGTAGATGCAGTGGTGAGCGGTAAATATTTCACACATTCTCAATATGCGGCGTTGAAAGTGAAAGATGCTGTCGCTGACGAGTTCCGCAGCCGTTTAGGTGCACGTCCTTCTGTGGATGTGGAAAATCCCAATTTCCGTATCAACATACATATAGAAAATGACAAGGTGACGTTGTCATACGACAGTTCTGGCGAGTCCCTGCATAAGAGAGGCTACCGTAAGGCTGTTGACAAAGCTCCTGTCAACGAGGTGCTTGCTGCCGGTCTTGTGAAACTTACCGGCTGGAAATATGACTGTAATTTTATTGATTGTATGTGCGGCTCAGGCACTATCCCAATAGAGGCTGCCATGCAGGCTCTCGCCATCCCGGCAGGTTATTTCCGTAAAAACTTCGGATTTCAATATTGGTCTGACTTCGATGAGAAACTATGGGAAAAGGTACAGTGCGAGGAAAATGACAAGATTAGAGACTTCGACTATTGCATTTATGCCTCCGACCATTCTTCAAAGGCTGTCAGTATAGCACGCTCCAACATACAAAATGCTCATCTGTCGCATGATATTATCCTTTCCAAATGCGATATGCAGGACGTGATGCCGCCGGAGTCTCCGGGCATTATGATTATCAACCCTCCTTATGGAGAACGCCTTGAAGAAGATGACATAGTGTCTCTCTACCGTATGATAGGTGATACCCTGAAGAAAAACTTTGCCGGATATCAGGCTTGGATCATCAGCAGCGACAAACGCCTCCTCAAACTTGTTGGACTGAAACCTTCTAAGAAAATAGAGGTGTATAATGGTCCTCTCGAATGCCGCTTCGTCAAATTTGAAGTGTTTAAAGGTACTTATAAAGATATGAAATCTTCTCAGTGACGATATGATTTTTTTCTCTTGTCTGTTTTTCATGTTTATTGAAATATCTGTTTTTGTTGTCTTTTGAATTGTTGATGTCGGCTATATTTTGTTTATCAAAAAATTACGACAGACTCTATAAGTCTATGACTTTTGTCATGTTGTTTTCTTTAGCTTCTGAAGGAATTATCTTGAAATTGAAAGATGTCAATACTAAAAATATTGTAAATTTGTGACATGAAAATGGTTGTTTATATTATGAGAATACACAAATTTATAAGCATTATTTGTATTGTTTTGATTTTTTTGACTTCTTGCGATGTTAATAGAAACAGAAGAGCTTTTAAAGTAATGACAAACTTTGCCGATAATGATACGGTATGTTTGGATATGGACCTTGATGATGTTGTTACTAATGGCATCATATTGCCTTCGGTAAGCCAAAGTAAAGATGGTATTGCTTTTAGTTTCAAGGCGAAAAAAGGAGAATATTATAAAATTTATTATCAGAATGAAAGTTATAAGTTTCCTGAAGATACTTTATTGAGCAGGGAAAATTTTTATGGCAGTTGGGAAGATGCAAGTATAGGATTTAAAAGAGTTGAAACCGACGGCATAGTGTCTGACGTTTTCAGAATTGTCGGAAATCCTCGTGACGAGAAAAAATTCTATGGCGCTGATGTTTCAAAGAATCCTTTCAGCAAGGAAGCTGTTGACAATGTTATCATGGCAATCCGAAATACTCCCGATTGGTATGCTTCTATTGTGAATAAGGCTGAAAATAATGGCTATTCAATCGACAAACAATTATATCTCGATGCTATATGGATTATTAATGATAAAAAGAATGCAGGAGATCATAATAACAGATGGAAAAGAAATCCAAGGGTCGGTTGCTATTCTTTCATGCTCGTGGTTTGCAATGAAAATGCGTTGAAAAATATTCCTGAATACATACAGTTTATCGGCAAAACGGATGATGCCGGCGATTTTGTGAATCCTTACAGCTTTTTTGCAAATAACAGTTTGGAAGGCGTTGAAGTGTTGAAAAGTGATAAAGTATTGAAAACACGCGCTGTCATTACTCCGGAGAATGGCATATTTCTTAATGAATTGACGATGACTTCCGATAATTATTTTATTGATACGACAGACAAGAACTGCGGTACATCGGATGAATTGTACGACAACGCTCTGTTCGAGCAGTTTTTCAGCTATATCAGCCGGCAATATACTCTGAGAAATATTCCTGTCATACAAGATGTGGTTTCTGATATTGACCCTTATACACGTGCCGATTATGATGCAAACAAAACCAAATTCGACAGTACACAATTACAGTATAATTACCCCGTTACAAGTACTTGTCCGTGCACTACTGTCAGGTTTGATGAAAACGACAACAGCATTGTTTTGATAAATCCAGGTAATGAAGATATTGATAATCTTAAAAAAGAATCGACGGGTATTAGGACAAGAATAGGATTTACCTATGGTAAATATCGTGGTAAAATCAAGTTCCCGGTAATGTTGAACAACGAAAATATCTGGAATGGATTGACGTACGCATTTTGGTTGATTTATCAGGATAATCATTCATGGAATAACAGAAGGTCGAGTAAAAGCGGATATATTGATAAAGGGGACGAGTCGTCTAATCCTGTAAGAAAACCGGATAATTTTTATTCTGAGATAGATATTGAAATTGTCAAAGCTTCGAAATATTGGCCTAAACAATATTATTATCAAGATGCTGAACAAGATAAAAAATTCGAAGATGCGACATTGAATGACGATGTCATGTTTTGTTGCACCAATTGGGATTTGGCATGTAAGGACCCGGAACAGTTTATGACCGGTATAAATGAAATAACATACGATGACTGTAATTTTGAGGCAATGCGCTGGTATGAGAATTATAAGGCATTGACGATAAAGTCTCCTGTCAGTAATGATGTTTTTAAGGAAGATTATTATTACTATGAAATAGAATGGAAACCCAATGAAATCATTTGGCGTATTGGACCATCTCCCGATAAAATGAAAATGGTGGGTTATATGAACGATAAAAATACCAACATACCTAATAATCAGATGTTATGTATAGTTACTCAAGAATATCATTATTCCGAATGGTGGCCTCCTGTTGTTTTTGAACAAGGTCTGATACCTTACAATAAAAACGATATAGAAGGTAAGGTTTATGAGATAGTGGTAGAGTAGTTGCTGATAATCGGATTGAAAGATTATCGATAATTGAAGATGTCGTTTCAAGGCATATAACGTATTTTTTGATTGTTTTTAAGATTCGGTTTGTTTTTAATATGTCAAGATAATTTGCATGAATTGTCAATTATTTCCTGTTTCAGATTTATAAATTTCGCAAATGTCATTAATGGTATCTTCTATTGAAGTGAATTTAAAATCTGTTTGTTTTGTTAGTTTTTCCGAACTGTAATAATTATGGTTTGTTGCAGCCCTTGCTGTTTCTTTGGTGATGACGGGTTTCGTGCCGGTCATTTTGCCGTAAATACGGCATAGTCTCCATGCAATCTCGCTCATGAAGCGGGTGGTATGAATATAAGGTGCTTTCACGTTGAGATGTTTTGCCATCATTGCAAACAGTTCTTTGTAACATAGTGATGCACCGTTCAGGATATAACGTTGACCGCAAACATGGTCGAAATATTTTTCATGCATCAATAATGTCATGGCGCGTGCTACATCTTTTACATCTACAAAGCCATTGACTCCGTTAGTGTAAAATGGAAGTCCTTTTGCGACGGTATGGAATAATTCCGAACTCCCTGAATGCCACGATCCTGCACCTAAAATAACGGAGGGATTGACAATTACTGTCTGGAGTCCTCTTCTATAAGCATTCCATACTTCCATCTCGCCATAATATTTTGAAACTGAATAAATACTGTTGTTTTCTGATTCTTCCCACATACAGTCTTCATTTATCCGATTATCTTTGTCGGCCCTCCCTAACGATGCAATGGAACTTACATGACAGAACTGTTTTACACCGCAATGCAGAGCTGCATTTACCATATTGGCAGTGCCTTCGACATTAATTTTCATAAGACTGTTCTTGTCGTTTGGATCAAAAGATACAACGGCAGCACAATGATATACTTTGTCAACATCATGCATCGCCTTTTTAAGTATTGCTATATCCATAACATCGCCTTCAGTCCATTTGATGCGTTTGAATTGTTGCTCCCGGTAGTTGCGTCTGAACAAAACTTTTTTCAATAGAGAAAAATCTGAAAAACTCCTGCATAATGCTTTTATTTCAACATCAGAATCCTGCAATAGTTCTGCAATGAGATGAGAACCGAGTAAACCGGTGGCGCCACTTACTAAAATCATTTTTGTAAATTTTAAGAAAACGAAATTATAAAAAAAACACATAGATTGACATCTGATTTATTATTATTATCTTTGCAATGTAAATGGGGTATCAAAATGAAAAATCGTAATGTTTTAATGTCTTTGTTGGATGGTCTTCGTCAATGGGTTAAGATAAACTTTCTATTGTTTACAATGACTTTCATCTTGCGATTGTTGTTTTTTTTCGTTCTTCTTATTTCAAACAACATAGAATGGTCGTCTTTTCCAATAGTGCTGTCCGGCGTGTATTTCGACCTTTTTTTGGTGATGAGAGTTACGGCTCTGCTTGTATTGCCGTTTCTGCTGTTGCATCTCTTACTTCCTAAGACAGCTTATATTATTGGTGTTGCATTTATTACTGTTTATTGTATCTTGTATGGCGGTCTTATTGGATACTACAACAATGTGATGCTCCCGTTAGATGAGGTTTTCTTTGTTTTTAAAGCCGGAGAGATGATAGATATAATTGTTTCATCGGTAAAGTTTTCAATATTGTCATTGTTGGGAGTCCTTGTCATGATAGCATTGTATGTATTGCTCCTTGTTTTTTGGAAAAGAAAGGTATTCATCGGTAATAAGACAGCAATACCTTATATGATTGTTTCAATCGTTTTTTCAGTTGCTTTCAATTACAAATCATTGACTAATAACGATACTCCATATAAATCATATTCTGATTTTTGTTTGGCATCCAATCAAATGGTATATACGTTGAATGCTTTTGATAATTATTTCAAAAATAACGAATCTAATGCTTTTGACAAATATTTTAAAGGTAAAAAATCTGTTGGAAAAAATGATTTGCAGCAATATGACTTTTATGACAAGGAGATTTTAAAAACTGCTAAGGATTATCATTTATTGTTTCCTGAATTTACATACGTTGACAGTCTTTATCCGTTCATGCGTGTATTCGATGACAAGGATGTTCTTGGAAGTTTCTTCAATATGACATCAGACGGGTTGCCTCCGAATTTTGTATTTGTAATCGTTGAAGGTATGGGTCAAAATCTTACGGATTTCAATCCAAAGATGTCTTATACACCTTTCATCGACAGTCTTTCATCTTGTGGATTGTATTGGCATAATTGTTTGGCGTTGGCAGAGAGAACTTTTGGCGCGTTGCCTAATATATTTTCTTCTACACCATACGATAAAACCGGTTTTGCAAGACCTTGGTTTCCCATACCGGACCATAATTCCCTCTTGAAAGATATGTCGAAAAACGGTTATTCCATATCTTATTATTATGGTGGCAATGCGGCTTTCGACGGTCAGGACGAGTATTTGTTAAATAATGGTGTGTCTTATATCATGCGGCCGTTGGATGATGAACTCGATTATGAGAATAAGGAAACCATGCAGAAAAATAATGCATGGGGCTTGTACGACGGAGATATGTTTAAATTGGCTGTGAATCACAAGGATTCTGTTGGGACCACCCGACCTTATACCGATATATATTTGACATTGACGACACACGAGCCGTTTGATTTTAAAGGTATTGAAGAATATGAAAAACGTGTTTTGCAGATGCTTGACAGTAATACCGAAGTGCCCGATAAGGAAAGGAAAAGAATCATAGACAATAAGAATGTTTATGCATGTTTCCTTTATTTGGACGACTGTGTAAGAATGTTGTTCGATTATTATAAACGACTCCCAGATTTTGAGAATACTGTTTTTGTCATCTTGGGTGACCATAGAATGGGACGTTTGTATGTCAATGCCAGTGAATTGCTGAAATACAATGTGCCGTTAATCATTTATTCGCCTTTGTTGAAATCGCCAAAGACTTTCGGAGGTGTTGTCACTCACCATGATATTACACCTTCCATAAACTCATATTTGAAAAATAATTATGATTACAGGATAGATTCTTTGTGTCATTGGCTCGGTACTTCTTTTGATACTTCGGCTGTTTTTTCATCGAAAGTAAAAGTGCCTTTCATGAGAAATAATCGCGAAGTTATAGAATATATGTATAATGACTTGTTTGTTGTAAGAAACAGGTTGTTTAGAGTGGGTCCTGATATGTATCCGACAGAAATCAGCGATTCCACATTATTGAATAAAATGCTGAAATACTTGTCGGATTATAAGAAAATAGACCATTATGTCACACAAAACGACTACCTTGTACCAAAACCGTTTGATGAAATGGATAATGTCGTTTCTTATAATTTTGAAATGAATAAGCCGACTCCAACTGAAGACAACCAGTTGTTGTATGGTCTGAAATTGAATACGGAAGATAATACTTTAGAAGTGGAATTGCATGACAACGAATATCTTCATGTCTTTTCGTCAATAATATTCGACAAGGACTATCAGAAAATTTATATCGATATGGTATGTGAATATAAAATGATGGATAAATCTAAAGTTGACGACTTCATCATTATATTTAAAATGAATAAAGGTAATGATCTTCTTATGTACAAGGGATATAATGTTAATGAGTTGACTTCAGATATCATTGATGACAAGGATGGTTTCAAGCGTCTTCGTGTCAAAACGACATGCTTCTTCCCGAAACCTGTTACAAAAGATGCTGTGATGAAAATGTATCTGTTGTTGAAAGAAAAGGATGCGACAATGAAGATAAAATATTTGGATATCAATATCGATGCCTTGCCTGTTGAATAGTTTTTTATTTATAATGATTTCCAACCTTTTGTACAGGTAATAATATCATTGATTGTTTTGGTGTCTTGTTGTTGAATGATGTTGCAATTTACAGATATATCAAGAGAAAAATTCTTGAAACAAGTTGTTTTCTTGATATGAAAATACTCATGTTGAGTGACATAAATAAATCCCATGTGTTGGACTTTTAGTTAAAAAGATATATCTTTGCATGAAAATTTATATTTAAGTCGATGAATAAAGATTTTGTAGAAGAACTGCGCTGGCGTGGAATGCTGCATAGTATGACTCCCGGCACTGAAGAACAACTGAGAAAAGAACTCACAACTGCATATTTGGGTATAGATCCTACAGCGGATTCTTTGCATATAGGTCATTTATGCGGTATCATGATGTTAAAACATTTTCAACATGCCGGACATAAACCTCTTGCTTTACTTGGAGGTGCTACCGGTATGATAGGAGACCCTTCGGGAAAATCTGCCGAACGTAATCTGTTGAATGATGAGACTTTGAATCATAATCAGGCTTGCATAAAGAAACAACTTTCTAAATTCTTGGATTTTGAAAGCGATGCTCCTAACAAGGCTGAGTTGGTGAACAATTACGACTGGATGAAAGATTATTCTTTCCTTAATTTCATACGTGACATAGGAAAGCATATCACCGTCAACTATATGATGGCAAAAGACAGTGTCAAGAAACGTTTCAGCGGAGAGGGCGAAGGCATGTCATTTACCGAATTCAGTTATCAGCTCGTTCAAGGCTACGATTTCTTGTATTTGTATCAGCATAAGGGTTGTAAACTACAGATGGGCGGTTCCGACCAATGGGGCAATATCACCACAGGTACCGAATTGATTCGTCGTAAGTTGGGTGCTGATGAAACAGCCTATGCTCTTACCTGTCCTTTGATTACAAAGTCTGATGGTGGTAAGTTCGGAAAGACAGAGAAAGGAAATATTTGGCTTGACCCGAAAAAGACTTCACCCTATGCATTCTATCAGTTCTGGATGAATTGTACCGACGAAGATGCTGCAAAATATATCAAGATTTTTACTATGTTGAGTAAGGAAGAGGTTGATGCTTTGATTGAACGTCATGCTGCAGAACCTCATCTTCGTGAATTGCAGCGTACTCTCGCAAGAGAACTTACTTTGGTGGTCCATTCAAAAGAAGATTTGGAAATGGCTGAAGAAGCTACACAGATTCTTTTCGGAAAAGGAACTGCAGATGCACTTCGTAAATTCGATGAGGCAACGTTGCTGAGCATTTTTGAAGGTGTCCCCAACTCTAATTTCAGTAGAGATACTTTGACTGCCGGCGTCGGAATAATCGACTTCCTCGTTCAGACTGAGGTGTTCATTTCCAAGGGTGAAGCTCGCAAAATGTTGCAAGGCAATGGCGTTTCTGTAAATAAAGAAAAAGTTGATGAAAATAAAACCCTCGGTAATGAGGACTTGTTGAATGATAAATATATTCTTGTTCAGAAAGGCAAGAAAAACTATTATCTGATAATTGTGAAATAAATCGTTGTTCCAAAATGTTTTGGATACTGTTATTCATAACAATCTTGATACTTGTTGTGGCTTTTGCTGCAATCGGTATCAAGATTTTGCTGAAGAAAGACGGTAAATTCGAAAGACATTGCTGCCATTCCGAGGATTCTTGTATTTGCGGTGGTAAAGGGGGAGTACACTGCAAACGAAAACAATAGTAAAGAAATGTTAAGGGTATATGATAATAAAAAAATTTACTCGCGACGATACCAATGTCATAAAAGGTGTCGCGATTTTGAGTATTATTCTGCATAATTTATTACATTGGATCTCACCTTCACCCGGTGAAAATGAATTTGATTTCTACAGAGACAGGGTGAATAATTTTATTGATGGAATAATAAACTGTCCTTTGGAATCCATCAATCTTATAATCAGTTATTTCGGTCATTATGGCGTGCAACTGTTTGTTTTTGTCAGCGGAATGGGGTTGGCATATTCAATGTGTAAAAAGCCTCGTACATGGGGCAATTTCATGATAGACCGCATAAAAAAACTATATCCTTTGCTGTTAACCGGGATTCTGTTTTTTGTTTTGGCAAAAGTGTTGATTTATAATGTGCTGCTAAGCAGTTACGATAACAGGGAAATTGGTCTGAAACTGTTGTTCCTGCATACTCTTTTCCCTGATTCCGGATTGAGTGTCAATGGTCCATGGTGGTTTTTTGCTTTGATAATACAGCTTTATGTTCTTTTCCCTTTTATGTTCGAGCTTATCCGTAAATATAACCTTAAGGCTCTGATATTGTTGTGCTTGTTCTCATATACATGTATTTACCTTTCTCAATATGTTGTAAACATTAATAAAAATGTGTATTTGTTGCAAAATGCTCCGGGACATATACCTGAGTTTGCCTTGGGTATATGGTTCGCTCTGAATAAGGATAGGAAAGTCAATAATATATTTGGATTCTTGGCTGTTATTGTTTTTGTTTTAGGCAATTTCTACAAAATGTTTTTCCCTTTCACATTTCTTTCTTTTACATTTATGATGGTATGGTTGTTTAATTCAGCATTGAAAAATGAAAACAGAAATGGTGTTGTCAAGCGTTTGTTCATATATTATGGCTCTATTTCGATGGTCGTTTTTGCAATACATGGATGTTTCAGAACGCCTTTCGTTGAGCTTGCAAATAATTTGGGTACTTTTGACGGAAAACTTTTGTCAGCATTTTTGTTTGTTGTCCTAATTACGTTATTGTCACTTCCCGCAGAAAAGATTTATTATTATCTTGTATCTCTATTCGATAAAATACATTTATTTATATCGAAAAGATTTGATAAACTTGATGTTAATAAAAAAGAGCGTTTGACACGTTTTTTCTCGCGTGCTGTTCAGTTTATGATAGTGTTGTTTTTTGCTTGTTATTTTTTCGACTTGTTTTATGTGCCAAAACATATAAGAGAGTCGCAGATGATTTATGAGCGTTTTTCTGACATTGACAATTCTGTTGACGAATGTTTTACCAATGTGAAAGTCGATATTGACGGAAATAAATATTTGGC
Source organism: Candidatus Limimorpha avicola (assembly GCF_056978975.1). Lineage (NCBI taxonomy): Bacteria > Pseudomonadati > Bacteroidota > Bacteroidia > Bacteroidales > Candidatus Limimorpha > Candidatus Limimorpha avicola. Next base: position 28,027 of record NZ_DBMCYK010000009.1, read on the forward strand.
GGTTGATTCTGACAATACTTATGTTTCTCTCATGCCTAATATCAAGATATACAACTCGGGTAATATAGAATCGAAAATCTCTTTCGATATAAGAATAGATAATAATATTTCGGAAGAAAATTTACCTCTTGTTGTTTTTCAATGCAGTGATGTGGACTTCTGGAAAGGAGAAACATTGAATTTTGTGGAATCTGATATTCCGGGATGGAAACGTGTTGAAATTTCGACGTCCTTGATATTTAACCGCAGTATTAAGAATAAGATATTGAAAGTATATATCTGGAACAAGGACAATATTCCATTTGATTACGACAATATAGATGTGATTCTGCATTATTAATGCACAATCATTTTCTCAAATCCTTCAGTCTGAAAAGTCTGTAATTGATTTTCATCGTCAAGATATATGAACAAGGCTTCCACGTCTTCATTTTTTAACAATTCGGAAGCTTTCTCCATTCCGGCTATCATACATATTGAAGCGAGGCAGTCCGCCCATGCTGCATTGTCGGCTATTATTGTTGCGCTAAGCAGGTTGTGTTCCACAGGCTGTCCGGTACGAGGGTCTATGCTGTGAGAATATCTTACATTATCTTTCTCAATGTACTTGCGGTAACTCCCGGATGTTACCACCGCCTTGTCTTTTAGTTCTATTTTCATTTGTATCACGCGTTCAGCATTTTTGTCCGGTGCCGGTTTTTCTATGCCTATTTTCCATGTCTCTCCATTCGGTTTTACTCCTTTAGCTGTTATTTCTCCTCCTATATCGACAAGATAGTTGTTGATACCTTGGCTGTAAAGATATTCTCCTATTATGTCTGCAGTATAACCTTGTGCTACAGCGTTGAAGTCTAACGACATGTTCTCATTGTCTTTTATCACTCGTCCTTCTTCTATCCTTATTTTTCTGTAATCCACCAATTCTAAGATGGAATCTATCATCTTGTCTGTCAATGCTATTTCTTTTTTATAATGAAATCCCCATGCCGAGACAAGAGGCGCTATGGTGGCATCAAACAGTCCGTCGGAAAATTCTGCTGCCTTGACAGCCCAGTTGAAGTTGTCGATAAAAATCTTATCCACTATGACATCCTTGTTTTCATTGACTTTACGTATTATGGAGTTCTCTTGCCATAAAGAAACAGAGTTTTCCACATCTTTTAATATGGAATCTATTTCATCGCTGAAATCACGTTCATCGTAATATATCACTGAATAATAGCTGCCTTGTGTCACTCCGGTATATTGTTTGCGCTCCGGAGCATTGCATGATGTTAATATCATCATCATTATCAAGATAGAAACTGTTTTTTTCATCATTTTGCATTTGTTTTTCAAAATTATATACTTTTTTTGAAGATAATGCAGTTTTAATGTTGTTATATGATGGAAATTTTAAAATTTTTCTTCTTTTAACCTTTTTTTAGTATCTTTGAAAATAAAATATTATGTCTATGAAAAGAGTTATATTATTGTTAATCAATATTTTAGTATTTGGGATGTGTTCTTTTTCCATTGAATTGCCCACTTATTCCGATGTGAATTATAAAGATAATGTAAAGACTGTATTGCTGCATCCTAAAGGAGACGCTTTTGCCAAACCTGTGATATTTATTAATGATATGACTGAAGCGCTGCACCTCGAATTCGATATTCTCGACTCTGAAGCACCTTATTTATATTATACTTTAATTCACTGTTCCAATGATTGGAGACCTACCGATTTGCCAATGAATGACTATATTAACGGATTCCCGTACGATGATGTGGATAATTATTCTTTCTCCTTGAATACCATGGTGGATTATGTGCATTATGAACTTGATTTTCCAAATGCTAATATGATGCCCAAAATATCAGGCAACTATCTGCTCGTTGTTTATGGTGAAGATCAGAATCTTGAAAACATATATTTCACAAGACGTTTTATGGTTTCTGAAGAAATTGCTGTCATTAAAGCCAACATTCCGCGTTATCCTTACGACCTTAATCTTGGCACTAACAAACAGCAGGTTAATCTGCAGGTTTCTTATCCTTCTTTGTTTAATTCACGCGCCAATGAATATTCCAATGTCACCATACAGCAGAATGGCAGATGGGATAATGCTGTTATAGGTCTTAAACCTACATACGTCTATCCTGAATATCTATCCTATGAGAATAACAAACTTACCGTTTTCGAGTCGGGTAATCAGTTTCGTCATCTTAATACAAGTAACCTCAATAACCGTCCGGAACAGACAGAAAGCGTAAGGCAAGGTGATTATTATTATATTGTCACTTTGTATCCTGACAAGAAAAGAAATCATCACACTTATTTCGATGAAGAAGACTTGTTCGGTGGTAAATATATCTATCTCGAACGGGAAGATAAAAACCCTTCTGTTGAAGCCGACTATGTCATGGTCGATTTTACCCTTGACTGGTATCCTGTCATGACTGACAGAGATGTATATGTCATGGGCGCCATCACGGATTGGAACTTCAACGAATCGAATAAAATGACTTACGACTACAATAAGAAGTGTTATAAGTTGAGTCTTCTTTTGAAGCAAGGATTTTATGATTTTATTTATGCCGTTCGCGATAAAGGCGCAAAAGTCGCTGATGTCGGTACTGTGGCGGGCGACTTCTGGGAGACACAAAATGAATATACTATTTATGTGTATCTCTTCGACCCTATGCTTAATTATGATAAACTTATAGGTGTGACAGTGATACGTTCCCACTGATATATATGCCGGAAAGAAAAACATATTTTGCGGAGGTGTTATTGCCTCTTCCGGTACAGTCGTCATTTACATACAGGCTGCCGTTGGAACTTAACGAAAGTGTTAAGATAGGCATGCGTGTAGTTGTTCCTTTCGGAAAGAAAAAATTGCTTTCCGGAATAGTATTGTCTCTTACTGAAACGGTGCCTTCTTTGCCTGATGTGAAATATGTCATTGGAGTATTGGATGATGTTCCTGTCGTCAACAATTTGCAGTTGGGATTGTGGCGTTGGATATCAGATTATTATATATGTCATCTCGGAGAGGTCATGCAGGCTGCCCTCCCTTCTGCTCTAAAATTGTCAAGCGAATCGAAAATTTCACTTCATGGTGACTTCGTTCCGGATATCGATATGTTGAGCGATTCTGAATACCTTGTTACTGAGGCTCTTATGGTAAAAGAGACCATTACCGTCAATGATGTCGCCAAGATAGTGGGATATAAAAAGGTGATGCCTCTTATCAACTCTATGATTGATAAACACTTGATAGTGATGGTGGAAGAATTGACTCCCAAATTTAAGGCTCGGTTGGAAAACTTTGTGAGACTTTCTGACACCTATAATAATGAAACTGCCATGCAGGAATTGATGAACAGTCTCTCGAAACGTGCATATAAACAACTTGAGTTGCTTCTTGCTTTCTTTGCCTTGCATGGTTCCGTTGATGTTGAAGTGCGTGTCCCGGATTTACTTAAAAAAGCCGGTACTGCCCAAAGTGTGTTGAAAACCATGCTCGACAAGGGCATATTCGTTTCTCTCCAAAAAAGAGTGAGCCGTCTTAAAGATGCCGATGCATCAAGTGAAGTGTCGTCTATTTCATTGACGCCTCTCCAGCAAAAGGCTTTTGACGAGATACATCAAGGCTTCAATGATGATAAACCTGTCTTGCTTCATGGTGTTACCTCATCTGGAAAGACGGAGATATATATCAAAATCATTGATGAATGTTTGAGACAGGGTCGTCAGGTGCTTTATTTGCTTCCGGAAATAGCTCTGACTGAACATATTATCAACAGACTGAAGAAATATTTCGGCAATAAGGTGGGAGTTTATCATTCACGATACAATGAAAACGAAAGGGTGGAGATTTGGCATCAGGTGCTTGACTTTGAAAGTAAACATGATTCTAAATACCAGATTGTCATAGGCTCTCGTTCTGCTGTATTTTTACCGTTTTCCAACATAGGTGTAGTGATAGTCGATGAGGAACATGATTCTTCATTCAAGCAGACAGACCCGGCTCCGCGTTATTCGGCTCGCGACCTTGCTATCGTTTTGGCAAAGTTCCATCATGCTAAAGTGTTGCTTGGTTCTGCCACTCCTTCTTTTGAGAGTTATTATAATGCCATGATTGATAAATACAGACTTGTATCATTGTTGCAACGTTATGGAGGCATTGAGATGCCTGAAATACTTGTTGACGACATGCGTGAAGAGAAACGTAGGAAGACTGTAATGGCAAGCTTCGGTTCCATGCTTGTCTCTGCCATGCAAGATGCTGTAGCCAAAGACAAACAAGTTATTTTATTTCGTAACAGACGGGGTTTTTCGCCTCGTATGGAATGTACCGTCTGCGGTTATGTACCGCAGTGTGTTAACTGTGATGTCAGTCTTACCTATCATAAGCAGCAAAATATAATGAAATGTCATTATTGCGGCTATGTGATGGATGTACCGGCAGTTTGTCCTTCCTGTCACAGTTCCAATTTTGTCATGAAAGGATTGGGTACTGAAAAGATAGAAGAAGATCTGTCTTCTGTTTTGCCGGACATATCGGTGGCACGCCTCGACCTCGATACTACACGTTCCAAAAATGGCTCTCATAATATACTTGAGAAGTTTCGTGATAACGAGACTAAAGTGCTTGTCGGTACTCAAATGGTAACCAAGGGTCTCGATTTCGACAATGTTAAACTTGTTGGTGTGATAGATGCGGACAGTATGCTGTCTTATCCCGACTTCCGTGCTTTTGAACGTGCTTTTCAACTGATGGAACAGGTCTGTGGAAGGGCGGGACGTAAAGGCGACAGAGGTAAAATGATAATTCAAACATATCAGCCTACTCATCCCGTAATACTCGACTTGCTTAATCACGACTTTATATCGTTTTTTATGAAACAGATGCCGGTGCGAAAACAATTCAACTATCCACCTTTCAGTCGTCTTGTCTTGCTGAAACTGAAATATCATAAAATGGATGTACTTAATAACGCATCGGATATACTTGCTGAACGAATGAGGCATATTTCAGGTTGTGAGGTGATAGGTCCGGAGTATCCTGTAGTGCCTCGAATAAAAAATATGTTCATAAAACAACTGTTGATAAAAATTGAACGTAATGCCAATCTGTTGCAAATAAAAGAGTCGATAAAACAGGCTGTAAGAGAAATTGCAGAAGATCCTTCCGGTAAATTGAAATCAGTAAATATAGTTGTGGATGTTGACCCGGCTTGATGTTTTGGTACGATTTTTGTTATTTTAAAAGTGGTTTATAAAAATTTTTATAATTACACTTTACAGGCATTGCACAGTATTGTGCATTGCCTTTTGATAACGGGCTGAAAATATATATTATGACAAGAATTTTGAAAAACTTTGTACTTACATTATTCTTATTTCTTACCACCATGGCTTTTGCTGAGGGAACTTCTGTTCCTTGTATTACCGGAAAAGTTATTGACAATGATACAGGACAACCTCTTGAATATGCCACTGTTAGACTGTTTACACAAGATTTAGTCTTTGTGAGTGGAGTAATAACAGATATGAAAGGTTCTTTTTCCATACAGGCTCCTCAAGGTAATTATATTGTCACAATTCAGTTTATGGGTTATGAGACTTTGAATGTCAATGTTAAAGTCTCAGGAAATGAATCTGAAGTTCAATTAGGCAGATTGTTACTGCGTCCTGATGTCGAACTTCTTGAAGAAGTAGAGGTGATAGCTGAAAGAAGTACCATGTCCATGACATTGGATAAAAGAGTTTTCAATGTGGGAAAAGATGTCAGCAGTACTGCCGGCAATGCTATTGAGGTACTTGAAAATATTCCTTCTGTGACTGTGGATGTTGAAGGTAATGTCAGCCTTCGTGGCGATGACGGAGTGCAGATTCTTGTAGATGGAAAAGAGTCCGGTCTTGTCGGCGTCAGTACTCAGGATGCCCTTCGCAGTCTTCAGGCTGATATGATAGAACGTATCGAGGTCGTCACCAATCCATCAGTGCGTTACGATGCTGAGGGTACTGCCGGCATAATAAATATAGTGCTTAAAAAAGACAAACGTACCGGTTTTAACGGCAGTGTTGACTTGCGTGGTGGCTTCCCTTTTGAATGGGGAGAGAAAATGCCTGAACCTTTCCCGTTTCAGGCCGGCGTAGGTACCAGTCTCAACTATAGACTAAGACGCTTTAATTTCTTTCTTAATTATAATTACAATTATAGAGACGATATAAGCGACGGTTATACCGAAACGGAATATTTTAATGGAGAGTCTATTTATGACCCTGATATTCAAAACCATGCCGATGCTACTGAGATAACGAAACAGACTACTGAACGTATAAGACACAGAGAAGGACATACCGTAAGAGGTGGTCTCGACTATTATATCTCCGACAATGATATTCTTTCATTCAGTGCCATGTATCGTAAATCTAAAGGCAGCGATAATCCCATAGTGACTTATAGAGATTTCTTTCCGTTGGAAAACAGTGACATATATACGGTACGTGCTGAAGATAACTATAATACACGACCTATGCAGGAATATACTTTGAGTTATGATAAATATTTCATTACCAAAGAAAATTCACTCAAGGCCTCTATTCGTTATTTCACTACCGAAGAAAATGAATGGTCCGATATAGAAGATTCTCAGTACAACTCATTATTTGATTACGAGAACAACAATCCTTTTGAACATGTCTTTCAGACTACCGATTCTAAAGAGTTACAGAGAAATTTACAAGGTACTGTTGACTTCGTCTATCATTTGGGACCTAATATTATAGAAGCCGGTGCCAAATATACCAACCGCTTTATCAATAACATTATGGAAGTTACCGAGAATGACATGATACTTGATGAATATACCCATGATTTCGATTATAATCAACAGGTTGCTGCCTTATATGCCATTTATGGGAGAGAGTTGGGATTGTTTTCGCTTCAAGCAGGGGCACGTTTGGAATATACTTATCTCGGTACGGAATTTCATAATACGGGAGAGTCTCATGAACAGAAATATCTCAATCTGTTTCCGAGTGCACACATTAATTATAATATAACAGAGAATGACCAGATGCAGGTGAGTTATACTCGTCGTATCCGCCGCCCGGGTTACTTCATGATAGCACCGTTCAGATCCTTTAATGATGACCGTAACATTAGATTGGGCAATCCTGCCATACGTCCTGTCTTTACCGACAGTTACGAATTGTCATATATCAAATATTGGGAGAAAGGCAATTTCAATCTTACGGGATATTACCGTCACAGTGTTGACGTATTCCGTAATTTTACTTTCGTGGAAGGTGATGTGTCATATAGTCGTCCGGAAAACTTTGGTCTCAGCGATGATTATGGTCTCGAGGTGGTAGGGTCTTTACAACTGTTTAAATGGTGGAATCTTAACGGCAATCTCAACTTTTTCAAGTCCGTAACTGTTGGAGACTACAATGACCGTCATTATCTTACTGATTCCTATAATCTTGGAGGTCGTATAGTGAGCAAGTTCAGCATTAACAAGATATGTGACATGCAAATCACCGGTCATTACAGAAGTCCTCATGACGAACCTCTAGGTTATCGTGAAGCTAATTATTGGGCGGATTTTGCAGCTTCTCGCGATGTGCTCAAAGGTAAAGGCACTGTCACACTTAACATACGTGACGTATTCGGTAGCCGCCAGCATGGAGGATATTCCTGGGGTGATGACTTCTGGCAATATTCGGAAAACTCTTGGAGCAAGACTACAGTGACATTGAATTTCAATTATCGTATCAATCAACAGTCAAACAACAGGAAAAAGAACATGAACACTCCTTCAGATGATTCTTACGACAATATGGAATACAGTATGTAATTTTTTATTGATAATGACAATATTATCTGTGATTTAATGTTTATTGAAAGGAGAGTAGTAGTAATGAGAGATGTGAAAAAAATGCAAATATTTAATTATTTGATTAAAAAATAAAAAAAACAGAGTATTTTTGTAGAAGAAAATGATGAAATGTTTAAAAAAAATGTCTATTTTGATTTCATGATAAGAAAATTGTGTTATCTTTGCAGACAGAATTAATAGTTTAACTTAAATAATCAACAATGAAAAAAGTTTTATTACTTTCAGCAGCCTTATTTTTGGGCTTGAGTTCTTTTGCACAAATGAGAACTACAAACAAGGAAGTGCTTGTTGGCAAAGCTGACTTGCGCAAGGTTATGCAAGGTAAGGAAATTTCAGCTTCAGCTCCATACAATTTCCAAGCCACAACTCCTATGACTTCTACACTTAATAGATGGGGGAACATGGAAGAGTTTCAAACAATGACAACATCTTACGACTTACAATCCAATGGTTATACTGCTAATCGTTTGGTCCAGTGGGCAGATGGTTCAATAGCAGCAAGTGCTACATTGTCATTGACATACGATGCAACTGCTTCAGACCGTGGTACAGGTTATAATATCACTCTTGGTGGAGATTTCGGTAATTGGGGTCCGGAACCTACAGTGAGAGTAGAAAGTGAAAAAACAGGTTGGCCTTCAATGGCCCAATATGGTGCTAACGGTGAAATCGTTGTATCACATACCGGTAATGGTTTGGTTTACTACATTAGAGAGACAAAAGGCGAAGGTGAATGGGTAAGAGGTGAAGTCCCGAATCCAAACGTCGGAGCTTCGGCACAGTTGTTGACATGGGCAAGAGTTATCACTTCCGGTCCTAATAAAGACATTATCCATATAGTTGCGGCAGATCAAGATGATGCAACTTATGATTCATACATTTATTATGCAAGATCTGAAGATGGCGGTGCTACATGGGATGTTGGTTATTTCCCGGGAATGGAAGGTGACGAAGCCGGTGTTTACAGCGCAGATTATTATGCTCTTGCATCCAAGGGTGATATAGTGGCTTGCTTGTTTACTGGTTCAGTAACAGGTAATACCTATATCATGAAATCAGAAGATAATGGTCTCACGTGGGAAAAGAAAATGATTTGGGAAAACCCATATTATGGTTTTGATTGGGAAACAGATCCTCAGTCTATCTTTACTGATACCTTATATGCTCCTGAGACCGGTGCTTTGACAATAGATAATCAGGGTGTTGTTCATGTGGCTTTGTCAGCTAAGGAATTTATTCATGATGAATTAGGAACATCATATAGTTTCTATTATGGCATGGCTGTTGATGGTATTATGTATTGGAATGATACTCAAGGCGTTATGGAATCTCCTGATGGTAATCCTCACCATGTTTTCAGACTTTGGTGGCCAAGTGAAGAAAGTGGTTATATAGTACACGGTGATAATGAGAATTTGTTCTGTGGATGGCTCCCTGCTGATGAAACTGGTAGCTATAGTGCATGGTCAAATGATGCATTCTTCTATTCAGACTATTATGGATATTTTTGTGGCTGCTCAGCTCTTCCGGCAATAGCTGTTGATGACAATGGTAATCTTGCTGTCGCTTATTCGGCTCCTAATATGACTCGTCTCTCTGGTGATGGCTACTATTTCAGAAACGTTTATGTAAGTTATAAATCATGTGATGAAGATGTATGGATGCTTTATGAAGATAATCTTATGGAAGACTTCATGCACTCTTTGTCAGAAGGTATAGGTGTTGTTGCTATTCCTCAAGCTAAAAATTTAGGTGAATTCGTTTTCGGTTACATGGAAGACGATTTCCCGGGCTTTGCAGTTGGCAACTATGCTTCACAAGCTCAATTTACAGACAATAAATTGCAAGTTGTAAGATTGGTTTCTGAATATACAAGTGTTTCTGAAGAAACAATCAATCCTTTGACAAGTGTTTATCCTAACCCTGCAACAGAAGTTATCTACGTCAATTCGGCAATGAATACCGATGCTGTAGTAACGTTCCATAACATCGCAGGTCAGGTTGTTAAGACTGTAAACAAATCTTTGACAACAGGTGAAAACGGTATCAGCGTTAACGATTTGTCAACAGGTGTTTATTTCTGCACAATCAATGCTAACGGATATAGCAAAACAACTAAAGTTATTGTTAAATAAGAGATGATTTCTTATGAAGAATAAAGAGGCGGATTTTGGTCCGCCTTTTATTTTGTCATTAGTTGACAAAATAAAAAAACGTCTTTACAGACGTTTTTTTATTCGTTAATATAAATAAGATGTTTCCCCTGTTAACAGTTCATGCCTCCGCAACAGTTTATCACCTGTCCTGTTACATAACGCGACAAATCGCTTGCGAGGAACAAAGCTACATCTGCCACATCGTCTGGTGTGCCGCCTCTCTTCAACGGAATCTTCTTGATCCAATCCTCTCTTGTCGCCTCGCTGAGTTGAGCTGTCATGTCCGTTACAATGAATCCGGGAGCTATGCAGTTGGCTCTAATTCCTCTTGCACCCATCTCTTGCGCTATGGATTTTGCCAACCCAATGAGCCCGGCCTTGGATGCTGAGTAGTTGCATTGTCCGGCATTGCCTGATACTCCAACCACTGACGACATGTTGATGATACTGCCTCCACGCTGACGTGCCATGACAGGTACTACTGCATGTATGAAGTTGAACGCAGACTTGAGATTCACGTTGATGACGTCATCCCATTGTTTCTCAGTCATTCTCAACATCAGGCCATCTCTTGTGATACCTGCATTGTTGACCAATATGTCAATGCGTCCGAAATCTTTCACTATCTGATCTACTGTCTCGTTTACATTGGCAAAGTTGGAAGCATCGGAAAAATAGCCTTTTACTTTCACGCCTAATGCCTCAATCTCGGCAGCCGTGTTTTTGATATTCTCTTCGTTTAAATCAGTGAATGCAATGTTACATCCTTCCTGTGCAAAATGTATTGCAATGGTCTTGCCTATTCCTCTTGCAGCTCCGGTGATGAGAGCCGTTTTGTTTTCTAACAATAATTTCATTTTTGTATGTGTTATGTCAGTGTGCCGTTTAGGCACACTGACTGTTTTACATCTTGTAATTGTTTATTTTGTCTTCTCCTATGGTTTCTACCAATGTCAATCTCTTGGCAACTTCTGCTTTCGCCATAGTGATCATGTTCTCGCATGATGTCTTGAAACAACGGCAGCGATTAGTGTCTTGCAACAGCAGATAAGACATTATTATGTAACCTGCTGTTTCTACGGCATTACGTGCGTTAAAATCGAACAGTTCTGCCGGATAACCGGGTGTCGTCATGATGGATGTAAGCTTGACATACTGTTCTTTGATTGCTCTTATGTCTTCAAGCATAGGTTTCAGTTCATCGTCTAACGGCATATTGTCATATTCTTCCATACGTTTAAGATAACTGCCGTTGCCGACGAATCTGATGGCTGCCACTACCTGTAACTGCGATGTGCCCTCGTAAATGGATAAGATACGTGCATCACGGTAAAGACGCTCGCATTTGTATTCTTTCATGAATCCTGATCCGCCGTGAATCTGTATGCAGTCGTAAGCCACCTGGTTTGCATATTCGCTTGAAAACAGTTTCAGCATAGGTGTCAGCATGTCAGCATTGCGTTGTGCCGTCTTCATGTCTGTTCTTTCCTCTGCTGTCAGAGTCCTCTCTTTGGAGATAGCGTTATATATCTTGGATAGGTCAACGAATCTTGTCGTCTCATAAAGCAAAGAACGAGCACCGTCTATTTTGGCTCTCATGTTGGATAACATCTCATAAACCTGAGGGAAACAGATGATGGCTTTGCCGAACTGCTCTCTTTGTTTTGCGTAATCAAGAGCTTCGCGGTATGCTGCTTCTGCAAGACCCACCGATTGTGCTCCAACACCAAGACGTGCACCGTTCATCAACGACATGACGTATTTTATCAGACCGAGTTTGCGTTCGCCTACCAACTCAGCCGGAGCATTGGTGAATACCAACTCAGCTGTAGGAGAGCCCTTTATGCCGAGTTTGTTTTCTATACGTCTGATGGTGACAGCCTTGGAAGTCCTGTCATATAAAAAATATGACAATCCGCGGCCGTCGGTGGAGCCTTCTTCTGAACGTGCAAGGACGAGTTTTATGTCTGCATCACCATTGGTGATGAAACGTTTCACACCATTGAGATACCAGCGACCGTCTTGTTCGTTGTATGTGGCTTTTAGACGTACCGACTGTAAATCAGAGCCTGCATCAGGTTCGGTAAGATCCATGGAACATGTGGCACCTTCGCTGATTCTCGGGAGATATTTGTCTTTTAATTCATCAGACCCAAATTCATATATTGTCTCAGCACAGTCTTGCAGTCCCCAGATGTTGGCAAATCCGGCATCGGCACGCGATACTATCTCGGCAGCCATCACGTATGGTACGTAGGGGAAGTTAAGACCTTTGTATTTGCGAGGCAATGACATGCCATACAATCCGGCTTGTGTCATGGCTTCGTGATTTTTCTGTGTCCCTTCTGCATAGACTATTGCATTGTCTATGATATGAGGACCTTCATGGTCAACGGATTCTGCATTGGCTTCTAATACTTCACCTGCCAATTCTCCGACAATCTCCAATACTTTGTCGTAATTGTCAATAGCGTCTTCAAAGTCAATAGGAGCAAGGGGATCCTGTCCTGCTTCACTGTATCCTTGTTCTTTAAGCCCGACAATCTTTTCCATCAAGGGGTGTGTCAGGTAAAATCTCAGTTTTTCATTATCTTGATAAAAATTCATGTCTTATTATTTAATGTTGGACTTATAACATTTTATCATTTTAGGAATAACTTCCATCACATCACCTGTTATGGTGTAGTCTGCTATCTCGTTGATAGGAGCTTTAGGGTCGGTATTGATGGATATTATCATTGAAGACTGGTCCATTCCGACACGATGTTGTACTGCACCGGATATGCCGCATGCAATATACAGTTTTGGACGGACGGTAAGACCTGTCTGCCCTATCTGGCGCTCACCTTCTGCAAAACCGGCATCGACAGCAGCACGTGTGGCTCCCACTTCTGCCCCAATGACATCGGCGAATTCATGCAACAAGGCGAAATTTTCTTTGTTTTTCATGCCATAACCGCCTGCCACTATTATTGAAGCACCTTTTAGATTGACTTTCCGTGACTCGATCTGACGGTTGAGCATTTCTATGCAGAAGTCGTTGTCACTGATGTATTTTTCAGCATCGAGGTGACGCACTGTGCCGCGACGGTTGTCGTATGTCTCTTTCTTCATTACACCTTCACGTACTGTTGCCATCTGAGGCTTGCTTTCAGGTGATACTATGGTGGCGATGATGTTGCCTCCGAAAGCAGGTCTTATTTGATACAATATGTTATTGTATGTCTTTCCTGTCTTGGCGTCAGTATGATCTCCTATCATGAGTTCGGTACAGTCAGCTGTCAGACCGCAACGAAGATATGAAGCAATGCGAGGTGCGAGGTCTCTTCCTATGGATGTAGCTCCGAACAACACTATGTCAGGTTGTTCTTCTTCAATGACTTTACTCACTATGTCGAAGTGAGGCAATGTCTGGTAAAACTCTAACTTCTTATGATTTACAATGCTTACAATATCGGCACCATGGGCATATAACACGTCTTCTACGTCTTTTATTCCGTTGCCAATGGCAAGAGCTTCAACCTGGCACGACAGGGTGTCGGCAAGTTTTCTTGCCTTGGAGCACAACTCAAGACTGACTTCAGCTATCTGTTTCTCTTCCGATATTTCGCAATATACTAATATATGATTCATAACGATTATTTTTTCACTTTTTATCTTCCGTTGTCATATCATTATATCAACAATATTTATCCTATGATATGTGATTTTATCAATTCTTTCATCAGGTTGTCAATATCGTTTTCATTATCGGTGAGAGTGATATTTTCTTTCTTGGAAAGAACGACATTTTCTATGTTCTTGACTTTTGTAGGTGAGCCGGCGAAGCCAAGTCTTGATGGGTTGGCGTTGATATCGTCGGCTGTCCATTCTTGTATTTTGGTTCTGATATTGTCAGGAAGGCTGTTGATATCGAAATTTCTTTCTTTAGCTTCCGAAGGAGAGCAAGCCTTTTTGTTGGATATCACGCGTACGGCATTACGTGGGCGGCAGTCGGCAGCGTTGCCGTGAACTGTCAATAACAGAGGGAAATGACCTCTTACTGTCTCGCATCCGTTGTCGAGACGACGTTTCACCACTATGCTGTCTTCTGTCACTTCTTCGAGAGTCTCACAATAAGTTATCTGAGGCATGTTCAGTTTCTCTGCTGTTTGAGGACCCACCTGTGCGGTATCTCCGTCTATTGCCTGGCGTCCTGAAAACACAAGTTTTATATTGTCGAATTTCTTGAGAGCAGTAGCTAAAGCGTATGAAGTGGCGAGGGTGTCGGAACCGGCGAATTTTCTGTCGCTTATGACTATGCCGTCGTCGGCACCACGGTACAATGACTCGCGTATGATGTCAGCCGCTCTGGTAGGTCCCATTGTCACTACTGTCACTTTAGCCCCATGGATACGGTCTTTCACTTTCAAAGCCATTTCCAAAGCCTTGAGGTCGTCCGGGTTGAAGATGGTTGGAAGAGCAGATCTATTGATGGTGCCGTCTTCTTTCATGGCATCCTTCTCCACGTTACGGGTGTCGGGAACCTGTTTTGCCAATACTAATATTTGAAATTTACTTGTTGTCATATCTTGTATCTTTAATTAACGCAAATGACAAGTCGCCTTTTACACAAAGTTTTCCTTTGACAGACAACGTGGCACTGCAAAAATAAATGTTGGCTTTATGAGCATCCAATTTTGCCTCTATTTCCACTGTGTCACCGGGGACTACTGAATTTTTGAATTTCACGTTGTCTATACCCCTGTATAAAGGGATATTGCCAATGAGGTCGTCCAACATCAGTAAGGCGCATGACTGTGCCATCATCTCACATAATATCACCCCGGGCACTATTGGGTCGTCAGGGAAGTGTCCCATTAGGAAATATTCATCTCCTGTAACATGGTATTTGGCATGAGCCACTTTTTGTTCATCTATCTCTATCTCATCTACGAGAAGCATAGGTTCACGGTGAGGGAGATATTTTTTTAATTCTTCTTTTGTCATGATATTCAGATTTTTCTTAATGCTACACAAGAGTTATGTCCGCCAAAGCCTAAAGATTCGGAGACAGCAATTGTCAAGTCGGCTTTCACGGCTTTGTTGGGGGTATAGTCAAGGTCACATTCCGGGTCAGGTTCATTGAGAGATATTGTTGGAGGCACAATTCCATTTTGAATGGCAAGTGCTGAAGCAATAATCTCTACTGCGCCGGTGGCTCCGAGAAGATGTCCTGTCATTGATTTTGTTGAGCTTATATGAGCCTTACGTGCTGCTTCTTCGCCTAAGGCTATTTTCAGAGCCTTGGTCTCTGATGAGTCGTTGAGGGGAGTTCCTGTACCGTGAGCGTTAACATATAGCACATCGTTTTCGTTGTAACCGGCTTCATCCAATGCCATCTTGATAGCTCTGGCAGCCTGAGTACCTTCAGGATGCGGAGCTGTCACATGATGAGCATCACAAGTGTTTCCATAGCCGCAAATTTCTGCATATATTGTAGCGTTACGAGACTTGGCATGTTCGTATTCTTCAAGCAACACAATACCTGCGCCTTCAGCTATCACAAAGCCCTGACGACGTTTGTCGAAAGGCAATGATGCTTCTTTGGGGTCTTCGGCTTTAGACAATGCCTTGCAGTTTGCAAAACCGGCTATACTTAATTGGTTTATGGCACATTCCGAACCTCCTGCTATTATTGCATCTGCATAACCGTGTTTTATGGCTCTGTAAGCCTCTCCTATGGCATGTGTTCCTGTAGCACAGGCTGTCACTATAGGGAGACAGGGACCACAGGCGTTGTAATGTATGGCGATATTGCCGGCAGCCATGTTAGATATCATGGATGGTATCATGTATGGCGATACCCATTTGGGACCTTCTTCAAAACATTTTCTGGTCTCTTTCAAGGTAGTATCAAAACCACCTATGCCTGAACCAACATAAACACCAAGTCTTTCAGGGTCGATGAAATCTACATTGTTAAACATCGCCTGGTTGGCAGCTGCGAGGGCATATACTGAAAACATGTCATTACGGCGTATGAAACCAGGGTCTATACCATATTTTGAGGGGTCGAAATCTTTTACTTCACCACCTATTTTAATAGGAAGATTGTCGGTATTTATTCTTTTGATAAAGTCTATACCGCATATTCCATTGATGAGACTGTTCCAAAATGTCTCTATGTCGTTACCTACGGGCGAGATAACGCCCATTCCAGTTATAACAATTCTTCTGTTTTCCATAATACTTGATTTACCATTTCATTATACATGCACCTGAAACAAAACCTGCGCCGAAAGCGCTAAGAGCAAGAGTGTCACCTTTTTTAATGGCATGACTTCTGTTCAATTCATCGAGCAATATTGGCAAACTTGCTGACGAAGTGTTGCCATATTTTTGTATGTTCATTGGGAATTTTTCTTCCGGTTGGTTGAGAAATTCTATCAATGAATTGATAATACGAACATTAGCCTGATGAATGATGTAAGTATTTATGTCATCTGGTTTGATATTGTTCTTGTTGAAAAGAAATGTCAAGTCGTTGACAGCGGCATGAACGGCGAATTTAAAAACTTCTTTACCGCGCATTACTAATGGCAATGACTCGTTTGAGTTAAAAGGACTATATTGCAACTCATTTTTTTGATATAACTTGTCCCAATCACAAGCGGCTGACAATTTAGTATCTATTATATTATCTCCTTCTGTCAAAACTGCTGCACCTGCACCGTCACCGAACAGCACACAAGTAGAACGGTCGTTCCAGCCCACCATACGGGTAGGTTCTTCAGCACTTACTATGAGCACATTTTTTACTTTGCCGCATTTGTAATAAGCTTCCGCTATGTCTAATCCGTAGATAAAACCTACACAAGCACCGTTGACATCCATGCAAGGACATGTGGCTCCAATGGCTCCTTGTATGATACAACTGAGAGCAGGGGTTACAAATTCATTAACTACGTTGGAGCAAATTATCAAATCCAAATTTTTGGCATCGACACCGGCGTTGTCGAGAGCTTTTCTGGCTGCTTCAATAGCCAAATCTTCCAAGTGTTCGTCTGAAATGACATGTCTCTCTTTAATACCTGTTCTTGTGGTGATCCATGCATCGCTGGTATCGACAATTTCAGAGAGCATATCATTAGTTACGATTTTTGCCGGAATTGCACTACCGGTTCCAATAATTTTCATGCGTAATTTTATTTATTAAAAAATTTTTGCAAAGATACCATTTTTGATGCTCGAATTTTGTGTTTTGTGGTGAAATTCAGTATTAATGTGGTGAAATTCGAAAAAAATGGCAAAAATCAGGCTTTTTTGTGGTGAAATTGTTATTTTTGCAGAGGAAAACGAAAAGAATAATAGATGAAAAATAAACGTAAAAGTGCAAAAGTGCCGGCATGTCTTCTTAAGACCAATAATCTTGTCGTGAGTCTGGTGTTTTCTGTTCTGTTTGCCCTCGTGTTCCTTGTGGTTTATTCTCCATTTTCTGAGACATATTGGCTTAGTAATGTTTTTACTCGTAATTTTGCTTTTACTTTGTTGTTTGTCTCTGTGTCTATCATAATACTTGTGGGAAGTCGTGTAGGCATGTTTTTCCTCAGTAAAAGAATGCGTGGCATGAGGTGGACAGATTATGTACTGTGGCTTTTCGGCGAGATATTTCTTATTGCTCTGTATTATTCTCTTTTATCTCTTAAGATGGATGAATACGATTTGTTGTCTTATCTGAGATTGCTCGGTCGTAGCATTATAGTGGCTCTTCTTGCACTCGGTATCCCCTATGTGATGTCGGCTCTCTGGTTTATTTTGGTGGATACAAGAAGAATAGCCGGAGCTACACTTTCGAACAGTAATGTGTCGCGTAACATTATCAATTTCTTCGATAATAACGGTAATCTTAAACTTTCGGTATCTCTCGACAGTCTGTATTATATCAAGGCTGAGGACAATAATGTCATAGTTTATTTTTCCAAAAATGGAAGCATCAGTAACTTTTCCATTCGTTGTAAGTTGCAAAACATTGAATACGAGATGAAAAATACACCGGTGAAACGCTGTCACAGGGCTTATATTGTCAATACTTTGAAAGTTAAAGTGTTGCGTAGCGAAGCTGATAATTTCTATATAGATTTCGATATTGACGGTTTGGAATCTATTCCGGTGTCGCGTACTTATAGCAATAACATAGTGAGAGAATTTTCCGGAGTGTGATTATTGTTTGATAAATGTCACTGTCATCTTACCAATGTCGGTTTTGATGATACTTGTGATGATACCGTCGGACAAAGTGCCTAATATATTGTCAGGTAATGAATTGTCGTTGTCATATATAGTTATTATACCATGTTTATCGATGATATAATGATAGTTGCCATTCATTTTGTTAAGTTTTATATTGACGATGCTGTCGTTCAAGAATGACAGAGTACTTTGCTGTTCCTGTTCCCCGAACTGTTTTATCATGGACGGGGTGTTTTTCTTCTCGTCGAAATAAAAACTGATGTTATCAACGACCCACAGTCCTTTAATGCTGTTTTTTTCTGTACATGAAAACATGAGACAGTAAAAAACGATAGTCGGAATAATGACAGATAATTTAATGAATTTCGACATGTTGCATTAAAATAGGAATAGTTACGGCGCTGTATGTGACTGTCGCCGTAACTATTTTATAATTAGAATATTCCTGGTATTCTGAACCATTCTCTTGCCTCAGCACAAGTCGTCTCCACTTCTTCTATGGTTTTAGGGATAGGACGACCCAGGACGCGGTTGCCGTCTTCTGTTATCAGCAAGTCGTCTTCAATACGTATTCCGCCGAAGTCTTTATAGGTTTCTACCTTGTCGTAGTTGATGAAGTCTTTATGTTTGTTCTCAGCTTTCCAGATGTCGATGAGAGTAGGCACGAAATAAATGCCCGGTTCATCGGTGACTACGAATCCTGGTTTAAGAGTCTTGCCGCAGCGTAAGTTGCTGAATCCCTGTTTTGTAGAACGAGGAGTAGTGGCGTCGTAACCTACATTGTTCTCGCCTAATCCTTCCATGTCGTGTACATCCATGCCGAGCATGTGTCCTAAACCGTGAGGCATAAACAGATAATGTGCTCCTTCCATGAGTGCGTCATCGATATTGCCTTTCATCAGACCAATGTCCTTGAGTCCTTCTATTATGGTACGTGCAGCGAGGGTATGCATCACCATATATTCCATATAAGGACGGGTGTTGCGTATAACTTCCATATTGGCTTTCAAGACTATCTCGTAAATTTCTCGCTGACGTCTGTCGAACTTGCCACCTACCGGTATGGTACGGGTGAAGTCCGAAGCATAGTAATTGCCGGTTTCGGCACCTGCATCGACGACCAGCATTCTTCCCTCTTTCAGAATATTATGATGTCCATGGTTGTGCAAAGTTTGTCCGTCAATACTCACAATATTGGGAAATGACACCATGCCGCCTCTTGCTATGGCAATGCCTTCTATGGTACCCGATATCTCCTGTTCTATGACACCGGGTTTACACATCTTCATCGCTGTGGTATGCATGTAATACGCTGTCAATGCTGCCTGTTCCATCTCTTCTATCTCAATACTGCTCTTTACCTGGCGCAATTTGACAACTTCTTCAATAAGATGTTGACTTACATATTGTTGCACTCCATCGGTAGTAGTGTCGAACCAATGACTTAATTTGATGAGCATGTCGCCGCGATAAGGAGGCAATATGTGAATGTTGCGTTTTTTTTCTATTGCACTTTGAAGATACTCAGGAAATCTGTTAATGTCACGGGTATCGGTTATGTCTGTCATGGCGCCTTGTTCAGGCAGTGTGGGCAGTGGTCCGCACCAGATGATGTCGTCAATAGTCACTTCTTGGCCGAACAAAATCTCTTCTCCACTTTCAAAGTCTATGACACCTACAAGGTCAGGATGGTCTAACCCGAAGAAATACGAGAAATTGCTGTCTTGACGATAATGATATGTGTTGTCGGGATAATTCATCGACGCCTCGTCGTTGGCGACGAAAAATGCCAGACCTTTTGTCATGGCTTTTTTCAAAGCTGCCCTACGACCGGCATATACTTCTTTTTCGAACATAATATGTGTTTTTTAGTTTTTTAGTTTTTTAACAAATATATATTATAACGTTGATAACATTCATTTAGTGTAACTAAAAACAAGTTGACAACGAAATGATTTCAAATAGTTTTACGATTTCTGCTGAATATTTTTGTTCATAGCATATTCTATTTCATCTACTTCTATAGGAAGACCTTCGAATAGGTTGACAGGTTGTCCCGATGTCACGAGCATGTCATTTTCTATGCGAATACCGATGTTTTCTTCACGTATGTAGATTCCCGGCTCGCAGGTGAGTATCATGCCTTCTTTAAAAGTGATGCTCTTGTTGACATTGTCATGGACATCTATGCCAATGTGATGTGAAATGCCATGCATAAGATATTTAGTATATAAAGGTTTGTCAGGGTCTTGACGTTTTACGTCGTCTGTCGTAAAGAGTCCGAGACCTATCATTTCCTGTTCCATGAGTTTGTATGTCGTAGTGTTTATGTCGTTGATGGTGTTGCCTATAACATAAAGAGGTTCTATTTGTTTCATGACACGCAATACAGCATCGTAACACTGTTTCTGGCGTGGAGTGAAATGTCCGTTTACGGGTATGGTACGACTGAGGTCTGAAGAATAATGGTTGTATTCACAACCTATGTCAAAGAGTACCAAGTCGTTGTCATTCAAAATGCTGTTGTTGCTTGAATAATGGAGACAACAGCCGTTTTTACCACCTGCCACTATTGGAGCGAAAGCATGACCCGAAGCATTGTTGCTTTTGAAGACATATTCAATTTCGGCTTGTATCTGGTATTCGTATTTTCCCGGTCGTACCGTGTCGAGACAACGACGAAACGCTTGTCCGGTGATGTCACATGCATGACGCGTTATGTCAAGTTCTTCTTTTGACTTCACAAGACGGAGTCTGTTGAGAATAGGGGCAGAACGTTCTATGTTGTGAAGTGGATATCTTCTTTTTATGTCTTCAGCGAAGCGCTGTTGTTTGGTAGCTACATCACATTGATAACGTGGGTATTCGTAGCTGTTGAGATATATTTTGTCACAATTGAAGACTATATCGTTAAGCACGTCATAGAAACTGTCGCTGTAAAGCACTGTTTTGACTCCGGAAATCTTTGACGCCTCAGCAGTATCGAGCATCTCTCCCTGCCAGATGACTTTGTTTTCGTTATATGTCTCAATGAATAATATTTCTTTTCTGTCAGGGTTGGGACTGTCAGGATAAAGGATGAGGAAAGCATTTTCGTGTTTTATTCCTGTAAGATAAAAGAAATCAGACTGTTGACGGAATGGAAAGAATTGGTCTCCATTGCGTGGCATAGGTTCATTGGCGCAAAAAACAGCTATGGATTTGCTTGCCATGAAATCTGAAAATGATTTTCTGTTCTTAACAAAAAGGCTGTTTGGAATGTTATTAAAGTCCATAATCAAGAGTTTTATTAGCGTTTTTATGAAATAGAGATAAAATTGCTAAATTTGCACCAAAGTTAAGATTAATTTATGAATATATAATTCAAAATGTTGTAACAATGAATAAAAAAAAATCTTTATCGTCTGTGACAAAGAAACTTATCATGGCAATAACGGGAGGTCTATTGGTCTTTTTTCTGTTGTTTCATGGTGCAATGAATGTAGTTTCAATAATATCTCCCGATGGATATGAAATGATATGCGAGTTTCTCGGAGCCAACTGGTATGCACTTGTAGCTACTGTGATATTGGCATTCATGGTAGTTTTACATTTTGTGTATGCTTTTGTGCTTTCTTATCAAAACTGGCGTGCAAGAGGCAAGCAACGTTATGCTGTAGTGGGACGTCAGAACGATGTGTCGTGGGCGGCGAAAAACATGTTGGTGATAGGTGTTATCGTGCTATGCGGCATTGTATTGCATCTCATGAATTTCTGGTATGACATGCAATGGGCTGAGATACAAGGTAAAGCGCCTGCATCGGGCATGGAGAAAATACGCAGCATCTTTTCGGAATCTTACTATAGCATAATATATCTGATATGGCTCGCCGCTCTGTGGTTTCATCTGTCGCATGGCATTTCAAGTGTGATGCAGTCTATAGGATGGAACAACAATGTGTGGCAACGCAGGATAGATATAATTGGTAGAATATTGGCGGCATTGATAGTGTTGATGTTTGTGTCAGTAGTGGTTTATTATTGGTTAATATATTGATTATGAACATATTAGATTCAAAAATCCCTTTAGGAGACATAAGAGAGAAGTGGAATTCTTATAAAGCAGGGCAGCAACTTGTAAATCCTGCCAATAAGCGTAAACTTGACATCATTGTGATAGGTACCGGACTTGCCGGAGCATCAGCGGCTGCTTCGTTGGGTGAGATGGGGTTCAATGTAAAAGTGTTCTGCATACAGGACAGCCCTCGGCGTGCCCATAGTATTGCGGCACAGGGCGGTATCAATGCGGCAAAGAACTATCCCAATGACGGCGACAGTATCTGGCGATTGTTTTATGATACTATAAAAGGTGGCGATTACAGGGCACGCGAAGCTAATGTATATCGTCTTGCCGAGTTGAGCAATAATATCATTGACCAATGTGTGGCGCAGGGCGTTCCTTTTGCGCGTGAATACAGCGGCATGCTTGCCAATCGTTCTTTCGGAGGCGCTCAGGTGTCGCGTACTTTCTATGCTCGCGGGCAGACCGGACAACAGTTGTTGCTCGGTGCTTACGGAGCCTTGAGTAAAGAAGTGGCAAGAGGTACGGTGCAGATGTTTACACGGCGTGAGATGATGGACATTGTAATAGTTGATGGCAGAGCACGAGGTGTGATAGTGCGTAATTTGGTAACAGGTGCTTTGGAACGTTATTCGGCTCATGCCGTGGTGTTAGCGTCAGGAGGCTATGGCAATGTGTTCTTCTTGTCAACAAATGCCATGTCTTCCAATGGTTCTGCTATATGGCATGCTTATAAGAAAGGCGCTTTTATGGCAAACCCGTGTTTTACTCAGATTCATCCTACCTGCATACCTGTGCACGGGGACTATCAGTCTAAACTGACATTGATGAGCGAAAGCCTGCGTAACGATGGCCGTATCTGGACACCTAAGGATAAAGATGTGGCAGAACGGTTGCGTAAAGGCTTGATGAAGGCTTCCGATATTGCTGAAGAGGACAGAGACTATTACCTTGAACGCCGTTATCCGGCTTTCGGCAATCTGGTGCCTCGCGATGTGGCATCGAGGGCTGCCAAAGAGCGTTGTGACGATGGGTTCGGCGTCAACAATACGGGCAGAGCGGTGTTCCTCGACTTTAAAGAGGCTATACAAAGACTTGGCAAACATAATGTTGAGGAACGTTACGGCAATTTGTTCGAGATGTATGAACGTATTGTGGATGAAAACCCGTATGACACTCCGATGATGATATATCCTGCTGTCCATTATACTATGGGTGGCTTGTGGGTTGACTATGAGTTGCAGACTACGGTGAAAGGTCTGTTCGCCGCCGGTGAAGCCAATTTCTCCGACCATGGTGCTAATCGTCTTGGTGCCTCCGCATTGATGCAGGGCTTGTCGGACGGTTATTTCATATTGCCTTATACTCTTCAGAATTATCTTGCAGACCAGATAAGGGAACCTGTTGTTCCTGTTTCTGACAATGCTTTCGTTGAAACAGAAAAAGAGGTGCAAAGGCATATTGACAACCTGCTGAATGTCAATGGCAAGACAACAGTGGATACAATACATAAACATCTTGGTAATATCATGTGGGAATATGTTGGTATGGCAAGAGAGAAACAAGGATTGATGAAAGCTGTGGATATGATAAGAGACTTAAGAGCCGAGTTTTGGCATGATGTCAGGGTGCCGCGTCGTGACGGGATGAATAATGAGTTGGAAAAAGCATTGAGAGTGGCAGATTTCCTTGAAATGGGTGAGTTGATAGCTCGCGACGCATTGATGCGGGAGGAGTCGTGCGGAGGGCATTTTAGAATTGAATATCAGACTGCTGACGGAGAGGCGCTGCGTAATGACAAGGACTTTTCTTTTGTTGCAGCATACGAATATAAGGGGAATGACAATGCCCCTGTCTTGCATAAGGAGGAACTTGAATTCGAAAATGTGGAGGTGAAACAACGCAATTATAAATAATGTTGTTTTTAATGTAGTCAAGGAATAATATTAAATGATATCGTATGAATTTCAAATTGAAAATATGGAGACAAGCTGATGCAAAGAGTAAGGGTAAGTTCGTTGATTATGAGCTTAATGACGTTCCTGCTGAGGCTTCTTTTTTGGAGATGTTGGATATCCTCAACGAGACATTGGTGAGAAAAGGGGAAGACCCTGTATCGTTTGATCATGACTGCAGAGAGGGTATATGCGGAGCCTGCGGGTTGTATATCAACGGGCATCCTCATGGTAATTTCAAGAATACTACCACATGTCAGTTGCACATGCGTAAATTCCGCGATGGAGAGACTATAACGATAGAACCATGGCGTGCCAAACCTTTTCCTGTCATAAAAGATCTCATGGTGGATCGTTCTGCTTTGGATGCCATAATACAGGCAGGAGGCTTCGTGTCGTGTCATACAGGCGGTGTTCCTGATGCCAATGCCATTTTGGTCAACAAGAAAGATGCAGACCTCGCCATGGATGCCGCATCATGTATAGGTTGTGGTGCTTGTGTGGCGACATGTAAGAATGCCAGTGCAATGCTTTTCGTGTCGGCTAAGGTGTCGCAGTTCGCCTTGTTGCCTCAAGGACAGGTGGAGGCTCGGGAGAGAGTGCAAAAAATGGTGCGTAAGATGGATGAGCTTGGCTTCGGCAACTGTTCCAACACTTATGCCTGTCAGGCAGAATGTCCTAAGAGTATTTCGGTTACCAACATCGCCAGAATGAACAGACAGTATCTATCGGCAAGATTGGCTGACCCTCTTCATGAAGATTGACATCACAGTTTGTAACCAACGGTGAACATGAAACAATAACGGTGTGCCTTGGTGAGATCGCCGGTGTCCATGTCGGATAATGTGCGGTAAAATTCTTCGGTTATTGCATCAAGTTCGGCATCTGTTATGTCAAGGTCCTGAAGTTCTGGAATGCTGCTGCTGTATTGATTGACAATACTGTTTATGATATTTGTGATATAAGGTTTGAAATGAGTTGTCATTTCGTTTTGATGAATCTTCAATCCATTGCCATTGAATAATTTGGATAATCCGTAATAACCGCTGATGTCGAAGATCCAATGTTTTACCTCAATTGATAAACCTAATTGGGTGCCTATATGTATTTTATTGAGGTCGAAATCGACAGTCTCACGGCCTAAGATGTTGGCAAAAGAGCCTTTCAATGAGGTTTTGTGACTTGCAAAGATGTCTGCAGCAACACCTCCATGTAAACCAAATATAACTTCATCATTTGTAAATTGATAACCTAACATTAAAGGAATATTGATTGTGTTGATTTTCAATTCGGCATTCAAGGTACCTAATCCCAATTGATTTATCAAGACATTGCTTAAATATGGAGCCAGACCGGCATATTGTTGATATTCTGTCATTGCTTGATATATGGCATCGTTGACAATGATTTTGGCGTCTTTGAGATATACCGAGGTGTCTATTGAAGCATCTCCGCAAACAGTAGTGTAGTTGATACCTGCTTGTATGTACAATTTGTCAGTAAAATACTGTCTGTCAAACATACCGACAATGAAACTGTTTTTCAATCCGGCTTTGATAGATGCATCTTCGTAATCAAAATGATTGATAACATATCCGGCTTTAATTCCCAAAGTATTTCTTTTCGGCTGTTCTTGAGCCATGCCCGGTAAGATTGACGACACCAACAATGTCGTCAGTATGATTTTTTTTAATAGGTGTTTCATCACAGGTTCTGTTATAAAATAAGAATCCATTGTCTTCAGTGACAATGGATTCTATAGTATTTTAAGAAAAAATAAAAATTCTTATAAGAATTTAAAACCTAATGTCACAGTAAACATGTTTTGTCTTGTTTTATCTATCGGGACATTTATTGGATCGCCGGTTGCGATATTATAAAGATTGAAATCGTCGCCAATGACATTTGACAATCCTAAACTGTAATTGATATCCAAAGTAAGTCTCCATAAATCTACACCTACATTGAATGCTGCACCCAAAGTGGTGTTTTTTACTTTGACATTATTGGCATTCACGCTTTCCGGGATATCGTTTTCATTGAATTCAGTATCTTGTTTAAGGGTAAAATAAATGACAGGTCCTATGTTGCCTCTTACTTTTATCAGTTTGCCGTCGATTTGATAACCCAAGAAGATAGGTAATGACATGTTGGTTTGGTTCAATGTTATACTTGGATTAACGGCAATGCCGGATTGGCTAAAAGTAGGGTCCACGTCGAAATTGAAGACTTTACCTGATTTATAGAATAAAAATTCGGGTTGAATTATGAAATTACTGATAGTGACACGGGCAAAAACGCCTCCGATGAAATTGTTTTTGAAACCTTTTTGAATATCAGCTTTTTTGTATGATAAGGATTGTGTCTGGTAACCTATTTTAGGACCTAAACAGAAATCGAATTGTGCCATGGCAACGTTTACCGAGAACAACACGGCAAGTAATAAGACAAGTTTTTTCATGATTCTTCAATTTAAAATTTTTACAAAGATACATTTTTTTTCAATTAAACAATATTTTTTACTTATAATTTGTATTTTTGTGAATCATAATATTACGATATGAAAAAGACTATTTATTTAAGTTTGTTTTTTATTTTGTTGACTTTGAGCGTCAAGGCTCAATATAAGCCGTTTCAGTTCGGTTTGAAAGTTTCTCCTGGCTTCAGTTGGATTAAAACTGACATGAAAGGATTGGATGGGGTATCTAATGAATTCAACCTGAATTGGGGGTTTGCAGGTAATTTTTATTTTGTAGAGAATTACGGTATCAGTACGGGTTTCGATATTATTTCTGTCAAGGGAAGTTATTTGTTTGACAGTAATCCAATGGAAGAACCGAGTGACGGGGAATGGAGAAATGACATAAATCTGAAATATGTCCAGATACCTATAGGGTTGAAGATGAGGACATCCAAGGTGGGAGATTTTAGAATCTTTGGTGAAGTGGCTTATGGTCTTGGTTTTTTGCTCAGTGATAAGACTACAACGTACAAAGATGATGTTGAATATGTCAATGATGTGAAATACAAGAATATTCGTAATGCTTTGATAGTAAAGTTGGGTCTGGAACTTATAGTGCTTAAATCGAGTTGTGTCACAGCAGCAGTATCTCTTAATGATAACTTTACCAATATTGTTGACGGAGGTTCCCTTAACCATAATATCAAAGGTAGCAGTATTAATTTCGAAATAGGTTTTATGTTTTAATTGTTATTATATGAAAGTGACATTAGCGCAATTGGACTATGTTGTCGGAGACATAGAAGGCAATAAGGAAAAGATTATCGCTGTAGCACAACAGTCGGCAGGTTCTTCTCTCGTGGTTTTTGCCGAGATGGCATTATGCGGATGCCCATCATACGGATTGTTGCAATATGATTGGTTTATAGATAAATGTGAGAAGGCACTTGATGAGATAGCATCACGTTGTGACAATATTCCTATTCTTGTCGGAGCTCCCATACGTAATAATAGCGGTAAGGGCAAACCTTTGTTTAATGCTGCAGTGTATATGTTTCAAGGACAACGTAAAGTGTTTAAAAAGAAACAGTTGGGTATTTCTGACAGGTATGAGGCTGAGTATTTCGAACCTTCTGACGAGAATGATATTTTAAAGGTAGGTTGTCATAAGTTCGCAATTACCATAGGTGATGATATGTGTAATAATAGCGGTGACGATATCCTTATTAGCAACAGGGTGGATGAGCTTATGCCTCAACAGCCTGATCTTATTGTCAATATTGCTGCTGACAGGTTCATTTGCCAACATGCGGAACAACGTCGTAATGTTTTGAGACAGACTGTATTAAAATATGAACGACCATTGATATATGTCAATCAGGTTGGAGCTTCCACGGATTATATCTATGATGGAGGTTCTATGGTGTTTGGTTATAATGCATACGTGGTGGATAGCCTGCCATTTTTCGAGACTGTGGTGAAGAATGTCCCAATGGAGTTGCTTATCAGTATGAAACGCTCTGACAATCAGGAAATACCATCAAAGTACGAGTCTTTGTACAATGCTTTGATACTTGGCATTCGTGATTTCTTTCAAAAACAGGGTTTCAGTAAGGCAGTTTTGGGATTGTCAGGTGGCATAGACTCAGCCTTAGTGATGACATTGGCAGCAGCAGCTTTAGGTAATGAAAATGTTACAGCGATATTGTTGCCTTCCGAATTTTCCACAGGTCATTCTGTGAGTGATGCAGAAGCTCTCGCAAAGAATCTTGGTTCACCTTATTATATAATACCAATAAAAGATTCGTTTCATACATTACAGGATACGTTGAGTCCTGTATTCAAAGGTCTTCCTTTTGATGTCACAGAAGAGAATCTGCAGGCAAGGATTAGAGCTGTCATTTTAATGGCATATTCCAACAAATTTGGCAATATATTATTGAATACCAGTAACAAAAGCGAGGCGGCTGTAGGTTATGGGACTTTGTATGGTGATATGTGCGGCAGTTTGTCGGTGATAGGTGACGTTTACAAGACTGATGTTTTTGGATTGTCTCGCTGGATAAATCGCGAAAGTGAGATAATACCGTGGCATACTATAGAAAAGGTCCCTTCTGCTGAGCTTCGTCCCGACCAGAAAGATACGGACAGCCTTCCGGATTATCCTGTGTTAGATGCCATACTTTATCAATATGTGGAATGTTCTCAAAGTCCTGATGCCATTGTAGCACAAGGATTTGATTCAGCTTTGGTGAATAAGGTGATCAGACTTGTCAATGCCAATGAGTTTAAACGCAAACAGGTTGCTCCTATATTGTCAGTATCGTATAAGCCTTTTTCAAGACGGCTGATGCCAATAGGAAGATTCGTCGTCTAATGGAATTTGCTTTTGATAAAATCAAGGGTTTGACTTTTAGAGGTTCAACCTTTTTTATTATGTCACATTAACAAAAATGGTTTTGTATTTTAGTTTGATATTAAAAAAGCGTGCCAAAATATATTATTGACACGCTTTTTTTAACAAAACTGATTTTTATATCTTGTCAACGCTGATATCAGCAGCATTGGTATCGATAGTATCAGCAGCATTGCTGTTGTCACAGCTCTTACGGATATCCAATTCATTTATGAGGTTCTGAGCATTTGCCAATTTATCTATAACAAACAGGACATAACGTATATCAACATTTATGGTACGTTGGAGTCTTGGTTCGAAATTGACATCGCCGCTCATGGCTTCCCAGTTGCCGTCGAAGGCTAGGCCCAACAATTCGCCTTTGCCATTCATGATAGGGCTGCCGGAGTTGCCGCCGGTGATATCGTTAGTAGAAAGGAAACATACGACGAGTTCGCCATTCTTGTCAGCATAACGACCAAAGTCTTTGTTTTCGATAAGTTCAAGCAGTTTGGCAGGAGCGTCGAACTCATAGTCTCCTGGTATATATTTCTCAAGTATGCCGTTGGCAGTACAGATGTAGTCATAAGAGACAGCATCTGCAGGTTGATAATCTTTAACAGAGCCGTAACTCATCCTCAATGTAGAGTTGGCATCCGGATAAAGGTGTTTGTCAGGTTGTGTCTCGGCATAATATTCACGAAGTCCTTTTACGAAAAGATGGTTTGTCTCGCTTATAGCCAACATGGCTGTCTGGTAAGGAGCAATATTGGTCATGATTTGTTCCTGCAATGCCATGAAAGTTTGGAAAGCAAGGTCTTTTTCCAATTTCTTGACATTGGGTTTTTCGATGAAAGCTTTCATGGATTCAGGGGTTGTAAATATTGAAGTTTCCAATATGGCATTGGCGAAGTCTTCTGCATTGCCGTATTTCTTTTTCATTGTCATCATGAAAGCCGGGAGTTCTTCATCGCTGAATTTAGACATATAAAGTTTTATCATCTCAACCAAAGTCTTGTCTTCTAAAGGTTTATATGTTTCAGCGAACAACTCGTCAACATCTATTTCTTTCAGTGCTTCAGCAGCAGCGGCTTTTTCTTCTTTGGAACTTTCTTTGTCGGAAGCTACTTTATAATAATCATAAAATACTGTCGATAATCCTATGGCACCGACCTGACCTATGAAATTAGGATAATAAACGTTTTTGGAAATGCTGTTGAGTATATCGAACATCTCCTTTTGAGTGTCAAGTATTTCACCGTATTCTTCCACGCGTTTTGGATCTGCATTAACCCATTCCATGAAACTGTTTTCAAGCTCTGTCTTGGTTTCTGCAACTTTGTTTTTACGTAACATGGTGATTTGTCCGATGAAGTTTTTCCATGTGTTGGCAAGGCCTGCTTTGTCATCAGCATACATGATGTTTACTGCGGGATCTTTCTGCATAAACTCATCCATTATGTCGGTTTGCATCTTGAATACGTCAACGACTATTGGATAGAAAGTATCTACGTTATAATCGATGCCATAGGAAGACATATAACGCTCAGTAGTGCCCGGGAATCCCCAAATCATGGTAAAGTCATCAGGTTGGACGCCGTCAATGCTAATAGGGAGATAGTGTTTTGGCCGGAGCGGTTTGTTGTCGGGTGAATATGGAGCAGGATTACCATCAGCATCGGCATAAACGCGGAAAATGGAGAAATCGCCGGTGTGACGTGGCCACATCCAGTTGTCGGTATCACCGCCGAACTTGCCTATTGAAGAAGGAGGTGTGCCTACAAGACGTACATCTGTAAATGTTTGATATATAAATAAATAGTATTCATTGCCTTCGAAAAATCCTTTTACTACAGGATTATACTTGCCATCTTCAGAGGCAGCTTCTTCTATTTCAGCTATTTTTTCTCTGATGGCTTTGGAACGATCTGTAAAACTCATGGTATCACTTACAACACTGAGCACTTCATCGGTTACATCTTCCATTCTGATGAGGAATGATGCCGACATGCCTTCAGCAGGAAGTTCTTCACTATAGTCTTTTGCCCAAAAGCCTTCTGTGAGATAGTCATGTTCTACAGTACTGAGTTTTTGAATATAACCGTATCCGCAGTGATGGTTGGTGAATAAAAGACCGTTTTGTGAAACTATTTCGCCTGTGCAGAAGAAACCACGCGGTTTGTCACCTTCGGAAAGACCGGCAATGGCATCTTTTAAACTGCTGCTGTTGATACTGTAAAGCTCTTCAGGAGTCAACTGAAGACCCATTTTTTGCATGTCAACATAATTCAAACGTTCGACGAACATAGGAAGCCACATTCCTTCGTCAGCACGTACTTTGCCCATCATACATAAAACAAAAAGGGCAATTAATAATGATACTTTTCTCATTTTATTAGATTTAAATTTAACGTTAATATTTCTTTGATAAAGAATTTTGAACTCTATCACAAATTGCATACCGAAATGTTAATTTCTTCAATAAAAATTATAAAAAAATCACTTCTCAAGTGTGCAATGAATGGATTGGCAAAAATACAAAAAATATTATAAATGAATTAAAAAAGTGGTTTCTTATTTTTTTAACTTATAAATAATGGAAAACAATTGATTAAAAAATTCAACGGCTTTGTCGGATGATGTTTATCATGGTGGCAAAGCCGTCTCTTGTCAGATTATGTATTTTCTATATATAATGTGTGTCTTATTTTAAATATTGGGGTCCCATCTCATAATAAATATCTTTTGGAATACCCATAGAATTGACTTTGTCAAGATCTTGTTGTAGTGTAGGTTTGATGATACCGTCAGTGGCGATCCATTCCTTAACGAAATCATAGTTGCCATCGCCTTGTGCCACGAGTATCTCGCCGCCGAGTTTTTCTACTGCGAGTTTCATCTTGTCAAAATCTATGGAATACAATCCTTCGGCATTGCGTGTGAAAGCTCCTTCTCTCTCTAAGAAGTTAAATGTCAACATATTGGCTTTGCCGTGAGCTGATGCTGCGCCGAAACGCACCGAACGGAAGATACCAGCCATGAATGTGGTGTAGTTTTCAAGTAAAGTTGAGTTGTTGTATTCTCCCATCTCATACAGTTTAGTGACGAGGAACAGTCCGAGAATGTCGGCTTTGGCTTCTTCTATGGCAGAATATTGTTCTTTAAGAGCATGACGTACAGTGCCTTTGCCGTCTAAGGTGTTTTTGATGCCGAGTCCGTGGGCTACTTCATGGAACATCACATTGGCAAAGAATGCATCGAAATTGACATTGTCGCGTGACTCCGGTGTCATAAGCACATTGGAGATTGGAACCAATATCTTATCGAATTTGGCTTGCATGGCATTTTTCAACTGTAATTTGCGCGTGCCTTTTTGAAGTTGTACCTTTTCGTCATTGGGAAGGTTGATGGCAATGGTCTTGCTTCCCATATTACAGTCTCCTCCGTAGAATACCACGTCATAGACGGCGAGGTCAGCATCGCTGCCGGGTTTTTCTTTCTTGTATTCTTCTTTTACAGGAAGTTTGGTTTGAAGCTCAGGCAAGAGTTCAGCATAATGTGAGAGTTTGCTGCTCCAGTCCTGGTCTTTGATAAGAATGAATGCCTCATGAGCAGCCTTGTATCCGAACAGAGCATCTACATAGTTTTCTATAGGACCTACCACAAAATCGACATTATTGTTGCGAACATCCATCCAAGCCATGTCGCTTTCGAAATATTCGTCGGTGAGCAGTGCATCGGCTCTCAGTTTAAGATAATTGGCAAATTCTTTGTCGCCGGCGAGTTCTGAAGCCTTCATCAGCAGATCTGCAGCCGTTTTTATTTGTTCTGAGTAAGCATCGTGATACCAAACAGTCTGTAAGTTTCCGTTATTGTCACGTCGTATTAAGGTGTAAAGACTTGTCTTGTCAGGGTTATCCCATTCTTCGAATTCTTCTATCGTCATGTCGGAAGGATAGAAATTGGCACCTGCAGGCATTGCCCCGTATCCGTCGATGAAACTTTTAAGACCGTCGAGTTGATCCCATGGTCCGTAATTTATTTCAGCAAAGATACGAGCATCTGGGTCTGTGATGCTGTTGAGAAATTCTTCCTTGTCACCACCGAAGTTTTGTGTCCAGAAGATGTCATCCATAATCTTGCCTGCTTCAAAAAGATAATCGAGCATCTTCTTCTCGTTGTCACTCAGATGGCTTATGTCGGAGGTCAAGGTGACTTTGGCATACTGATTAGCCATTTCCGCATAGTTTTTTCCGTCTTTTTGGGTGTCTTGTGTCTGTTTTTTTTGTGGTTCTCCACAACTTGTAATAACTGCTGCCATTGTTATTACCATTGCTATGTTTAATAATTTCATAATGTATATTTAATTAGTTAAAAAATCAGAATAAAGATATCAGCCATAAAATATCATTATAGAATTGTTTGAAATACATGACAAACGCATCGATGACGTTTATGGGAACCTTTTGAACGCTTCCCATGGAATATAATATTATTGAGATGTTGAAAATCACGAAAGTTATGATAAATACCACGGAACGGAAAATGCCGCATGTTTTCAGGTCTGTCTGGTCGAATCTGGTGTCTTTTTTCCAAACTTTCAGATAAAACATGAGAGTAATACCGATGATAACATCAATTATAGGCAGACATTCGTCTTTTATCATCAGTCTTATTAACAATAGAATATATGTCAAATATGGTAAGGTGTAAGGTGCGAGATAAAACAGTATGTTGGGATTTTTTGTTCCGATTGTAACAAAACCGAGGTTTGATTCGTCGGGAGCCATGCTGTCTTTTGATTTGGCATGAAATTCATATATCCTTCGTCTCAGGAAAAGACCTCCAACGAGCATGTGCGCCCCTTCATGCGACATGGTTTGTAAAATATCGAGATTTTTTCTGAAAAACAGTCTTTCAACTATGAAATATAGTAACAGACCTGCTGCAAGGAAAATATAACCGAAATAATCACCGGTTTTGCAGGAATTGAATACAAATTGTCCGCAACGAAACACCTCGAATATTGCAATCAGAGCAGTTAAAGTAAAAAATATTGATGAGATGATTTTCCAAAATGACTTCATGCCTGTAGTTTTAGTTAAGACACATTAAATTTTTACGGGTGTAAAGATAATAAAAAAATGATTCGCAAAATAAATATTTCAAACAAACAGTTCTGCTGCTATGCCGTCGGCAAATAACATCCCACGGTTTGATAATATAAAGGTACTGTTTTTTTTCTTAACCATGCCTGTATCTAAATGTTTTTTTATGAGTCGTTCAAAATGTGAGGCATATTCGTTGCCGAAAGAGTTCCGTATCTGTTCAGTGTCGCAGCCGAAAAATGTTCGCAGTGATGTCATGACATATTCGTTGTATCTGTCGTTAAGTGAGAGAGATTCTTTCTCGATAATGCTGTTGCTGACACCTGCTGTTTTAATATATTGTTTGATATTGGAAACGTTCCACTGTCGAGATATGCCGTTATAGGAATGAGCAGCGGCTCCCAACCCGAGATAGTTGCCTCCGGTCCAATAGATACTGTTGTGTTTGGAGTAATGTCCCGGCATGGCGAAGTTGGATATCTCGTAATGTATGAATCCTTGTTGTTCAGTGCGTTGTGTCAATATCTCATAGTGACGTATGCTTTCATCTTCGTTGACGGCTTTGGCAGTGCCTTTAGCAATACTCTGTCCTAAAACAGTATTGTTTTCTATGGTGAGGGCGTATGCCGACAAATGCTTCATTCCTGTAGAGAAGAAAATGTCGAGGTTTTTATTCCATTTCTCATCTGTAAGAGTAGGAATGCCGTATATAAGGTCGAGGGTGCTTTTGGAAAATCCAATGGCATTGATGTCGTCGATTACTTGTAAAGCGTGCTGCGAGTTGTGACGCCGGCATAGATATTTTAAATCATCATCGAAGAAACTCTGTATTCCTATGCTAATGCGGTTGATACCTGCCTCTTTGAAGTCTTTCAATGATGTCCTGTCGATGGTATCGGGATTGGCTTCGAGGGTTATCTCAGGTTCGCTGTCAATGTTGTAATTATCTTTCAATAACTTTAATATAGAATCTATCTGTTTGGCAGTCAGTAGAGAAGGAGTGCCTCCGCCGAAATATATTGTATGCACTTCTTCATCACCTATATAGGTGCGTCTCGACAAGGCTTCTCTTTTCAATGCATCTATGTATTCACTGCATTGCCGTTGATCTACGGAAGAGAAAAAACTGCAATATGCGCATTTGCTTTTGCAAAAAGGAATATGTATATAGATACCGGCCATGTTGCAAATATATTACATTTTGCTTTATGTCAAGTAAAAGACAGCCGGTTTGGGTTTCCGGCCATCTTTCGGAGTAGTAATGATATGAAAAGGGTATCTAAAAAAATGAAAAAGAATTTTATTTTATTTTCATTGATATAAACCAAAAGTATAAAATAATGTTCAAAAAGAAATGTTATTTTTTAAGATATAACAACAATATTGTTAAGAATTATTGCGTAACTTCGTCTCGCCAAAGTTTAGTCCGATGGATAATGTCAACAGTTATAATTATAATCTTGAATTGGTGAGATTTTATGTTGAAAACACCGATAGGAACATCTTTCTTACCGGTAAGGCAGGCACCGGCAAAACTACATTTTTGAGGGATCTTGCCGCTACCACGTTTAAACGTATGGTGATACTTGCACCTACGGGTGTGGCAGCCATCAATGCGGGAGGTATGACCATTCATTCGTTTTTTCAGATGCCTTTTGGTCCACAAATACCTGATGATGTCAGAGTTATTGACAGTGCGGATGTTGTGATCCCTTTTGCATCACGCAACATAAAGAAGATAAGAAAACAGAAAATGAAGTTGATACGCAGCCTTGACCTTATAGTCATCGATGAGATAAGCATGGTACGTTCTGATTTGCTCGATGCCGTGGATTCGGTGTTACGCGGTCTTCGTCATTCCGACAAACCTTTTGGAGGCGTACAGATGTTGATGATAGGCGATATTCACCAGTTGGCACCGGTTGCCAAACAGGAAGAATGGGAGCTGTTGAAACCTTATTATAAATCGGTTTATTTTTTCGATAGTCATGTGCTGCAAAAGTCTTCATATATCAGCGTTGAACTTGACCATGTTTATCGACAGGCTGACAAAGACTTCGTGGATTTACTCAATAAGGTGAGAGACAACAGGTTGGACTCGACGGGGTTGGCAATGCTTAACAAATGCTATCGTCCGGATTTTAAACCTGACGAAGAGGATGGTTATGTCACTTTGATGACACATAACAGTCAGGTCGATGATTTCAATGAAGACAAAATGGCATCTTTGGATACAAAAAAGAAGATATTTCATGCTGATATTAATGGGAATTTTCCGGAAAACTCATATCCTACTAAAGATGTACTCGTATTGAAAGTCAATGCACAGGTCATGTTCGTGAAAAATGACCCGTCTGTGGAAAAAGCATATTATAATGGCAAAATAGGCAAGGTGATGGATTTTGATGATGATAATGGTACTGTCATGGTGAGATGTAAAGACGAGATAGTAAAGGTGACTCCGGTAAAATGGGAAAACGTGGAATATGTCGTGAACGAGAAAACTGGCGAGATAGAGGAGAATGTCTTGGGGTCATTCCAACAGATACCTTTGAAATTGGCGTGGGCTATTACTATTCACAAAAGCCAGGGGCTTACTTTTGACAAACTTGTCATAGATGCTTCAAGGGCTTTTGCTCATGGACAGATATATGTGGCATTGAGCCGTTGTACTTCATTAGAGGGTCTCGTACTTCGTTCCAAGTTGACAAGTAGAACGTTGACACCGGACTACAATATCAGTAGTTTTCTTTGCGATATGGAAAAGAAAAACCCGGATGAGAACCAGATGCAGTCCGACAAGGAGAGATATGAATATTCTATGTTGATAGAATTGTTTGATTTTAAAGAACTTGATGAAAGACTTGCCAAACTCTTCAATGTGGTGTTCGAGAATAAGAATATTTTTGACAGAAAAGTAATAGAAAAAGGCTTTGAACTGAAAAGTGTTATTTATAACAATGTAGTAACAGTGGCACAGAGATTCAAAAAACAGATAGATGTCATGGTGGCGCAGCAGTCGGATGTTGAGAATAATGCTGTGTTGCAAGGACGTATAATAAAAGGATGCGAATATTTTAAAAAATCCATTGCTGTATTGGAAGATATCAGGACACTCGCGTTGGATACTGAGAATGTCGCTGTTAATAATGATATTCAGGAAGCATTGGTGGCTTTGTCGGAGGTGGTGTTTGTAAAAAACAGATGTCTCGATATCGCCGGCAAGGGCTTTGACGTGAAAGACTATCTGCGAGTGCGCAACAAGGCGCACGTCGATTTCGTGTTCAATAAGAAAGACTTGAAACGTCAGGAATTAAAGATGTCAAAGGAGGACAGATTGCTGTATAACACTTTGATGGATTGGAGAAAAGAAAAAGCTGATGATAATAATGTGACTCAGGTACAGATTCTTCCTAAAAAAGTTATTGAAGAAATAGTGAGAAATAAACCGGTAAATAGGAGTGACCTTAAACGTATAGCAAAACTCGGACTGACGAAGATAAAGAAATTCGGTGCCGAGATTATCAATATGGTGTTGTCTTCTCAGGGCTTTGATGTTGTAGAAGATAAGAAAAAAGATATAGACTCTGATATTTTGACAGATACCGAGAATAAGACTAAAGAATTGTTTGACAGAGGTTTAACAATAGAAGATGTAAGCAGAGAAAGGGGTATATCGAAAACTACTGTAGAGAATCATATATGTAAGATTATTCAGAAAGGATGTATGGATGTCCGTTCTTTCGTTACTGATGATAAGATAAAACTGATGAAAGAGTATTTTGTCGAATGTCGGGACCCTTCTCTCAGTGCAGCACGTGACGTCCTTGGAGAAGATTACAGTTATTTTGAATTAAAAGCAGTGTTGGCGGCATTGCGTGCCGGAAAAATAATCGATTATTAAACAGCTTATACGTGTAAATAAGGATGTTTTTGATATTGTTACAAAAAGTGTGTCTGAAAACACCTGTCTTCGACTGGCTTGCGAGGTTTTGGCTCCCTCGAAAAATCGTGGTACACGGGCAAGTATAAAGGAGAATGGAATTGACAAACTTATAATATCGAGGATAGTTCTATTATACTATGAATGTTTGACATACATCTGACCAAAGAGAAATTTAAACATAGAAGATAGACCTCATCGAGGGATTGTAATATTTTTATTAGTAATAATGTTGTTAGTAATAACAATATTTACTATCTTTGCATCAGAATAATAATTGAAGATGATGGAGAATAAGCCTTTTATATTCGGTGTGGCAACTTCGGGGGATAACTTTACTGATCGGGAGAAAGAGACGGAGCGTTTGTTGTTGAACTTCCGTTATGGCGTAAACACAGTACTGATTTCACCCCGTCGATGGGGTAAGACCTCATTGGTACAGAAAGTGTGTCGTTTGGCACAATCTGACAAATTGAAAGTTGTGTATCTTGATATTTTCTCCTGTCGTAGTGAGCAGGATTTTTATGATGCGTTTGCTGTTGCTGTTCTCAAACAAACATCTTCGAAATTGGATGAGTGGCTTGAAAATGTCAAGTTGTTTCTTTCGCGAATCACCCCTAAAATATCGATGGGTATAGACCCGATGAAGGATTTCTCCATATCGCTTGAAATGAATCCCAAAAGCAACGACATCGATGAAATTCTGCATCTGCCCGAGAAAATAGCTCAAAAGAAAGGTTGCAGTATCGTTGTTTGCATTGATGAGTTCCAACAGATTGCAGAGTTCAAGGATTCCAAAACCTTTCAGAAGCGCTTGCGCTCGGTTTGGCAGTTGCAGAAATCCGTGTCCTATTGCCTTTTCGGAAGCAAGAAACATCTGATGAACGAACTGTTCGAGAAAAAGAGTTATCCGTTTTATAAATTCGGAGATACAATTTATCTGTCAAAAATCGGGACACGAGATTGGATAGAGTATATTTGCAGACGGTTTGAAGTTACCGGCAAACAAATCCCGGAAGAGTTGGCCGAGAAGATATGCCAAAGAGTGGATAATCATTCTTCGTATGTGCAGCAGTTGGCATGGTTAGTATGGGTTCATACGGATAAAGTTGCAACAGAGCAGGATTTCGAGGCAGCCTATCAGGATATCATCGACCAGAACACTCCGTTATTTGAAAAGCAGACCGAGAGTCTGACAACATATCAGATGAATTTTCTGCGAGCTGTTATAGATGGAGTTCACAGCGAGTTTACTACACAGGAGGTTCTGCATAAATATCAGCTCGGTTCGTCAGCCAATGTCAGTATTTTAAAACGGGCTTTGGTCAAAAAAGAACTTATAGAGATCGAGAAATGTCAGGTGGTGATTCCAGACCCTGTCATGGTAGTGTGGCTGAAACGGGAATTAGAAAGATAACAAAGAGGGAAACGTGAACTATATGACTAATAATACATTTCAAGCTGATATTCGCGAAAACGAAATTCTTGAACGGTCATCCGAGCTGCTCTCGATGCTGCTGATGGATCGAACTTTAAGTACGGAAGACTGTCAAGTCAATATATTTTGGGCGACAAACAATTATGCCGAATTAGGTGTCGGATATCAGTATGGAGATCAAATAACAATAAATGCTATTACGGGTAAAAATGGAGAAATAATCAAGCCTCGTGCCGTCAAAAGTCGTGAAATGCAGCAACAGCGCAGTCGTGAAATGGCCGAAGTTTTCACTCCGTCATGGATCTGCAACAAGCAAAACAATCTTATTGACAATGCTTGGTTTGGACGGGAAAATGTATTTAATAGAGAGGTGGATAATCCTGACGGTTCACATTCGTGGATTCCATCAGAGGGAAAAATAGTATTTCCTGAAAATAAAACGTGGCATGATTACGTCAAAGAGAATCGCCTTGAAATCACCTGTGGAGAGGCTCCCTATCTGGTGAGCCGATATGATTCCGTAACCGGAGAGCCGATACCGATAGAACGAAGGATAGGATTGCTCGATAGAAAATTACGTATTGTCGGGGAAAATACGGAGACCACAAGCGAATGGCTAAAAGCTGCCCAATCGGCATATATGAGTGTTTACGGTTATGAATGGCAGGGAGACAACCTCGTTCTTGCCCGGGAGGCTCTTTTATATACCTTCATTGACTATTACAAAGCAAAGTTTGGCAAAATGCCGCAACTCAATTCGTTGCAATATATTGCTTCCATCATTTCATGGAACATTTGGCAGATGGACGGTTTGAAAGGGGTGATCCCGGGAAGCTGCCATAGCGTGCAACAAACAGTCCGGAATCTGTTTGATTCGAGCGTAACGGTTCAAGAATGTGAAGGTTGCCGGAAAGGCAATATTCACAAACATAATGGCACCTATTGCAAGATTAAAGATTGGAGCAGCAATAAAACGCTGACTTTTGTCTCACTGTTAAAGAAAGGGAAATAGTATGGCAGACGCAAATCTAAAAATAGATACAACACTTTTCGATGGTTTGATCGTAGGGCGGGTCGAGCCGCATATCTATGCATTCTCGACAGAAACGGTACCCAACTACTTGAAAGTCGGCGATACGACACGAGGCGTACTAATACGTTTAGACGAGTGGAAAAAAATATTCCCGAATCTGGTGCAGCAGTACGAGCATTCGGCACAGATAGATGAAGAGACTATTTTCCGTGATTTTGCTGTCCATGCCTTTTTGGAGCAAGAAAAAGGCAGGACCCGGTTATTGCCGGAAACGTTTGATCTGCCTTATTATTCAAAGGAGTTCTTTGAAGGGGCAACAACCGCGGATCTGGAAGAGGCCATATCGGACATATATCAAAGTGCACGGGAGAAAAACGGCAAATATCAGTTTTATTCTCCTGATCGCTTACCTCAAACATTTACCTACGAACGAACGGATAACTATCCTCCCCGAGCCAATCAGCAGCAGGTCATTGACAACTTCAGAAATGCCGTGGCTGCCGGACGCAACAACCTGTTGCTGTATGCCGTAATGCGGTTCGGCAAGTCTTTCACGGCCATGTGCTGCGCCAAAGAGATGGATGCCAAAATTGTGGTTATCGTTTCCGCTAAAGGCGATGTCATGGAGGAGTGGAAAAAGACGGTTGAGAGCCATGTTTACTTTGCCGAGTATAAATTCCTGAACAGCAAATCATTGCTAAGTGATGAAAGGGCTGTTTCAAACACTCTTGCAGCCGGTGGCAAGGTCGCGATTTGCCTGACATTACAAGACCTGCAGGGAGACGAGATCAAGGCAAAGCATAAAGAGGTTTTTGAACATCAGATTGATCTGCTGATTATTGATGAAACACATTACGGCGTCCGTGGCGCTTCCTACGGAAAGGTCCTGCGACAATACAACCTCAGCAAATCACAGATTGAGAAAGAACTGCAAAGTGTCGATGGCTTTGAAACGCTCGATCAGGTTGACGAGGCTGTCAAAGTCTTGAATGCGAAAATTCGCATACATCTTTCCGGAACGCCATACCGAATTTTGATGAGCGATGAATTCAAAAAGGAGGACATTATTGCCTTTGTCCAGTTTACGGACATTATCGACGCACAGAAACAGTGGGATGACGAGCATCTCAAAGAGGATGACTGCAACGAATGGGATAATCCTTATTATGGTTTCCCACAGATGATTCGCTTTGCGTTCAATCCGAATGCCTCTTCCGTGAAAAAGATGGAGGAATTGCGTAAAAAAGGAATTACCTACGCATTTTCCGAGTTGTTCCGGCCTCGCTCGATGACGCCTAAAGCAAACGGCAGCCATCGGCAATTTTTACACGAACCGGAGATCCTGGATTTGCTGGAGGTAATCGACGGTACAAAAGAGGATGAGAATCTGCTCGGCTTTCTCGATTACGACAAAATCAAGGAGAGTAAGATGTGCCGTCATATTGTTGTCGTGCTGCCTTTCCGTGCCTCATGCGACGCTATGGCCGCATTGATTCAACGCGAAAAGGACCGATTCAAAAATCTGCAGTACTACGACGTTATCAACATAGCAGGCTTTGACGAAGAGCATAAATATACGACTACGGATATTGTCAAAGGGAAGATCAAGGCTTGTGAAGAGGAGGGGCGCAAAACTCTGACGTTGACTGTTAACCGGATGCTGACCGGAACAACCGTTCCGCAATGGGACACGATGCTTTATCTCAAGGGAACAGCATCTCCACAGGAATACGATCAGGCTATATTCCGTTTGCAGAATCAATACATTACCACCTTCAAAGGCGAAAGCGGAAGAACTATCAAATACAACATGAAGCCGCAGACATTGTTGGTGGATTTCGATCCGAATCGCATGTTCCGGTTGCAGGAGCTGAAATCACAGTTCTATAATGTCAATACGGAGGTTCAGGGTAATGCGAGTTTGAGAGACCGCATCGCAAAAGAGTTGGCGATATCTCCTATCATCGTACTGAATAAACATAAGCTGCAGGAAGCGACTCCGACCAATATTACGGATGCGGTTCGTGAATATTCCCGAAACCGCAGCGTATTAGACGAGGCATCGGATATCCCGACCGACAGCATTCTGTTGGAAGACGCTGAGATTCTCCATGTTCTGCGGGGGATTGCTCCTGTCGATGCAAAGGGAGGGTTTATGACTAAACCAACAAAAGGGAAGGGCGATGATCTTGATATGCCTGACGCACCCGATACGCCGGAAGGGGCGGAAAACAGAGATGCAGAACCGACCGATCAACCCAATCAACAACCCGATCGGCCGAATTCGGCAGAGGAAGACGATAAACTCGACAAACGGCTCGCCGCCTATTATGCACGCATTCTCTTCTTTGCCTTTCTGACGGATTCAACTGTCAAATCGTTGGAGGAGGTGATTGCCGCGATTCCGGAGACGACGGATAACCGGAGAATCGCCAACCATCTCGGTCTGGACAGAAGGGTTCTGGAGGTAATCCAGGAGAAGAGCAATCCGTTTATTTTGCATGATCTCGACTATAAGATTGAAAATACCAACGATCTGATCCGCGATGCAGCTCTTCTTCCCATGGAGCGGGTAGAGATTGCCATGCGCAGGTTCGGACGTTTGTCCGATTCAGAGATAGTTACCCCTGCGAAGGTCGCCGACGAGATGGTAGCTATCCTGCCTTTTGAAGAGTTGAACGAGAAGGCGGATGCCAAATTCCTCGATATCGCCTCCAAAGAGGGAGAGTTTTCCGTTGCGTTGTATCGAAGATTCGGCGAGAAGGTAAAGCCAAGGTTATATGCAATTGCGACCTCGACCTTGGCCTACGAATTTACGCGTAAGGTTTACACCCTGCTCGGGATGCCGGTTGAAAACATATATGCCGATTTTACTTCATTTGATTTGATTGGCAAAAATAATAATGAGATAATAAAGCAATTAACAGATATGAAATTTGATGTCGTCGTTGGTAATCCTCCGTATCAAAGAAACGACGGAGGAGGAATGGGATCGAGTGCGCCTGCTATTTATAACTATTTTGTTGATGCTGCGCTTACTTTATCTCCCAAGTATATTTGCATCATTACTCCCTCACGTTGGTTTACTGGCGGCCGAGGATTAGAGGAATTTAGGGATAAAATGCTTAATGATAAACATATTCGAATTTTGCACGACTATCCAAACGCTTCAGAATGTTTCCCCGGAGTTGAAATTAAAGGAGGTGTGAGCTATTTCTTAAGAAATAATGATGAAGAGGGTTTATGCAACATAGTAACGCATAATGGAAATGATATTGGCGCTGTAGAGCGTCCAATGCGTGAGCAAAATTCAGAGATATTTATAAGAGATAGTAAGGTAATTGATATTTTACGAAAAATACAAAGTTTCAATGAGCGTAGTTTTTCAGATATAATTAGTACAAATGATCCATTTGGTTATGATATTAGGGAAAATAATAGTTATAAGCGAGTGAAACCGAATTTTGTACTAACTCCGTTTGATGGGAGTATTAAATTTTATTATAATGGATGGCGTAAATATGGAGTTGGTTATATAAGACGAGAAACAGTCAGAAAAAATGTAGCGTGGATAGATGACTATAAAATATTAATACCTAAAGCTTGGGGCATTGGAGACTGTAAAGTAGATTGGATTACACCATTTATTGTAGAACCAGGCTCTTGTTGCACAGAGACATACCTGGTTATAGGTCCATATGATAGTAGGCAAATTGCAGAACATGTTGTTTCTTATATGCAAACAAAATTATTCC
This sequence comes from Candidatus Limimorpha avicola, assembly GCF_056978975.1. Lineage (NCBI taxonomy): Bacteria > Pseudomonadati > Bacteroidota > Bacteroidia > Bacteroidales > Candidatus Limimorpha > Candidatus Limimorpha avicola. The sequence continues at coordinate 72,459 of NZ_DBMCYK010000009.1, forward strand.
ATCTATTAGTTTCTATTATTAAAATAACTCAAAATGCGATGCAAAAAGCTTATTCATTTGTTCCAATACAAGATTTCTCAAAATCATGGACAGATGCAGAGCTCTATGCGAAATATGGTTTAACGGCCGAAGAGATTGACTTTATTGAGTCCATGATTAAACCCATGGAATAATAACAGAGTGAAATATGTATAGTTTTTCATTGATGTCCTGTAATAAATTGTTATATGGAATTTATATAAAAGATTATCATTTTAGATAAATTACTTTGAAATCTGACAAATTATTATAAACAGTAGTGTTTCAAAAAGTGTGTAATTGAGATTCATATTTCGACTGCAAATTTATACATTTTTTTAATTTGTCAAATAATTGTCAGAGCAGATCGCGCATGCCTGCCGAAGCGGGCTGCTCTGACAATAACTTTTTATTCCTCCCATCTGAATTTCTTATCTTCCATCTTGAACAATGGTATCTTGTATTCATAACTTCTTCTCGTCATCGCCACATGTCCCAACAACAATATCGTTGATTCCGGATTAGGTAACGCACCTCTCATTTTCGTTGTCCTTTTATAATTCCTGTTTAGTCTCTCTATTCAATTGGTCGTGTATATCATACTTCTTATTTTATAATGATAATCCAAATATGTGAAATAATAAACATTCCTCTCATTGTTCATCTTATTACCAAAAACAGGATAATATTCTTTCCATTTCTTACAGAACTCTTTCCATCTTTCCATTCCTGCTGCTTTCGTATCATTTTATCATCGCAGCTGAATACTTCCTTGAGGTCCATTGTCATCTCTGCCTTGTGCTTGGATTCTTCCTCCTGGTCTCTCAGTAATCCTAATATTACAGGATAAGATATTGTCACAAAAAGTAGAGACGTCATATGATGGTGTCTTTAATATTTTTGTAGTAGTGAAATTTATAAAAAAACAAAACATGAATTTTTCACAGGATAAAGATAAAAATTTGCTTTTTTTCTCACAAAATTACTATCTTTGTAAAATAATCATTAAAATATTATTCGCAATGTTGAAACTAAACAGAATTCATCATGTCGCTATTATATGTTCCGATTACAGGCGCAGTTTGGATTTTTATACTCGGATACTTGGGTTGACTGTAATTGCGGAACACTACAGAGCGGAAAGAGACTCTTATAAATGTGACCTTGCACTTGGTGGCGATTATATCATAGAGTTGTTTTCATATTCTTCCTTACAGCCTTGCATTGAAAATCCTGAGACTGAGACAACCGGGTTGACTCATTTGGCTTTTGAGATTGATGACATGACATCGGCGATGGCAGAACTTGACCGACAGCGGATTCCTCATGAGGAGATACGTATAGACAAATATACCGGAAAGCATTTTGTGTTTTTCCATGACCCTGACGGAATGCCTGTTGAGTTGTATGAGAAATAAATTTGCTGTTAAATGTAAAAAATAAGAATATGCGGAAGAATTTCGGACAGAAAAGTTGGCTTTATCCAATGCCGGTGCTCATAGTAGCGGCATACGACGAGTCGGGTCGCCCTAATGCCATGAATGCAGCATGGGGTGGTATGTTTACAGATGAGACTATTGGCATCTGTATGGCAGAAGAACATAAGACTACACAAAATATATTGAAAACCAAAGCTTTTACAGTGAGTGTAGGTACTGTCGATACAATGGTGGCATGCGACTGTGTCGGTATGGTATCTGGAAATAAAGAACAGGATAAATTTGCTATTGCAGGCTTGCATGCAACGCATTCTGAAATTGTTAATGCCCCTATTATAGATGAGATGCCCATGACATTGGAGTGCGAATTATTGAGTTATGATCCGGAAAGTTGTCATTTGGTAGGAAAAATAGTAAATATTTCCGTTGATGAAAGTGTACTTACCGATGGCAAGATAGACCCGGCTAAGTTACGTCCTATAACATACGACCCTGTGAATCATGATTATATTGAGCTTGGTATAAGGGTGGGCAAGGCTTTTTCAGATGGTAAAAGGTTGTTGAAGAAATAATGTCATGTCTGAAAATTTAGTAATTGCTGATGGCAGCAAGGCAGAGAAATACGCGTTGCTTTACAAACAAATAGTTTCACTTTTGGCAGGCGAGTCCGATACTGTAGCCAATATGGCAAATGTGGCTGCCATGATACATGCCACTTTCGGGTTCTGGTGGACCGGTTTTTACAGAGTCATGGGAGGAGAGTTGGTATTGGGACCTTTTCAAGGACCTTTGGCATGCAGCCGGATACGTTATGGGAGTGGGGTGTGCGGCACTGCATGGAAAAAACAGCAGACACAGATAGTTCCCGATGTGGAACAGTTTCCGGGACATATTGCCTGTAGCACCGCCTCACGAAGCGAGATAGTAGTCCCGGTTTGGCATGGTGGACAGATAACCGCTGTGCTTGACATTGACAGTGAACATTTTAATACTTTCGATGACGAAGATCGGATATGGCTTGAAAAGATTGTAGCATTGCTCTGACGGTCAGCTGTAGTTTATTTAATAGTAAGAAAGATTACATGTTGTTAAAACATGGTGATATTGTTATAGAATTAGCAAATGTGACCAAAAAGGTTGACATATATATTTTAGTTGTAAATTTTATTTCTTGAAAAACTTTTGTTGAGTAGTAATGAAGAGAACCCGTACAGCAACATAGAACTGTACGGGTTGGGTAATTGAAAAGGTTGATTACAGAAAAAATCTAAGTGTATGGATTATTCTTCTTCTGATTTCAAGGTTTGGTCACCGCCCAAGGCGTGATATAAGTTGATAACACTTTGAATCATTTCAAATTTGTCTTGTGCCTGTGCTGTTTGAGCTGAGAGCAAAGATTGTTGAGCTGTTAGTACATCCAAATAGGTGGTTGAGGTATGTTCCATTAGTTTTTCAGTTTTATTGACGGCAGTGATTAGCGATGACACCTGATGTGAACGCCATTCGCTTTTAGCCAAGGCTGTTTGATATTGTGTAAGTGCATTATTTACCTCAGCACCTGCATTTAGTATAGTTTGTTGGAAAAACAGTTGTGCTTCTTCCTGTTGAGTTTTTGCAATTTTAACTTTATTGATGTTGGAACGGGCGTTTAAAACAGGCATAAAAAGCGAACCTGCGGCAGATAGTAATAAACCTGCCGGATTTGCCACTGTAGAGCCGAGACTGTTAGTCCATCCTGCTGAACCACTGAGGTTTAATGCAGGATATAGGGCAGCACGGGATATGTTGACGGCATAATAGGCTTGTATCAATGATTCTTCTGCATAACGTACATCAGGACGATTGGACAACAGGTTGACAGGAAGTCCTGTTTTAAGTTCTTGAGGAAATTCGGTATTTGATAAAGTGCCACGCTCTATTGCATGAGGCGTTTCGCATAACAGTGTGGACAAAGTGTTTTCGACTTCGTTGATGGAACGTTTTAAGTCTTCGGCACTTGCCTTTACTTCATAATAAGCGCCTTCCATTTGAGCTACTCCTACTTCATTGGCAAGACCGGCATTTTTCATAGAGCGCATGACCTTGACGCTTTTATAAAATTTGTCTGTTGTCTCCAATGCAATGCGCAATTGTTCGTCGAGCATGAGTAAGGTATAATATTGTGTAGCAATCTCGGCAATAAGATTTGTTTGAACGGTCTGACAATAATCCAAACTTTGACGAAAGGAAGAATGTGTCATGCGTTTCGTGTTAGTAAGTTTGCCGAACAGGTCTAATTCCCAACTTGCTGTGACAGGAACGCTATATGTCCATGTACCGGAAACAGATTTGAAAACATTGTTTCCGGCTTCTGGACTGAAATTGAATATTGGAAGATATGCCAAACGTGCTGTTTGTAAATTTGTTCGAGCAGCTTCTACACGGAGTTCGGCACTTTGTATGTCAGTGTTGTTGTCTAAGCCTTTTTGTATTAAAACTTGCAACAGAGGGTCGGTAAAAAGTTCTTTCCAGCACATTGCAACAATGGATGTTGTATCAACAGTATGATATTTTTCACCGAACAATGAGTCGGTAACCAAGTTATCTGGACGTTCATATTTACGGTATATGCCACAACTGCTTGTCAGCAGAAGTAAAGCATTAAGCGTTATTATTATCAGTTTGTTCATTATTTTCATTATTTAATCGTTTTAAATCCTTGATTTCAGCTTCAATGGCCAAGTTTGTTCTTTCGTGTTCCATTGGACGGAAGCGTTCTTCAATCCATTGGAATACAACAAATAATGCTGGAACGAGGAATAATAATACTAAAGTCCCGACGAGCATGCCGCCTACCGCACCGGTTCCCAATGATGAGTTTCCATTGGCACCGACACCATTAGAGAACATTAACGGTATCATACCGAAAATCATGGTTAATGCAGTCATAAGTATAGGACGTAAACGGACCTTTGCGGCGGCGATGGCGGCCTGTGTCAGGCTCATTCCGGCTTTGCGGTGTTTGGTGGCATATTCGGTAATCAGAATAGCCGTTTTTGCCAGTAACCCGATTAACATGATGATGCCTGTTTGCAGGTAAATGTTGTTGTCTAATTCAAATAGTTTGGCAAACAGAAAGCTGCCCATAAGTCCGCAGGGTACGGAAATAATGACAGCAATCGGGATAAATATACTTTCGTAGAATGCGCACAGAATCAAATAAACAAGTACAATACAAATGACAAATATGATAATGGAACGATTTGTTGTATTGTTTTCTTCACGTGTGATGCCGGAAAACTCAAAATCATATCCTCTTGGTAACGTTTGTTCTGCTACTTCATGAATGGCTTTTATGGCATCACCTGAAGAATATCCATCGGCAGCAGAACCGTTTATGGCAATAGATGAATACATGTTGAATCTGTTGAGAGATTGTGGCTCGTAAACTTTGGTAAGTGTCAAAAAATAGTTTAATGGTGCCATTTCTCCGTTGTTCATGCGTACATAGGTGTTTTCCAATGTTTCAGGACTTATCCTGTATTTGGGGTCGGCTTGTATGGTTACACGATAAACATGAGAAAAACGGTTAATGTTGGAAACGTATTGTCCTCCATAATAGCCTGATAATGTTGATAATACAGTGGCAGGAGATACTCCGGCTCGTTTGCATTTTGCAGCATCGACATCAACCATGTATTGTGGATATTCAGGATTGAATGATGTGTATGCTACTTCAATCTCAGGACGTTCATTTAAAGTATTAATGAAATTTTGAGTAATATCGAAAAATTCATTTATATCACCATCGTTTTTATCTTGCAAGTGCATCTCGAATCCATTTGTCATGCCATAGCCAGTAATGACAGGAGGAGCAACAGGCATGATTTGAGCGTCTTTTATGTCGGCAGTACGTTCCCTGATTTCTGTAATAAGGGCATTTATCTTGTCGGATTGATCTTTACGATAATTCCAGTTTTTCAGACTTAATACCATCATTCCAAATGAACTTCCATTACCTGCAACAGTACCTGCACCGCTGACGATAGAACTTAGTTTTATTTGTTCCATATCTTCTATACGTTTGCTTACTTCGTTCATGATATTATCGGTGTTTTGTAGCGAACTTCCCGGTTTTGCTGTTACATTGACCATTATGGTTCCCATATCTTCGTCCGGTACAAATCCTGTTTTGGTAGTTGTCATGAATACAATGAGTAAGGTGATGCAAATGGCAATAATACTCCACATCGCCCATTTTTTACGGATAAAAAACAAAACACCGTATTTATAGTGATTGACGACAGCATTGAAAGAAGTCGTAAATGTTTTTCTGAAGCGAGTGGAGAAGTTGTTTATTTCATTTCCATTTTCATCAATATAAGGCTTCATCAATATGGCGCATAAAGCCGGTGAAAGTGTCAATGCATTAATTGCGGATATTCCTACTGCTACAGCCATGGTGATTCCGAATTGAGTATAGAAAATACCGGAAGTACCACCCATCATGGATACCGGAATAAATACTGCCATGAATACTAATGTAGAAGTAATGATGGCACCGGTGATGCCGCCCATGGCGTCATTTGTTGCCTGATATGAAGACTTGAAACCGATGTCGAATCTTGCTTGAACAGCTTCCACAACTACAATGGCATTATCGACGACTGTACCTATTGCCAGTACAAGTGCGAATAGTGTTAAAAGGTTAATGGTAAAACCGGCTAATGCCATAAAAGCAAATGTACCTATTAATGATACAATAATGGAAATGGACGGTATAAGAGTCGCCCGTATGTCTTGAAGAAAGAAATACACTACCAAAACTACCAATATGAATGCTGCAACTAATGATTTGAATACTTCCGCCATGGATGCGTATAGAAAATCATTTACACTCATTAAAGTATCGATTTCTATGTCGTCCGGGAGGTCCTTTTTTACTTCTTCCAATAAGTCGTCAATGGTATTCACTACTTCTGTGGCATTGGAGCCTGCAGTTTGGAATATCATAAACTGAATGCCGGGATGTCCGTTTATTTTAGATTCATAGTCGTAAGATTCTAATCCCAATTCTATCTTGGCTACATCTTTCAGACGCAGTATTTCACCGTCCGGCAGAGCACTTATTACAATCTCTCCAAATTCTTCCGGTGTAAGCTTTCTGCCTCGGTATTTCATTGTGTATTCGTATGTGGAAGATGAATTTGCTCCGAATGAACCGGTCGCTGATTCAATATTTTGCTCTGATAGCACATTGGTAATATCATCCGGAATTAGATTGTGCTGAGCCATTGCGCTCGGATTGAGCCATATTCGCATACTATATTGATTGGAATGCAACAATACATCACCGACACCTTTAATACGTTTTAACTGAGGTTCCAGATTTATTTTCATATAATTGGCTAAAAATTTAGTGTCATAAGTCCCATTAGGACTGTGCAGGGATACAATTTTCAGCATGCTGTTTTGACGTTTTAATACTGTAACACCTATACGAGTTACTTCTGCCGGAAGAGAACCTGCAGCCTGAGAGATACGGTTTTGTACGTTTACTGTAGCCATGTCAGGATCTGTTCCTTGTCTGAAATAAACGTTTATACTTATTGAACCTGAATTAGTAGATGTGGATTGCATGTAGTCCATGTTTTCTACTCCGTTAATAGATTCTTCCAAAGGTGCAATCACTGATTTTTGTATGGTTTCGGCACTTGCACCCGGATAGGAGGTCCTTACCAAGACGGTAGGTGGTGCAATGTCGGGATATTGTTCAATAGGAAGGGTTAATATGCCTATGATACCTGCCAATAAAAGTAATACTGATATTACACTCGAAAGTATAGGTCTTTCTATGAAAACTTTTAGATTCATATATTATTCCTCCTTTGTTTCGATGACAGTACCATCCTGTAACAGACCTACACCTTCGGCAACAATGACGTCACCTTCGTTAAGACCTGAGGTTACTATGTAGTGTTCGGCGTCATTTGTCAGTAAGACGTTTATGTTGCATGATGTCGCTATGCCGTCAATAACTTTATATACAAATATCATATCTTGTATTTCAAAAGTAGTATTACAAGGAATGACAATGCTGTTTGGATAATTTTGAGTCAAAACGACATTGCCGGATGCACCGCTGTGAAGTAGTCCTCCATTATTTGGAAATACAGCACGTACTGACACGCTGCCGGTGCTGGGATCTATTACACCACTGATGGTTTCAATATGACCTTCATCATGGTATATCGAACCGTTGTTGAGTTGTAACTTTACTTTTGGGAGACTTGTCAATACTTCTTTCATGGAACCATGTTCACTGCATAATTCGAGCAGTTTGTTTTCTGATAAGGAGAAATATACATACATTTCGGAATTGTCCGATACTGTTGTCAGCGGTTTAGGAAGCGTTGGTGAAACAAGTGCACCTTCGCGATATGGCAATGTGCCTATAACACCGTCTGCCGGACTTAATACCATGGTATATGTCATATCGTTTTTTGCAGTGACTTCCTGAGCTTGGGCTTGAGCTAATTGTGCTTTTGCAGTGAGTAAGTCGTTTTTACTTGTTTGCAGGTCAAATTGAGAAATAACACTGTCTGCATGTAATGCTTGTTTACTTTCATAAACCAATTGTGCCGTGGCAACAGCGGCTTCTGCAGCTTTTACATTGGCTTCAGCCATTTGTAATGCCGCTTTAAACGGAACTTGATCAATGATAAATAATGATTCTCCTTTTTTAACGCTTTGTCCTTCTTTTACACAGACATTGGAAATGGTACCCGAGACTTGAGGATAAATATCAATGTCTTGACGCCCTTGGATGGAAGCCGGATAACTGCTTGATATTTCAGCATCAGTGGTTTTAATGGTGATGACTTTATAAACCGGATTGTCAACTTCCTCAGGCACTTGCTCGCAACTGAAATTAAGCAAAATGCATATCAATACAATAGATAATTTGATAACTTTTCTTTTCATATTTATATATTTTCTTTTCAAATCATACTCCCTTGTTTTGTAATCGCAAAATTATATGTTATGGATGACCCGTATTTTTTCATTATATGATGTATTATTTTCAAAATCGGAACAATTTTTGCAAATAAACTTTTGAAACATTAATGCCGTGTGTAAAAATAATTTATTATGAAAAACAGTCTTATCCTTGGTAATCAGTCGTTTATTATTAGAGATATGGGGTCGGAGATGAATCGGAATCAACCGATAAAACTTCGTGGAGGTGCCATTATGTTATGCAAAAGTGGTCATGCTGAACTGATAGTCAATACAAAAAAATATAATATAAGTACTGGTTCGGAAGCTGTTTTGATGAGTGGAAGTTTTGTCTCTATTAATAATAATACGGAAGATTTTTCATGCACTATATTTTATTTTTCACAGAAGATGTTTTTTCAAGCAAGTTCAAAAATAAAATCTTTTTTGTTTCATCATATTGTTAATGTTCCTGTTTATCATTATCCTCCTGATGCTGTAAAAAGCATGGAACATTATTTCGTATTAATAAAAAGAATGGCTGCTGATACAGCAAACCGTTACAGAGATGTTATTGTCATGTATTTCTTGCGTATCATATTGCTTGATATTTATGACAAGATACAACGTGATTTGAGAGTGGAAGAGCATAGCCGTGGACATACGCACATTCAAGAGATTTTTAATAAATTTATGGATTTACTGATAACGTTCGGGGTGGAACATCATGACGTGAAGTTTTATGCCGACAATTTGTGTATAACAACGCGTTATTTGACTTATATCACAACGGAAATTGCGAATAAAAATCCAAAACAAATCATAGATTCTCATGTAATTCAGGAAATAAAAATCATGCTTACCTTTTCAGACATGACATTGCAACAAATAGCAGATTATTTTCATTTCCCGGACCATTCTTATCTCGGGCGCTATTTTAAACATCATACTAAATATACATTATCCGGCTATAGAGCAAAAATAATGGAAATGTAGTGTCAAAAATATAGACGTATGTCTATTTGAAATATTTGTCTTATTATTTTTTGTTTATAATCAACGAATTGACGAAATACAAATAGTCATATCATTCAAAAACCGGAGCAAGATATTTGGTTAAGAAATAACCGCCTACTACTAACCATACGAACAGAAAAGCGGCAAGTAAAAACGGTTTTGAACCTGCCTGTTTGAATTTCTGGATATTGGTTTCTGTGCCGAGTGCAGTCATTGCCATGGTGAGCATGAAAGTGTCGATATATTCTATTACTCCATTCAGTGGAATCTCTTTTACGTTGTCGGCTTTGAAGAGATACTGCAGCAAAGTGTTCAATATGATGATGCCTATGAAGCCGAAAGCAAACCATGGGATGGTGATTTTTCTTTTTTCTTTGGATGTGTTGTTTCCGTTTTGTTTGTCTCTTTTCAACACGAATCCCATGACGACCAAAACAGGAGCGAGCATCATGACGCGTATCATTTTCGTAATTGTCGCCGTACCTGCTATGCCGAGAGTATCGGTAGGGTCCATGGCGTTACCCGCACCGGCAACATGCGCCACTTCATGCAACGTACTTCCCGTATATATTGCTATCTCAGTATTATTGAGAGCGTCCAACATGCCGGTACGGTACATGACTGGATACAAGAACATGGACAGTGTCCCGAAAATAACTACCGTTGATACGGCAATGGCAGTCTTGTAACTTTCGCATTTGACGACAGGCTCGGCTCCCAATACGGCTGCAGCACCGCAAATGGCACTTCCCGTCGCCGTCATCAGTGCAGTGTCTCTGTCCATTTTCAACATCCGTCCAAACCATATTCCTAAAAAGATGGTACCTACAACTATAATGGTATCTATTATTATGGCAGGAAGTCCTACTGCAATTACCTGTGTCAGAGTGAGCCTGAACCCATATAACACAATGCCGGCACGTAATATCTGTTTGGAGCAGAATTTGATACCCGGTACCCATGTCTCCGGCAACTTGTTGCGCAGACTGTTGGCATACAACATTCCCAAAATGATACCTATAATTAATGGACTTAATGAAAGGTGCTTTATGAATGGTACATCTGCTAAATAAAATGCTGCAAATGAAAATAATCCTATCAACAATATGCCGTGAACAGTATTGGCTCGATTCCCTTTTTCAAACATAATGGTTCGTTTTAATATTAAATAATAAAAAAATAACTTATTAAGCCTGTAATGTGTATTTATAAACAGACTTGATGTTTTTTGCAAAAGCAATGCTTCTGAAGTTAATAAGTGTTATGATAAAACTGTTTTCTTATTAACTGTTACATCAAAGAACTGTCGCTTTTATTATCAACTTCCATACGGTTTCGACCGAAATTTTAATTTCGGATTCAACCGGTATGATCTTGCTTTTTTGTGCGGCAAATATAATGATTCTTGAAATTGAAACAACAAAAAAATGATACGGCATGCTTTTTATCGACATTCTATTACTGTCACAATAACAATTAACGTTGTATAAAATGCTTATAATAAAGATGATGTTAATGTAAGGTGCGGAATTTTTAGTTTAAAAAAATTGTAAGTATTCGATGTTTGGGTATGAGCATTGAAATTCCGAATATCGATTTGTTTTTCATTTTTTAGGAGGAAATAAGTAGGCGGATGTAAATATTAAAATGTCATCGAACGTGTAATGTAAGTTACGAATGTTTTGTAAACGATAATGACATCTCATGCATTTAAGTAAAGCTATTATTGATTTTCAGAATTTTGCAATATTTATTATCAAAACAATGTCAATAAAAACAAACAAAAAACGCCTCATTATGACATGAAGCGTTTTTCTGTGGTACCACCAGGAATCGAACCGGGGACACAAGGATTTTCAGTCCTTTGCTCTACCAACTGAGCTATGGTACCATCCATTTTTGCGCTGCAAAGATACTCCTTTTTTTTAATACCACAACAAAAAAATAATTTTTTTTGTATTTTTGTAAAAGTTTCACTCATAATCAATAATTTTGCATCCAAATTTTTAAATTAAGGTTATGAGTGTTGTTTTAACCGTAGATATTGGGAATACAAGGGCTAAATATGCTGTGTTCGATGGTGAAAAAATAGATGATACCGGTGTTTTTGACCCTGAAGGTGATGATTTGGCGGTATTGTTATCGCATTATCCCTTTATTAAGCGAGGTATAATTTCATCGGTTGGGGGTCATGTTGAGGAATGCCTTTCTCAATGTGGTTCACTCGAAATGGTGGTTTTGTCCGACAAGACTCGCCTTCCATTCAAGATATCTCTTCCAAATACTTCCCAGATTGGTGCCGACCGTCTTGCAGCCATGGCATCTGCCGCTTATTTCAAACCTTCCAAAAATGTTCTTGTCATTGACATTGGCACCTGTATAACTTACGATATACTCACTGATGACGGTTTTTATTATCCCGGACCTATTTCTCCCGGGATTAACCTTAGGTTTAAGTCCATGCACGAACATACTCGATTGCTTCCTCTTTGCAGTCCTACCAACAACGAGAAACATCTCATTTGCAAGACGACGCAGGAGTGCCTCGAGGCAGGCGTTATGTTGGGCGTCCAATATGAAATGGAACTTTTTATTGATTCTTATTCCAACATTTTCAATAATTTAGATGTTTTTTTGATAGGTGGAGACAATATTTTCTTTGAAAACAAGTTAAAAAATTGCATCTTTGCAGAATCAAATTTTATCTTCCATGGTTTAAGATATATACTTGATTATAATGAAAATCAATAAGTTACATAAGACACCATTTTTATTGGTTATTATTTTGTCAATTAATTTGTCCGTTTTGGGTCAGGCAGACATCAGTTCACCTTACTCTCGTTTCGGCTTGGGTATGATAAGCGATAATCCGGCAAATACCATGATGAAAGGTATGGGAGGATTGAGTAATGCCATTTTGGGAGGCAATATCTTAAACCCTGCCAATCCGGCTTCTTATGCTTTTATCGACTCATTGACGTTCTTGCTTGATGCCGGTTTTTATATTAAGATGGCTTCTTACAGAACAATGGAGATGTCTGAAAATGGTTCTAATGCCTCATTTGATTATGCAAGTATGGGTTTCGGAGTGACGAAATGGTGGAAAATGGGCATAGGAATTGCTCCTTATAGCAGTAGGGATTATAATGTAGTAGTGGATCTTTATAATCCGGGTTCATATAGCATCAATTTTACTGGTGACGGTGGTCTTAATCAGGCATTTTTCGCCAATGGATTCAGAATTACAAAGAATATTTCTGTGGGTGCCAAAGTGTCTTATGTTTTTGGTACTCTGTCAACGGAAACCATGATATATTATCCTGATTCAACGTACATGTTGAACGGTCGTCGTACCATAGATATGAAGGTCAGTGACTTTAAGTTTGATTATGGCATTATTTTTGTATTGCCAATGAAAAATGAATATTCATTGACTTTGGGACTTAACTATACGCAGGAAGCGAAAATAAATGGGAAAAGAGATATCTTTATTCGTTCCATGTTCAATGGGTTTGGCAACAGCGTGGAAAATCCGATAGATACATTGAAATATAGAAAGGATGAAAAGGTAAGTTTTAAACTGCCGCAAGGCATAGGTGCCGGTGTAGTATTGAAAAAAGGTGAACGTTGGATGTTGGGTGTAGATTTCAACTGGGATAATTGGAAAGGTTTTGAGGTAAATGCTGAGAATGATTCTTTGCAGAATTCTTGGAATATTGCAGTAGGAGGTCAATATAAACCTGAAACCACCTCGTTGTCGGGTTTTTTAAGGAAAATGACTTATCGTGCCGGCTTCCATTATGACCGCACATATTTTAATATATATGATCAATCTATCGATAAATTCGGCTTTACAATAGGATTGGGCATACCTTTCCCGCGTTCGTTGACATCGTTTAATGTTGCCTTGGAGTTCGGTAAAATGGGAACTATTGAACATGATCTCATCAGAGAGAATTATTTCAATATCTCTATTGGAATGTCGATACACGACAGATGGTTTGTAAAAAGAAAATATAAGTAAAACATCAATCAATTATAAAAATGAAATTCAGACAAATTGTACTATTAGGTTTAGCGTTGTGCTTTTCAGCACCGGTATTTGCACAAGATGAACAGTGTAATACGGATTTCTCTTTGTATAGAGAAGCATTTAAACAATGGGAAAATTCAACTCCCAAATATGACAGGAACAATATCAGTCCTGTAATGTTGAACTCATGGAGAAACGTTTTTCTCAATTGTCCTACATTGCGTCAGACAACTTTCATCGATGGTGTCAAGATTGTGATTAATGCCCTTATTCTTCCTACTAAAGATAAAGAATTAAGAAATAAATATGTTGACACACTTATCATGGTCTATGACAAACGTGCGGAATATTTTCCAACGACAGACAATGGCGCCAGTCAGTTGGGTAACATATCCGGCCGTAAGGGTATAGACCTTATGTCAATAGCTCCGGACCGTTATGAAGATGCGTACAATGCTCTTAAAAAAGCAATAGAATTGGATGGAGAGAAAAGTAATCCGGCTTTTATCAATGCTTATTTCGGCAGTGTCATCAATATGGTGAAAAATGATAAGCTTACTGAAGATGTCATTCTCGATGAATATGGCAGATTAATGGACCTTGTAGATGCCAATATCAAGGTCTATACCGATATGGGTAATGAAAAACAGCTTAATAACTATAAAGCTACCAAAGCAGATCTCGATGCTGCTGTCCAGCCTTTCGCCAACTGCGAAGACCTTATACGAATCTATCAGGCCAAGTTTGATGCAGCTCCTAACGATGTGGATTTGTTGAACAAGATCGCTGCCATACTTGAGAAAAAAGGCTGTGATGATTCACAATTGTATCTCGATGTGGCTATCAATCTTCACAAAATGGACCCTTCACCGGCTTCTGCTTATTTTATAGGTAAAAGATATCTTACTGACAAGGAATATGCCAAGGCAAAACCTTATTTTCTCGAAGCAACAAAATCGGAAAATGTGGATTGGGCTGCCAATTCATACAAATATCTTGCCCAAATAATGCTTATAGACAAGAATTATTCTCAGGGCCGTGAATATGCCAAAAAAGCTATTGCATTGAACAAAGCTGACGGAGAACCTTATATCATAATAGGTAACCTATATGCTGCAAGTGCCAAGGAATGTGGTTCAGGCGACTTCTATTCAAAAGTGGCTTTCTGGGCCGCTGTTGACCAGTTTAACAAGGCAAAGAGTATAGACCCGTCTATCAAAAGCAAGGCTGATGAACTTATAACATTGTATTCCCATTATTTCCCGAATGTTGAGACGATATTCTTCAATGGTTTTGAAGAAGGTCAACAATATACTGTGGAATGTTGGATTAATGAGACAACAACCGTAAGAGCTGTCAAATAATTGAAGGGATTATTTAAAATATTATTGGTAATCAACATCATAGCTAATATTGTTATGATGTTGTTTTCTTGTGAAAATTCGTTGGAAAAAGTTAAACAATTCATCGATATTGATACAATATCAGGCGTTATGGCATACGATGTTACTGTTTTGAGAAGCGACTCCGGTATGGTTGTGGCATCGTTGAAGGCTCCTGTCTTGCACTCTATTGAAAATGACAGTTCTGTTTTGGAATTTCCTAAGGGTTTTTTTGCTGAAATATTGGATGATACTGTAGTGACAGCAACGATAAGTGCCGACTATGGCGTGAATCGTGAAAAAGAAGAAATGCTCATTGCAAAAGGCAATGTGGTGGTGAAAAATATGGAAACACAAGAAATCCTGAATACTGAGACTTTGTTATGGAATCAAAAGACAAAGAAGATAAGTACTAAAAATATGGTTAAAATAACCTCGCCTGACAGAGTGGTGTTTGGAGACAGTCTTACTGCAGATGAGGATTTTTCTAAAAGAGTTATTCACGGTATCAGGGCAACCATTGAATTTGAAGATGAATAATAATACAATATGGTATGGATGACAGACTTACAGTATTGATATCGTTGATGGCTTCGGCGTTGTTCTCAGGTATGGAGATAGCATTCTTGAGTACTAACAGATTGCAATTGGAACTTGATGTTAAAAAGAACAGTTTTTCAGCTGTCTTGATAAATAGATTCGTTAAACATCAGTCACAGTTTATCGGCTGT
This sequence comes from Candidatus Limimorpha avicola, assembly GCF_056978975.1. Classification (NCBI taxonomy): domain Bacteria; kingdom Pseudomonadati; phylum Bacteroidota; class Bacteroidia; order Bacteroidales; genus Candidatus Limimorpha; species Candidatus Limimorpha avicola. The sequence goes on from NZ_DBMCYK010000009.1 coordinate 88,057, forward strand.
CTGCTCTTGGGCAATAATATTGCCAATGTTATTTATGGCATAGCGATGGCAAGAATCTTGAGTCCTCAGATAATAAATATATTGCCGGATGTTATTACTAACGAGTTCACTATTTTGCTTTGCCAGACCATACTTTCTACGCTTCTTGTTTTGATAGTGGGAGAGTTTATGCCAAAAATATTGTTCCGTATCAATCCAAATAAATTGATGGATGTATTTGCTTTGCCGGCAATGATATTGTACGTCATTTTATATCCTTTGATAGTTATTTACATCGGGATTTCGGAATTTATAATAAAATATGTTTTCCGCATAAAAATAAGGCCTGAGGATTATAAACTCAATACTGTTGACCTTAATGATTATATTAAGGAATATGCCAATACTGAAGAGAAAAACGAAGACATACAGCAGGGTATAGAATTGTTCCAGAGAGCTATGGATTTTCCCAATGTCAAGTTGAGAGAATGTATGGTGCCCCGTACTGATATTGAGGCAATACGTTCCGACGATTCCATAGAAACAATAATAGCGAAGTTTGAGGAGACAAAACATTCCAAACTTCTTGTCTATGAAAATAATATTGACAATATCATAGGTTATGTGCATATCAATGATATTTTTGTGTCTCGCAATGACTTGATGAAAAAATTACGTCATATTGAATTTTATCCTGAGACATATTCCGCACAGGAATTGCTGAAACATTTGTCACAAACGCGTCAAAGTATTGCTATTGTAGTCGATGAGTTCGGAGGCACCTCCGGAGTTATTACCATAGAAGACCTTGTGGAAGAAATATTCGGCGAGATAGAAGATGAATATGACGATGATGATATGACAGAAAAAACAATAAATGACAAAGACCATGTTTTTTCTGCAAGAATGGAAATAGATTACCTTAATAAAACATATAAATTCAACTTTCCCGAATCTGATGATTATGAAACATTGGCAGGTTATATTCTTCATTATCATGGGAGCATACCGGAAATAGGTGAGGAAATACGTATCGGCAACTATGTTTTTAAAATTACAAAGGCAACAGAAACGAAACTTGAGGAAATTGAAGTTAAGAATAATCAATAAGTTACAACAATATCCCTTGTTTTTATTTTTAAATTAGATATTTTTTTGATAAAAATGTGGGATTATATCGAATGGTTTTGTAAATTTGCAGGCTTGAAAACTGTACTAAAAGAATAGAATAAAATTTTATAGATAGAATTATGGCAGCAATTGGAACAATTAGAAAACATTATGGTATCTTGATTGTCATCATAGGTATTGCTCTTGTCGCTTTTATTTTAGGTGACCTTTTCAAGAGTACCAACTCCAGACGTACAACTGATGTGGCAGTAGTTAATAATGAAAAAATCAGCCAGCAGGATTTTGCAAATTTGGTTGATGTGAATCTTGAAAACTACAAAAGAGCCAATGGTTCGATAAGTAACGAGGAGTCGGTGAGCATCCGTAATCAGGTGTTGGAACAGATGATTAGTGAGATTATTATGAATGAGGAATTTGAAAAGTTGGGAATTACTGTCTCTGCTGAAGAGCTTTATGATCAATTCCTTGGAAAGAATCCTAACCAGTATGTTGTTCAAAGTTTTTCTGATGCCAACGGTAACTTCAATAGAGATGCCTTGTCGCAATATCTTAACGATTTCCAGAATCTTAATGATGAGGCGAAAGTGGCTTGGCTCAATTTTGAAAGAGCTATAAAAGATGATAGAATAAACACCAAATATAATACTATACTTGAAAAAAGTTTCTATCTTCCGGAAAAATTGGCAGAACGTTATTATGAAAATAAAAACGATAAGAGAAGTGCTGAGGTCTATGCTGTACGTTATACTACAATACAGGACTCTTTGGTGTCTTTGACAGATTCCGACAAGAAAAAATTCTATGAAGAAAATAAAAAGAAATATGAAACAGATGCTATGCGTAGCATAGACTATGTGGTGTTTGAGGTGAATCCTTCGGAGACTGACAAACAGAATGCTAAAGAGTATGTTGAGGGTCTTATGACTGAACTTAAAAATACAACCAATGTTGCAAGTTTTGTCAATGCCAATTCCGACCGTCAATATGATAGCACATGGCTTTCGCGTAAAACTGTTCCTGTCGCTGTAGAAGCAGTGGTTTTTGATGACAACAATGAAGCCGGTTTCGTATATGGTCCTTACGAAGATAATGGCTATTATAACATACTTCGTATAGTTGACAAGAGTAACCGCTCCGATTCATTGATGGCATCTCATTTGTTGGTAAGTTATCAAGGTGCTTTCAGAAGTACTGAAACACGTACAAAAGAAGAGGCTAAGGCTCTTGCCGACAGTTTGTTTAAGGTCATAAATAAAAATCCTTCCAAATTGGAAGAACTTGCTAAAGACTTTTCCGATGACCCTACAGCTGTTACAAATAAAGGTGACCTCGGTTGGTTTTCCGATGGCATGATGGTGACTCCTTTCAATGAATTCGTGCAGAATAATAAGATTAATGCTGTCGGACTTGTGGAAACCGATTTCGGCTACCATATAGTGAAAGTGACTGACCGTACAGAAAAAACTCCAAAGGTTCGTCTCGCTATCATATCACATGAGATTTCTCCAAGTACGGCAACATATCAAAATGTTTTCGCCGAGGCTAACAGGTTGGTTACAGAAAACCAGACAATGGAACAGTTTAATACTGCCATTGAGGAACTCGGACTTAACAAACGTACATTCCCTTCATTGAGAGAGAATACTACACGTATCACAGGTATCAACAACCCTCGTGAGATAATACGTTGGGCTTTTAACAAAGATACCAAGGTCGGCGATATTTCTTCTATTTTCGACCTTGAAGATATGTATGTAATAGCAGTGTTGACAAAGTCTGTCGAAAAAGGTCTTCCGGATTACAACGACCTTATCGACCGTTATGAATTCATGATCAAGAAAACTAAAAAAGGAGAGATGCTCGCAGAAAAGGCTAAGGCTTATGGTACTGACTATCAGAAAATGATTGACGAACTCGGTGGTGAGAAGACTACCATTGACAATATTACGTTCGATGGTCGTGCTTTCGGCAACTTCGGTGTAGAGGATAAAATCATAGGTACAGTAACTGCTTTGACGGAAAAAGACGGCTTTGTGGGTCCGCTCCAAGGTGCTTCGGCTTTGTATGTGGTTAAAGTTGATTCTTATACTCCAGCAGAGAAAACTGATAATTATGATAATATCCTTAAGGAAAGAACTTCTTTGTATAAGAACTCCATCCTTAATGGCAGCCCTTACAGAGCACTTAGAGAAAATGCTAAGATAAAAGATAACAGCATATTGTTCTATTGATATTTTGAAAATAAATTTTGAAAAAACCACCTCTGAATCTGAAATTCAGAGGTGGTTTTTTATTGTCATATTTGTTGTTAAATCTGAATTATTGCCTCACTGAAGAGAACTTGTTAAATTTGCTGTTGTTGATTCGTTATCTGTCATTTTTAGTATATTTGTCAAATAAATATAAAATCACTGATTCTGTATGCTTATATCAGTAATTATTCCTGTTTATAAACCGAAAGATTGTTTTTGGGAGTGCTTGGATTCATTGTGTAATCAGAAATTTCCGAAAAATGATTTTGAGGTGATTTTGGTGTTGAATGGATGCAAAGAACCTTATTTTTCGTCTATTATTGATTATTTGAACATCCATGTTGATTTGCAGGTTAAACTTTTTCATACAAATGAAGCAAATGTATCCAATGCACGCAATATAGGTTTGGATAATGCGAATGGAGAATATATAACCTTTGTTGACAGTGATGATTATGTGTCTCCAATGTATCTAAAAGAATTATATGAGAATGTGGCACCGGATACTGTATCTATAAGTAACCTGTATATGTTTAATGACGGGGGTGGAATTCCTTATAAAGAGGAGACATGCGGAAGCAAAAGAGCATATAATAGGGGTGTCAATAATAATGTGACAGAATTGTCTTATAAAGTCGGATGTTGTTTTTGTTCAAGTTGGGGAAAGTTGATAAATAGGAGTATTATTGGAGACAGGCGTTATAATATCAATTTGAGTTATGGGGAAGATAGCGTCTTTATGTTTCTTGTTTCCAATAAGATTAAAAAAGTGTCTTTTACATCGTATGATGCAATTTATTATTATAGACGTCATGATGACAGTTTAAGCGGACGCGTGTCTTTGAAAGAAAGAATAAGTTCTCATGTAAAAATGGCATTATGTTATTCTAAGATTTATTTCAGGCAACCATTAAAATATAATTTTGTCTTTTTTGTGACACGACTTTTAGGTGGTATTTGAATATTTTGATAGTGTTTTATGGATTAATTGTAAGATGTCTGTTTTAAAAGTTGATGACAGTAACTTATCTTTAATAAAGTTAAAATTCTTTATCAATTGATAAGATATTTATTATCAAGGTTATATGTTAAGTTGGAAAAATGATGGTATTTTCAGCTTGTCAAATATTGGGATGAACCAATCTTATGCCTGTTTGGTAATCACGATAATGCACGCCTTGTTTATATCGACATGACACTCTTGCCTGCCGGTTGTCGTTGTTCCAGCTGCCTCCGCGAAACACTTTATATCCTTCTCCGTATTCTTCGCATATTGGGTCTGTCACGCTTTCTTCAGTGTAATCCATATACCAGTCCAGACACATTTCCCATACGTTGCCGCTCATGTCATATAATCCTAAGGCGTTAGGGCTTTTCGTTTTAACCTCTTTGGAAGAACTGGCATTACTTGTTGTCCAAGCTACGCTATTAATGTCATTGCTGCCTGAATATATGGTGTTTTGTGTTTCGACCCCACCTCTTGCTGCATATTCCCATTGGGCTTCTGTAGGAAGTGTAAAACTCAATCCTGTATATTCGTTTAACTTACTGATAAAATTCAATGCATCGTTATATGAGATGCGATATGCAGGATAGTTGTCACCTTTACCATAATGATCTTCCCACTGCATGTCGCTCTCATCATTTGGTGTCTCATTCATGACAGCTTTCCATAATCCTTGCGTCACTTCAATATTGCTTATGTAAAATCCACCAACACTTACTTCATGAACCGGTGTTTCGTAGGGTCCTGCATCGACATCATAGTTGAGACCGTCGATGCTGTCAGCCTGAGCTCCCATCAAAAAGGTGCCTCCTTGTACAAAAACCATGCTGTTGATGGCATCGCGAATCTCGCTCATCTGATTCTTACTGAAACGTCCGTTCCATTGCACTTCAAATCCATTGATGTATTCTGTCTCGTGGACGTTTTTCTTACAATTATACAACATAATGATGCAAAGACACAATATTATGCTATAAATGATAGAGTTTTTTATCATATATGATATCCTTTTCTTATTTGGCTGTAAAGATACGATAATATTTCATTTAAATGAAGTTTTTTTTTGATATTTTTTAAGAGGTAGAGTCAAACAGCAAGTGCAATATTACGAAATAAATTTGAAGAACTCCTTTTTTGGAGTGGAGAAGTTTAATTTTTCCCTTGGTCTTCGGTTAATTT
>NZ_DBMCYK010000010.1:0-93405 GCF_056978975.1 Candidatus Limimorpha avicola
GCCTTTGCGATCTGCTTTGACAATTATTTGACAAATTAAAAAAATGTATATATTTGCAGTCGAAATATGAATCTCAATTACACACTTTTTGAAACACTACCGTACAACTCCATGTTTCATGTTTTTGCGCCGGATATTTTTTGTGATCCTTCGGCAAAATAAGAAAAGAGATGTATCAAATCTATCGATCCGACACATCTCTTAAATCAATACTCATATATAAGAACCTATGACATCAGGTCTTCAGTTCATACAGTTTAACTGAATTGAATATATCTTTTTCTTTTGCCTCGTTGCCATATTTCTCGACATCGACAATATTTTTAGGACTATGGGTAATACAGAGAGGGCCATTAAGACATCCGCCCTCACATGCCATACCTTCAAAGAAGTTGTACGGAGACTTGCCCACTCTCAGTTTAAGCAGGTTCATCTTGCATTCATCCAGGCCGTTCATCGCCACAGGATTGATATTGTCCACTCCCATCTCGGCACCCATTTCGGTTATGCCTTGTGCTATGCCGCCCGATTTTGCAAATATTCTTCCATAGAACGATGCGTTATTCAACTCGGTGTCATCCATAGCGGTAGTATCGATATTACGGGCATCGAGGAACGCCTGCAACTCTTCAAAAGACATCACACTATCTATTGCGCCTTTTGTCTTGGCAAGTTTATATTCTTTCTTTTTGGAGCTACAAGGTCCGATAAACACCACTTTGGCTGTAGGGTCGGAACGTTTTATCAACAGTCCCACCTCAACCATAGGCGATACAGAATGAGAGATATATTTAGCGAGGTCAGGGAAGTTTTTCTCGATATAAGCCACAAAAGAAGGACAGCATGAAGTGGTAAGCAGTTGACGTTCTTTAAACTCATTAGCCTCGTGATACAATGTAATATCAGCACCGAGGGCGACCTCCACCACCTGATGGAATCCCAACTTCATGATAGCTGTCACCACCTGCGATACTCTTCCGAAACGGCATTGGCTGACAATAGAAGGAGCTATCACGGCATAGACCCTGTAATTCTTGTTATTATCAGATTTCTTTAAAATATCTATAATATCGAGGACAAGGGATTTATCGCTTATTGCACCGAAAGGACATTTATAGACGCAAGCGCCGCATTCTATACATTTCTCATTATCTATGGAAGCCTTACCATAATCATTCATCGTAATAGCCTTTGCTTTGCAGCTTTGGACACAAGGACGATGCAATGCCAAGATAGCAGAATAAGGACAAGCCTTTGTACATTTACCGCATTCGATACATTTCTCATTATTAATAACGGCCTTGTTGTTGACTATCGTTATAGCATTTTGAGGACAAACCTCGGCACAGCTATGCATCAAGCAGCCGCGGCATGCCGGTGTGACATATATACTGTCGATAGGACATTCATCACATGCAGTATCGATAACCTCGATGACATTAGGATTATCTTTATCGCCACCCATGGCAAGTTTCACACGTTCCTGTATGATGGCACGTTCTTTATAAACACAACAGCGTGTTTCAGCCTTTGGACCCGGAGCTATGATCTTTGGAATATCGATATAAGCATCTTCAAGTCCACCTTCATAAGCACGGCGAATGACTTCTTTCAAAACCTTGTACTTCTCCAACTGTACATTGGTATCAAAAACTCTATTATTTGTCATAACAAATATGAATTAATCGTAATTAAGAATAACAGACTTACCCATGGCACGCAGATTCTCTGCAAGTTTCTCCACGAGTTTCAATTTCATTGTAGTATCTATCGGCAATCCCTGGTGAGCCACATTGACACTTTGACCGACGAAAAACTTAATATCCGTAGCCTCTTCAAAAAGCACAGTAGCGAGCAGCGAAGCCCCATCAGTCTTGGTAAATGTCTTAGGTGTCAGGTCATGGATAGAAAGATAACGTTCCGACAGTTGCAGCAGTCTTCTCAGTGTTATAACGCCTTCCGTTGTCAAGTCGATGCCGTCGATATAACCTATCGGGGGCACCTCCTTATCCGGGAAATCGAAACTTGTGCGTACCGTCGTTTTAAGATATCGAGCGACTATCATGGAACTCGTTCCGCCGCAGACCACTTTTTTTCCATCACCACTTAAAAAGTTCGAAACATAAAAGTCGTCTTTTTCCTTATCCACCGGAGGTCCAACCATGATATTGACATTCAATTTCTCACGTATTTTCAACGCTGCCACTGTAGTATCATCTCCGGGTTTGTCGAGATACAAATCGTTACAGGCGGAAGCGAGAAGGCACGCTATTGCTCTTGCAGACATTGTCGGTTTAATGTTATTATTCAGATGTTCTATAATTTGTGGGCGTTGCCATCCAAAATTAAGTATCATACCTATGCCGGCATGAATGGTACCATCAGACATAACAAGAATACAATCGTCTTTCGAGAGTTTCAAATCGGATTTATATACTTTTTTACCACAGATATCCAATGCGGTACGGTCGAAATCAGTGCAACGTCCTTCATGATAATATATAGCCTGAGGGTTGTCGAACTCAAACAGATAGCCCTCTCCTTTATTATTAACATGAATAAGGGAGAATGTAGAATATGCCACGCCTCGTTCTTTACAAACCGGAAGAGTTTGTATAATAGTCTCCACGCATTCATACATGTCTATGTCATTGGAAACCATGGTACACAATATCTTGGAAGTCAGCGTGGACAAGATATTAGCCTTCACGCCGCTACCCAAGCCGTCGGCAAGGACGAGAGTGGTATAATCCCCGTTGCGGCTGATCTCTACATTGTCGCCACAAAGTTCTTCTCCATATTTATTCAAAGAAGTACAACCACATTCCAAACACAGTTCCATGTTATACTCCTTTCACTAATCCGACAATGTTTTCTTAAGTTTCAGCAAAGCCACCTTTGTCTCAGCTGTAGTCTCACCCAACAAAGACGCAATTTCCTGAGCCACACGCATCTGTTTCTTTATCACTTCATCAGTAGTCTCTATGGTTTCCATCTTCATTTTCTTCAACTCTTCATTATAGTTGATAGTTTCGGTGACGTCTTTCATGATGCCGAACAGGAAGTCATGTTCTTTCAAGAAATTTATTGACAAGTCGATATAACATTTAGTCTTGGGTACAAACATTCCTTTTATATCCACATGACGTTTCTCGCTATAAGCTATCATGAAGTCGGCAGGGTTAAAGAAGTCCACAGCAGGACGCCCAATGGCACGAGGGTCGTCTATACCGAGCAAATCGCAAGCCTTGTCGTTGATTTCCACTATCTTCATATCAGAATCAAGTACAATAAGACCTTCGGGGCTATTCTTTATTATCTCGTATGACATAGACTCAGCGCGTTTACGCATATAAGGCAGACATATCTCTATGTCGGCATATCCGTTATACACAGCCCATGCCTTTTCACGGCATGTGGCATATCCGCAAGCGCCGCAATTGAGTTCATCTTCTTTCTTAAACTTGCCGGTTTTATGCAATATAGCCTCTATTTCGCGTTCAGGCACCGGCAAACTGTGATTGCGGATGCGTGGATATGTTGCTGTAATATCCACATCAGAGTGAATATCAGGTTCCGGTGAAAGCAAGGCGATTTTTTCTCTGTTGACGTAATCGCGTACATCGGATGTAGCCTTGATGCTGCCGCCTTTGCGTTCCAAGCTGCATGGTCCGTTCACACAGGCATCCTCACAAATATTCATCTCTATAAATACATTACTGAGACTTTCAATATTCTCCAATGCCGTAGCACAACGGTCAGGGCCATCGACAGCCATATATTCATAATTATCAGGCAGCACGTCAAAAGATTTTATGATACCATGACTTATAGGGAACGACTTGGCGAGGTTGAAATGGTTGCCGGCTTTATTATTTATCATGACATTGGTTATATCTTCCAATATGATGTTTTTCTCTTCAAACATAGTAACCATGTCTTCAAATGTCAGCACTCCATCAATAAGAGAACTTTCAGCAGCCTCGCGTTTCTTGGCAATACAAGGTCCGATAAACACTATCTTGGCATCGGGATACTGTTTTTTAATGATTTTGGCATGTGCTATCATAGGGGAATCCACAGGTGCGAGATACGGCAATGCCTTAGGATAATATTCCTGTATCATGCGGCATACGGCAGGACAGGCTGAAGTGATAAAATTCTTGAACTGCCCTGATTTCAGGAGTTTTTTATATTCCTGAACCACTGCCTGAGCACCAATCGCTGTCTCTTCAGCATCGAAGAAACCCAATTTTGCCAATGCCAATTTAAACACAGAGAAGTCTTTCAAGCCAAAACTCGAGATGAAAGAAGGTGCCACACTTGCTATCACTTTATTTCCGCTCTGCAGCAGACTTTTCACATCATTCATCTCACTGTGAACCACCTTGGCATTTTGCGGACATATCAGCGTACAATGTCCGCACAAGATACATCTGTCTTCTATAATAGTAGCCTGATGCCCCTTGACATCTATAGCTTTTACAGGACAACCTCTCAAACATTTGTAGCAATCCCTGCATTTTGCATCACGAAATTCGAGATATTGAGCCATGACGAATTATTATTTCAGATTCAACAAAGGATATATCTCTTTGGCAAACAACTCTTCTGCATTGTCTTTATTCACATTGTGAATAAAAAGCTCATCCTTCCCTATTTGTTTCACCGTCGGTTCGTCAAGGTCGTCAGCTTTCACTGTAACACCCTGTGAGCAAAAGCCAAGACAGAAGCTCGCCTGCAAATCGACAAGGTCTTCAACATCATATTTTTTCAATATCTCTTTGAAAACCTCTATCACATCGTATGAACCTTTCAAATGACATGAACTTCCGACACAAACTTTGATATTCATAATTATTCCTCCTTTAATTATTTGATATATTCGTTTTGATAAATGTTTTTTAAGATTGATTTTATTTTTAACGATCATGTGCCGTACTTCCTGGTACGGCACATATTTTCAATTATCATTCGCCATAATAAGCCTTCTTATAAATTTCAATTATGTCTTCTATAAGCGGGTAGCGCGGATTAGCGCCCGTACACTGGTCTTCATGAGCACGTTCTGCCAAACCTCTCAGGTTACTCATGAAAATATTCTCGTCTATGCCACATTCTTTTATCGACATTGGCATATTCATATCTTTCATCAGTTTACGTATGGCTGCTATCAGGTTGTTCACGCCATCCTGTGTAGTCTTGCCTCCCATGCCGAGGAACCTTGCCACTTTGGCATAACGTTCGTCAGCGACAAAATATTCATATTTTGGGAATATGGCGAATTTATCCGGTTTGGAAGCATTATAAGCAATAACGTATGGTAAGAGCAAGGCGTTGGCTCTTCCGTGAGGTATATGATATTCTCCGCCAAGTTTATGAGCCATACTGTGATTCAGACCGAGGAAAGCATTGGTAAATGCCATACCTGCAATACATGAGGCATTATGCATCTTCTCTCTTGCCTTAAGGTCTTTGGCTCCATTGTCGTAGGCACGTTTCAAATAAGAGAACACCAAGTCGATAGCCTGAAGACAGAGACCGTCGGTATAGTCGTTTGCCATATTGGAGACGTAAGCCTCGAGGGCGTGAGTAAGCACGTCAAGACCTGTGTCTGCTGTTGCCGATTTAGGAAGACTCGTAACAAACTGCGGGTCTATGATGGCGACATCAGGACGGAGTGCATAGTCCGTCAACGGATATTTGACATTGCCATTCTTTCTATCCGTGATGACAGCAAAAGCCGTAACCTCGCTACCTGTTCCGGAAGTTGTGGGAATAGCAACAAACTTAGCTTTGGAACCAAGTTTAGGGAACTTCACCACTCTTTTTCTGATATCCATAAACTTTTGTTTTATGCCATCGAAAGTAGTCTCAGGGTGTTCAAAGAAAAGCCACATTCCTTTTGCTGCATCTATTGCAGAACCGCCGCCGAGGGCTATAATGACATCAGGATTGAAATTCTGCATTTCGGCAACACCTCTTCTTATCGTTTCCACATCCGGATCCGGCTCTACATCCGAATAAATCTTGGAATGACAATATTGCGCACGTTTTCTGAGATAATACAGCACTTTATCAACATAGCCGAGTTGTACCATTGTAGGGTCGGTGACTATAAAAGCTCTCGATATGTCATCCATTTTTTCAAGATATTGCACTGAACCATATTCAAAATAAATCTTGGGCGGCACCTTAAACCATTGCATATTGACTCTTCTTTTTGCTATTTTCTTTTTATTTATCAAGTTAACTGTTGACACGTTGGCTGTAGTACTGTTATGACCGTAGGAACCGCAGCCGAGCGTAAGGGACGGAGTATTTGTATTGTAAATATCTCCTATGGCACCTTGCGATGAAGGCTGATTTACTATTATTCTTCCGACGCGCATGGCTTTGCCGAACTCTTCGATAAGTTGGTTATTTGTCGAATGAATGATGGCAGAGTGGCCAAGTCCTCCGAAGTCAAGCATCTTTCCGCAGATATCAAAACCTTCTTCATGATTTTCCACTATATAATAAGCTAATACCGGAGACAGTTTCTCACGTGACAGCGGATATTCAGGACCCACACCTTTCAGACGTGCCAGCAATATCTTGGTTTTCTCAGGCACTTTAATTCCGGATTTCTCTGCAATCCATGAAGCGCTTTTACCCACCACATCAGGGTTGACAGCACCTTTCTCACTATTGATAACAAATTTAGACACCAATTCTATCTCTTTCTCATTCAAGAAGTAACAGTTATTGGCTTTCATATAGTCTTCAAAAAGTTTAGACACCACTTTATCGACTATTACAGCCTGTTCCGAAGCGCATATCATGCCATTGTCGAAAGTCTTGGACATCATAAGGTCAGTACAGGCACGTTTCACGTTGGCAGAAGTCTCAATATAGCAAGGAGCGTTACCGGGACCGACGCCTATGGCAGGTTTTCCGCAGCTATAGGCTGCTTTCACCATGCCGGAACCTCCTGTGGCGAGGATGAGAGAAACATTAGGATGATTCATAAGAGCCTCAGTAGCATCGATAGAAGGATGTTCTATCCATTGGATACAATATTCCGGAGCTCCGGCAGCTATTGCCGCATCTCTCAATATCTTGGCTGCTGCTGCAGAAGACTTTTGTGCCGATGGATGAAATCCGAAGATGATAGGGTTACGTGCCTTCGTACAGATGAGTGACTTGAACATAGTCGTTGACGTAGGGTTTGTAACAGGTGTCACGCCGGCTACAATACCGACAGGCTCTGCCACCTCTTCGTATCCTTCCAACTCATTGTCGGAAACTACACCAACTGTTTTTTCATTCTTGATAGAATTCCATATATATTCGGTTGCAAAGATATTCTTCACCATTTTATCTTCAAAGACTCCCCTCCCCGTCTCTTCTACTGCCATCTTTGCAAGTGTCATATAGTTGTCCAATCCGGCCAACGACATGGCATAAACAATCTTATCAATCTTCTCTTGGTCGAATGTAATATATTCTTTCAATGCCAGTTCTGCATTCTTAACCAAAACATCGACCTCATTTTTAATCGACATCTTTTTGTCGATTTCAGGATTTTCATTCTGTTTTTGCATGACTTAATAATTTTATCTATTACTAATCAATGATTTAAATTACACAACTCAATTATAACTTAGTCTCTCTTTTTTCTTCTTTACTAATTTATTCTGCAAAGATAAAAATATTTTTATGACATACATGATTTTTTATTCAAAATTTACATATTGACAATCAGAATATTAGAAATAATTTACCTGAAAAAGCTGTTAAACACGAAACAATTTGCAGGTTTAACATACCAAAGAAGCCTTATTTCCTTGAATCTTTGCTTAAGAACAACTGCCGAAAACCGACAAAAATCCATGACACGTTTATATGGAGATACATTTGGAATATAAAAAAACAACAATTAAAAATAAATCCGTAAATAACAATCATTTGAATATATAATAATCATATAATACAAATGGACAATCAAACAAAGTCGTAACATGACGACATTTGAAATCAATTATCATAATCAAGAAAACAAGGGAAACACTTGCATAAATACTAATGATTATAATTCCAACGGTAAACATTGCAGATTGTCATAAGAAACGAAATGTTTTCGCACTTCCGGAAACGTCATTAGACTGTCTGAAATGTTTGCAGTCTCTAACGGGATCTGTGTCTTCCCTGCCTGTTTGCTATTGGACCCGTTGACTATTCCAGTGCGGTCATTGGCAAGCAGTTCCGTTATCTTAGTGTCGGAGAGTATCTTCCCGGCTTTCACGCGGAATACGGAAAGTCTGCAAAACAGAATTGTCACAGCGCAAGACTTTGCAGAAAAACTGTATCCGTCCCGTCTTGTACTTGGAGCAGAAGCACTACAATGTTGATGGCGCAAACAATTTGTCGCGGGTCAGCAGTTTAGTCATGATTTCAGTGGTATAGCATCAATCTCCTTTCGAAATGCTGTGTCGCGTAAATCAATATTCGATACGTTCCATTCGTCCTTTGGCGGCACTTCTGGAATTTAGATCTCTTCCCCCATTTTCTCGAATATACGCTTTTTTGGATTCAGTTATTATAAATACTTTTCTTTGTTTCAATAATGCATGGTAAAACTTCAACTATGCTATTGCATTAATGTTTTATCAACCGTCTCCATATTAACCTAAATAGTCTGTTGCCACCGCTTATGACAGGTGGCGGGGCTCCGACACGGTTTCTGCGTACAAAATCCAGGTGGCGGGCGATTATTTCCGGATTATTCCCGTTCTCCACAGCTTGGCTAAGCAGACGTACAACACCTTTAGTATCAGTATATTGAGCTAACGGAAACTTCTTTATCTTTTTCAATACATAGTTAATGTTATTGGCATACCCAACAAAAGTATTGTATGCCCAATAATTCACATTTTTGAGTGTACAATTTCCTGCGAAAAGGACAACATTAAATATAGGCAAGCGGGCCAATTGTTCAGACTGTTCCCGAAGTGCCTTTATATGCCCGGCATTCTGCATGATCGGGTTGTAGAAACGATACTTTTCCTTGCCATAATTCAGGACCTTGGTCCAATATTGCTGTTTCTCATTGCCGAACAGCCATCCGCTATAATCTTTTACCTCTATGGCAAGTAATCCTTGCGGTGTTACCACAACTATATCTATTTGCGAAAACTCACCGTTTCTCTTTTGCAGATAAAGGTCATGAAATATGGCATCCGGACGAAAACCCTTTCTCAGCATTTTAACTACCAGTTTGCGTTCTGCCTTTGTCCCTCGCTTTAGAGAAGATACAGAGTATAGTAATTTAATATTTCGCAGATAATGCAAAATTGGAATTACTATGCAACCAAGTATCAGAATGATGATTATATATTTCATGGTAGTGTTTCAAAAAGTGTGTAATTGAGATTCATATTTCGACTGCAAATATATACATTTTTTTAATTTGTCAAATAATTGTCAGAGCAGATCGCGCAGGCTTGCCGAAGCGGGCTGCTCTGACAATAACTTTTTATTCCTCCCATCTGAATTTCTTATTTTCCATCTTGAATAATGGTATCTTATATTCATAACTTTTTCTCGTCATCGCCACATGTTCCGACAACAATATCGTTGATTCCGGATTAGGTAACGCCCCTCTCATTTTCGTTGTCCTTTTATAATCCCTGTTTAGTCTCTCTATCCAATTGGTCGTGTATATCATACTTCTTATTTTATAATTATATTCCAAATATGTGAAATAATAAACATTCCTCTCATTGTTCATCTTATTACCAAAAACAGGATAATATTCTTTCCATTTCTTACAGAACTCTTTCCATCTTTCCATTCCTGCTGCTTTCGTATCATTTTTATCATCGCAGCTGAATACTTCCTTGAGGTCCATTGTCATCTCTGCCTTGTGCTTGGGTTTGATGTATTTTTGACATTCTCTTTGTAAATGTACCGTACATAACTGTATTTCCGCTTCTTTATAATGTTTGTTCATAACATTCTCTATACCTATCCGTCCGGCACCACCAACCATGTCTCTTTTACTCCTCTGTTTTTCAAATCATTAAATATGTCACTCCAAAAAGATGAACTTTCCGTTATCCATTACTCATGTCTTTGCTTGTGGCATTATGTCCTTCCCTTTCCGCCTTCATCAGTATCTCAAGACTCATTTTCAGTATTTCTTCTATTCCTTTTCCTTCTTTGATTATCTTTTCAATAATTTCGTATCTTTGCTCCTATGTAAAATTCATGTTTTGTTTTTTAAAAATTTATCTACTACAAAAATATCAAACTTTGAATTTTACACACTTTTTGGGACAGTATACATTCTAGTAGCTTCTCTACCCGTTCATAAAAGAAACAAATTACAAAAAATTACCTTGGTTATTCTGTATTTGAGAATATAGTGCACAGGGCGATATAACATAAAACTACTTAACATCATATAGATTATCGCCATATTTTACTATTTTTGCAAAGTGATATATTTATGAGAAAAATATGGCTAAAAAGAATCAATCAAATAGATTAACGGAACAACAAAAAGAATCAAAAGGTGTAATTGGCATCTTCGGTGAAGAAGCTAAACTACACGATATGACGGTTGGAAAAATTTCTCATTACGTAATCAAACACTTGAAGGAAGAGTTTCCGCAGTTATCTTTCCGTTACAGGACAAGCATTACAAAAGAGGAAATAAATGAAGCATTAAAGAAGGTTGATCCAGAATTGGGACAAACACTTTTTGTACCTCATTCAAGCATTATACCTGATGGTGGAATTATAGAGGTGAAAGATGACAATAACAATTGGAGGGTTGTTTTGGTATCAGAAGCCAAGCATCAAGGGAAAGATGTTGAGAATATCAGGAAAGGAAAGTTGGTAGGTAAAAACAACAATCAAGACCTGATGGCTGCCGGCAATGCGATAGAAAGGTCTCACAAGAATATTTCTGAAATAGCCAATTTGATGTTGTCTGAATCCCATTTTCCTTATGCTTTGTTTCTTGAAGGTTCAGACTTCCTGACCGAAACTATTTTTATAACAAGACCTGATGGAAGAGTTGTAACGCTGGAATACAACTCAGGAATGTTGAACAGACTGGATAGATTGACTGCGGCTAATTATGGAATGCCAATCAATACGAATTTATGCAAGAATAAGTTTGTAAAGCATGGAGATAAAATGATTATGCTCCAAGCTACTTCCATCTATACACAAGGAAAGGGTGAAAAATGGAATGCACAGGATATGTTTGATATAATGCTTGAGATTTCAAAAACCTCTTTGCAAATATTAGGTAGCGAACTGTTCAACCAACTCACGAAAACAAACCATTAAAAATAGATTGAAATGGCAAGGAACGCAACAAATATGTTATTACAGAAGGCTAAAAAATTGAAAAGTGACGAGTTTTACACACAACTTTCAGATATAGCCAGCGAATTGCAGCATTACAAAGAACACTTCAAGGATAAAGTGGTCTATTGTAATTGTGACGATCCGCGGAACAGTAATTTTTTCAACTATTTTGCCAATAACTTCAAAGAATTGGGATTAAAAAAGCTGATAACCGCATGCTACAAGGAACAAACAAACGATTTGTTCAATGCGAAAGAAAACGAAAAAGCATTTTGCTTCGAATATACAGCAGATGAGGGGGAAAAAGATATTTTGGATTCTTCGGATTTTCTTTACTTCAAAGGCGATGGTGATTTTCGCAGCCAAGAGAGCATACAGCTGTTAAAACAAGCCGATATTGTCGTAACCAATCCTCCTTTTTCCTTATTCAGAGAGTATGTGGCTCAGTTAATCAAATACGATAAAAAATTTCTTATTATAGGAAATATCAATGCGATAACTTATAAAGAAATATTTCAGCTAATCAAAGAAAACAAAGTATGGTTAGGCATTAATCTTGGAAGAGGTATTTCCGGTTTCATTGTTCCAGACCATTATGAACTTTATGGTACGGAAGCACGGATTGACGAAGCAGGAAACAGAATAATCTCGCCCAACAATTGTTTATGGCTGACTAACTTGGAAACTCCCAAACGACATGAAGATATTGTACTTACAAAAAAATATCAGGGAAATGAAGCAGAATATCCCAGATATGATAATTACGACGGGATTAACATTGACAAGACACAAGATATTCCGGCAGATTACGCAGGATACATGGGAGTTCCTATTACATTCCTGCATAAGTTCAATCCAGACCAATTTGAAATCATCAAGTTCAGAAAAGGTAATGATGATAAAGATTTATCCATAAATGGGAAATGTCCTTATTTCAGAATATTAATAAAGAATAAACGGTTACAAGCATAATAGGTAAATGCTGAGATTACATCCTCCAATTCTCCCATTTCGTCTTCTAAATCCTGCCATTTGATAAATATCCCAACGCCCCTTGACAAAAACATGCCTCCGGCATATCTTTACCCCGTCCCCGGCAATATACTATATCGACCGCCCCAATATACTACTTTGGGCCTTCCGATATACATACTATATTGCCTTGGATTATATAAAAACACATCAAACAAATACTACTATGCCATTCTACAAAAAAGCATTCAGCAAGGCGCGTAGTGTCTATTATCCGCCCGCACCGTGCAGGAGGCTTCGCGCACGGTGGGCATCGTGAAACAAACGCGCCAGTCGACCGACGAGGCTTATCGCTCGTTGGTGGATTTGGTGAATGCCCTTGCAGTGGTCAACGGTGATGCTCCCTATGCGACTTTCATCGACCATGTGAACGTGCGCATCGACCAACAGAAGTCGGTGCTGAAGGGGCGGGCGACGAGAGGGGCGAAGGACGACAGCCCCCAGTAAAATAGAAATTGAAAAACGCATCCTTGGTTATTTGTTCAGGGATGCGTTTTTTGAAAAAACTTTTAATTTTCATTTCAATTCTAGTGAGATTGTATATTCTTTTCCATTCAGACTAAAATGAATATATTTCTCATTCCGTTCTAAAATTATAAGTTTTCCGAAATCAAATTCCTTATGATGATTCGGACAGAGAATAAGTATGTTATCTGGCAATTCAGGGCCTTTTTGTGCTTTCGGCGTTATATGTGCTGCTTCAATATAGAATGTCCCATCCGCTTTAGGTATCCGGGTTTCACACATTTGGCAAGTGAAATTGCGTAATAACTTCAACTGCGCAATAGTTTTATTATCCCTTAAATAAATCTTAGAATTGACAGTGATTTGTTCGGGGTCAGTAATCTTAATAGATTTTAGCTCATTGATTATCTTTTGCCTGTCAGTATTTGCTATTAGCGGTAACAATTCGTCTTCCGGAGTTTGCTCGCTATGGGATTGAAGCAACAATTTGGAGTATTTATCATATAGCTCCCATTCTTTATGAACGGTGGTATTCCGTTTGTTTTCGTAATAGATTATATGTTTTTTGAAAGCATCTAAAGCAACTTTCAGTCTTTCAATTCCGTATTTTTCATAGATACGATGTAGCATATAATCTCGGATTTCAGGCTGGATGGTTCTTGTGCATAGGGTTCCATCCAACATTCCTTTATAAGCATAATAATAAAAATGAAAAGATGTTTGCCTTAACTGGTGCTTGTCAAACATTTGTGCTTTTCCTTCATTCAGTTTTATATTCTTATGATATATTTCGTCGCACAATTTCCATATATCCGGAGCCATTTTATTTTTGTCTATCATATATGAAGCTGATTTATTGTTAGTGGCAAATATACTAATTCTTTGTGAGTTAATGCAGGGCATCTACAAGAACAATGACCGTAAAGTGCGACACTTGGGCAGCAAGCGTTTCGGCATACAGTTCTTAATCAAGGGGATTTACACCTATAACGGGATGCTTTACGTGCATACGCAGACGAAGAACAGTTCCAACGTGCCTTTCGACACGGACTTCATCAAGTTTAAGATTGTCGATAAGAAAGTGCCAAAACGCACAGCTATTCAGGAAACGGTACCGGATGCGGTAGGCAGGATAAATTACAGCAAAGTTTACGAAGACCGATAGAAGAGCCAAGAAAAAGTAGAGGATTCAAATTGTAATTGTTAAATTGCTCAATTTATGTAAAGAGAAGCAATCAAATGGAATTTTGATTGCTCCTCTTTATTATATCACGAAACATATAAATTTACCAACTTCAATTTGGAATAGACTGCAGCGATAGTATCTGACAAAGCAATCCGGTATTGCAGAATACTTTACTTAGAACGACGCAAATACCATTTCAAAGTCGATAAGATGGAAGCCAAAATTGTATTCAAAAAAATCAACAGCGAAACCAAGTTGGATATTCTCATAGACAAATCACGATTGGCAGAATGGTTTTCTTAACAATTTAATAAATTAAAACATTCAATACCTGTAATATAATAGATAACATATAATAATATTTATAAGCAAGGGTTCTACCGTTATAAAAGTAATTAATCAAGATTTTTACAATTAGGACATCCTTTACTCTTTAATAAAGAGTAAGGGTATGGATTCCAAATATAACCACATTTTTTACATTGGCATTCAATACGTTCATTAGACTTTGAAAAAGGTTTCAAAATTTTGATATTTGGAAATATACGATGTAATTCATCTTCATAATCTTTCGGATGTTTTTTCCCCTTAGGACTGCAATATATACATCCAACTCCTCTTGAGCGAACTCTAACCTTTTGTTTATAGGGCGGATGGTTAGGATTAGGGCATTTCCACAAGGCTTCATAATCAGATTTAGGAGTTACCTCATAAGGAGTTTTATCATTTTCAGAACACCATTCCGCAGCTAAGGCAGGATTTAGTATAGCTAAACTTCTATCCGGAGATATTTGTTTACCATGGCATACAGCACATCCTGAATGTCTATATACTCGACTTGCGATCGTTGCTTTATAACTATGTTTTTTTTCCATTATTACAATGCCAATAAAATAATCTAGTAGTATCAATACCTATATTTTGTGGAGTAAATCCAGTCGAATTATTTAGTTCATAATCCCATTCTGATGCTATTTCCGGATATTTATTAGCCAAACTATCTATGACATGAAATGCTTGTTTAGCGCAATATTTACAACCTTTACCTTGTAAATGCTCTGATGGTAATTGTTGAAAATCGCCATGTATCTTACAGGTTATTATAATAGGCGTTTTTGAATTTACATATACAGACTTTGTATAATCAAACTTATTTCCATGAATTTTTTTCGCCTCCTTAATCCATTCGTTTGTAGTATAATGTTGTTTCTTTGCACATTTTGGACATCCAGATCCTTTGTTTCGAGAACTTATAAGACTTTCCCAAACATATCCACATTTACTACATTTCCAAAAAACTTTTTTACTGGACTTCGGTAATACCAAGTTTGGAGTAAGAGGATAATTTAACTTATAATCCCATTCTTGTGATAATATTGGATTCACCGACAATAAATCTTGTCCACTAGGAACAATAGACAGTTCACTAAGTATTTGAGTCTTTATTTTATTAATGTCTACTTCAATATGAATTTCAGTTGTCGTGAATTTTGATAAAAGAACAAGCAATTTCTTGATTACTATTCCTAAGTTACCATAATCAGAGGAATACTTAAAAGTAAATATAGTACAAGTCGTATCTTTTATAATAGGGCATCCATCTTCACGTATTCGTATCAAATGAATACCACGCTTCTCCATCGTTTTATTTTTTAGCAAATCATGTTTAAGACGTTTCTCAGAATTGTGATAATATTCACCATCATATTCAATGCCTATTTTTATAGATGGTATAAATATATCAACTTCCATATTGTCTATTTTAGCCCCATTTATTGTATCTGGAAAAAGGAGTTTCGCATAATAATAAATTACTTGTTCTGGAAATGATGTGTGTTTACCTTTTGAACATTC
Organism: Candidatus Limimorpha avicola; assembly: GCF_056978975.1. NCBI lineage: Bacteria > Pseudomonadati > Bacteroidota > Bacteroidia > Bacteroidales > Candidatus Limimorpha > Candidatus Limimorpha avicola. Next base: position 15,902 of record NZ_DBMCYK010000010.1, read on the forward strand.
TGGACATCCTCTACCATTATTTCTATTATTAACTCTTGCCAACCAGCTATGACCTTTTATACATTTCCACCATACCTTTTGATTAGAATATGCAGGTATATCGTACGGTGTTAGTACATTTTTATCATAATCCCATTCTTTTGCCAAATTAGGATTTTGTATGGCTAAAGAGTTTTCGATTATTAGTTTTTGATGAGAACAATATGGACAATTTACGCCAGTTTGACTCGTTCTGTTATTAGCTGAAGCTTGATATTTATGTCCGTTTTTACAATGCCACCAGTATTTTTTATTGCTATGTGGAGGAATTGTGTCTGGGTCTATTGTATTTAATTCGTAATCCCAATCATTTTCAATCATCTCGCTAAATTTAGCCTTAAGACTATTGAATCCAGGTATAATTATTCTTCCCAAGCAAATAGGGCATTTATTTGTTGTTTTAGCTCTTGATGGTGCCGTTCGATTACAAACTCTCATTTTATAAATTTGACCACATTGAGCACATTTCCAAAATACTTCTTTATGGGAACCAGCAAGAACCACATCGGGGGTTAAATCACCATTTTTTTCATAACACCATTCCTTGACTATTTCTGGAAATTTAGATGCCAAAGAATTAATATGCAAGAGTGATTTTGTATTATGCATGGTCTTTAATATAGCTAAAACACCCAAACTTACATTTTGGGTGTAAATTTGGGTGTAAAATCCGTAATTTGCTGATATTCACCCTTTATTGCGGAGAGAAAGGGATTCGAACCCTTGGATCGTGAAAACGATCAACGGTTTTCGAGACCGCCCCATTCGACCACTCTGGCATCTCTCCTATTATTATAAAAGCGACTCTGTCGCCGAGTCGCCCTCGCGGAGAAAGAGGGATTCGAACCCCCGGTACATTGCTGTACAACGGTTTTCAAGACCGCCGCATTCGACCGCTCTGCCATTTCTCCGCTGCAAAAATACAAATTTTTTTAATGCATCCACATTTTTGTAAAAAAATATTTTCCATGCCGTTTTTTTACATATCTTTGTTACCTCAAATGAGTATGAAAAGTTTTAAAATATTTTTGATATCATTGATTATCACAGTGTCTTATTCCATGACATGTGTTAACAACTCCCTTTTTGCCCAATCCTATCAAAGTCTGTCTCATGCGGAAATCGACTCCATAGCTTATATGCTGTCTGCAAAAAACAACAAAAAATGGCATAAACCTCTTTCAAAAAATTACGACTTCCTCGTTTTGTTGTCGCAAAATCTTCAAGACGATGCTGTAAAATATGCCGAAAAACATGATTTCCTCAATTCTGCAATATCATATTTTCACGCCTTGGATGCTGAAACGTCTATAAAAGAACATCATGCCGCATCTTCCAATAACGACATCGAGAGATTGACAGACATTTATATCGGTCTGGGTGACATATTTGCCGACATCAACTCGTTAAAGACAGCATCCTATTATTATGATAACGCACTCATGCTGTTCGAAGATGCCGACGACAACGAATCTGTCATCACCTTATTAATAACGATGGGCAAATTATACGATGACAACCATATTCCGGACATTGCCCTGCTATATTATGAGATGGCCGAAGAGAAAAACGACATACCTCAATATCTTGCCGACAAAATAGACTTTTGCAAGATAACGGCTCTTTATGAATTAGGAGACATCAAAACCGCGGACTCCATCTTCATGAGCATCGACCCGGCCGACAAGAACGACATGGATTTTCATAAGGTATCGTATCTATATTTTTATTACAAGGGTGACTATGATGAAGCCTTACAACATCTTCTGTATTGTTTCGAAAATGGAGACGACAATGACAAACTCGCAGCCTCGGAACTTCTCGCTGCCGTATATTTTGAACTTAACGACAAAGACAACGAACTTTTATATACACAATATCAGGCTAAAGCGACATCGGCTGAAATAAGAAAAACTCCGCTTAAACTTCAAATAGAAAAACTTCATGACGATTACCAACAGTATAAAATCCAAAAAGATACTGAAGAATCTTTAAAACATGACAAAATACGCATACTGTTTCTAATACTTGTCATCGTCACTTTGTCATTGATAATAATCGTTTTCATTATCAGAAGGAAAAAAATACACAACCGACTGTCGGAGGTCAGAAAATCCATACATGAAACACATGAATCCTTGAAAACCAAAGACAGTATTATAGAATCAAAAGACAAAATAATCGACGACATGTCGAAAAAAATAGAAGATTTGTCATCCCGTAAAGATGCAATGCTTTATTTTGAAGAAAGTTACAATAATTTCATCAACTGCGAAGTCATCAAATCCGCAAAAGCGGAACTCAAAGATGTAGTGATATTAACAAAGACCGTGCAGGATTTCTCACGTTTTGCATTGACAAACAATCAGTTATCCATTGTAATTAAGGCTTTCAACGACAATTTCCCAAACCTTGCCACTACTATAAGGAAGAATTACGAATCCATCACTACATCAGATTTCAAGTTTATGGTACTCAGTTTTGCCGGATTTTCCGACATTGAGATTGCCGTTCTGTTGAATCTGACATACAGTGCAGCCAACAAGAGAAGCAATAAAATCAAATCCATCTTCGATACCAAGGACGATTTAAATCATTTCATGTTCCATTTCCTTCGTTCCCAAATATAGAAGTATTTTTTATAAAATATTGATTATTACATGTTTATAAAAATTTTGTCGATAATTATCCATAAAATACAAAGTAAAAATCCTTGACATTTTTTTATTGCGATGTTAATTTTGCGTCGAAATAAGTATTTGCAACAACAGATAAAAATGAAAAGAGTATTTTTGATTTGTTTAATGGTATTGACAGGTCTTCAGTTGAAGGCGCAAGAAAAAAAAGTGTTGAACTCATATATCTCCTATGCTACATTCAATGTAACAGGAGAGAATCCTTATCAATATATAGAGACATATATAACATTCGACCGCGGAAGTCTCGTATATGTGAAAAATGCCGATGGTCAATATGAAGCTGAAATCAACATAACGTTATTGTTAAAACAAGGTGAAGCAATTAAGAACTTCGGTAAATACACCGTAAAAAGTCCGGTTGAAATCGATACGGCCAATATCAATGGATTTTTCCTGGATGCACAACGTTATATCCTTCCCAATGGGACCTATACTTTAGAGGTGACAATGGAAGATGTCAACAACAAGACAGAGAAACCGTTCACCATTGAAGACGAAGTGGTTGTAGATTTTCCCGACAACTTCTGCATTTCAAGTATATTGGGGTTGGAGAGTTATGCAAAAAGTGAGAAAGAAAGTGCCTGTACCAAAAATGGTTACGACTTAATACCCATGATAATGCCGTATTATCCGGAAAACATGAACAAACTCACATTTTATGCTGAGATATATAACGCCAAGAAGCAACTCGGAGAAGACGAGAAATATCTTTTAAACACATACATCAGTACTTTCGAGACTAATACCAAAGTCAATAATTTCGCATACGCCAAAAGGATGAATGCCAAAGACACCGAAGTCATCATCAACAGCATGGACATATCAGGACTTCCTTCAGGCAATTATTATCTCGTCCTCGAGGCACGCAACAGAAACAACGAAGTCATCGGTCTCAACCGTTTCTTCTTCCAAAGAAGCAACAACAACTATCAGATAGACCCTACAGCACTCGAATCCATCAACACGGAATATGTTTTCAGTGGGAGAATAAAAGACATAGATACCATAAGAGAATATATCAGAACGCTTTATGCCATCTCGTCTGAAGTGGAAAGACAATATGCCGAAAATCTTGTCAAGACCGACGATATTAGAACCATGCAACAGTTTTTCTATACGTTCTGGTCAAGCAGAAACCAGATAGATCCTGAAGAACAATGGAACGAATATTACAAACAGGTTCAAAGAGTCAACGCCTCATTTTCCACCTCCACCAAAAAAGGCTACAGGAGTGACAGAGGCATCGTATTCCTGAAATACGGAACGCCAGACAGAATAGTCGAAAGTTATAACGAACCGGGTGCTTATCCATACGAGATATGGCATTATTATACTCTCGGAAACCAGCGTAACAAGAAATTCGTGTTTATGACAAGAGACATAGTGACCAACGATTTCTACCAGATTCATTCAGACGCAGTGGGAGAATTGAGCAACTATCGCTGGTCCAACGAGATATATTTCAGAACATACGGAACATATTATGATTACAATGTCGATGGCACTGTAAATCCCAATTCTTACGGAGACAAAGCCGTTGATTATTACAATAATCCAAGGTAATTTTCAAAAAACATACCATACCACAAATACTTTTTTAAGAGGAGTTGTTTTTGATATAACTCCTCTTTTTTATTAAATTTTATAATATAAACTAAAAAAAACTTATCTTTGCACACATGAAAAAAATAGCAGTTGTAATATTGAACTATAACGGAAAAAAATTTCTCGAAAAGTTTTTGCCGGTTGTCTTGTCATACAGCACAGACATGGCAGAAGTCATAGTTGCAGACAACTGCTCCACCGATGATTCCGTTGATTTCATGAAACAGAATTTTCCCGATGTACGTCTTATCATTAACGAAAGCAACGGTGGTTTTTCTACAGGATACAACATGGCATTACGTCAGGTGGATACCGAATATTATGTACTTCTGAACTCCGACATAGAGGTGACGCCCAACTGGATAGAACCTGTTATTGCATTGATGGACAGCGATAGAAGCATAGCAGCATGTCAGCCAAAATTATTGTCATATCATAATAGAAACAAATTCGAATATGCAGGTGCTGCCGGAGGATACATAGACAAATACGGATATCCATTTTGTCGTGGACGTGTCTTTCAAAATTTAGAGACTGATGAAGGACAATATGATGATGTAAAAGAAGTATTCTGGGCTACGGGAGCATGTATGTTCGTACGGGCAGAATTATATCACAAATACGGAGGATTGGACGACAGTTTCTTTGCCCACATGGAGGAAATAGACTTCTGCTGGAGGATGAAGAACCTCGACTACAAGATAATGTATTGTCCCGATTCGACTGTATATCATATTGGAGGAGGCACCTTACCCAAAAGTTCGGCACGGAAGACATATCTCAACTTCCGCAACAACCTGTCACTGTTGATGAAAAACCTGCCGGACGGCACTGCCTTGGGCATTATTTTTTACAGGATATTGCTCGATTGGATTGCAGGATTGAAATTCATGTTCGAAGGCAGCATAGCAGATCTTTTTGCTGTCGTAAGAGCACATTTCAGTTTCTACAGACATCTGCCAAGACTCATACGCTGCCGTAAAACATTGAAGCACAAGAATGTCTCAATGATATACAAGAAAAATATAGTATTCAAACATTTCTTGGAGAAGAAAAAAAAGTTCAGTGAACTCAACGCCGAGGATTTTTCATAAAGAGAATCATTTATATCTATCTGCAATAATAGAAACAGCATCTGCATAGCCTTGCAGTCCTTTTCCAACCACAGATGCCACGGCAGCCTCAGCGACAAAAGAATGACGACGGTAGCTTTCCCTTTCATAAATATTGGAAATATGCACCTCTACTACAGGGACAGAGATGCAACGTACTGCATCGGCAAGAGCTATGGAAGTATGAGAATAACCACCGGGATTGAACACAATTCCGTCATAATGACCTTCAGCCTGCTGTATCACATCGATAAGCACCCCCTCATGATTGGATTGAACATAATCCATCTCATAATCGGGAAAAAGAGACTTCAAGACAACGAGGTAATCATCAAAAGTCTGAGAACCATATATTTGAGGTTCTCGTTTTCCCAACATATTAAGATTGGGACCATTCAACAGCAAAATTTTCATAAATATTTTTTGCAAAAATAACAAAAATAAGAAACCGGATAACAGACATATCAACAATTAAGAATAGAATTATTAAATAATATTATGATATTCAATAATTTATATATTCATAACAAACAAAATAATGTTAACAAATTTTAATATTTTTTTATTAAAAACGAAATATTTTTTTCTTAATTTTGTGACTCCATTTTCGGGAACGAATTAACATCATAATCAATTAAATATGAAAAAACTCAACTATTTAATCATGACATTCCTGCTGTTTGTTGCAGGATTTGGTTTAAATGCCGAGACCATGTCAAATGACAATGTTTCGTCAACAAAAGAAACCACAAGTCATAAGGAAATGGCAACATTTGCCGGTTATATTTCCAACAGAGAGAGTGTGACATTCACCAAGTTGGCAAATCACACAGATGTAACAGCAGAAGGCACCTACATGATAGTAGATGTCAATGGCGGTTATGCTCTTACGAGTGCCAACGGTTCTTCTTCGGCACCAACGGCAGTTTCTGTTGTAATTGAAAACAACACCATTCAAGGTGACATTGCTGCCGAACTGCAATGGAAATTCACTGCTGTAGAAGGCGGATACAAGATATCTCCATTGAACGACAACAGTGTTTTTCTATATTCTACCAATGACAACAATGGCGTCAGAGTAGGTGGCGGAGATGCCAATATCTGGACTTTAGACATCACAAATGCATCATCCCCTAACTACCACGGCTTCTTAAATAACGAATTCAACCGTTATTTAGGTGTGTATCTTCCTAATCCAGACTGGCGTACCTATACTTCAGTGCACAACAACATCAAGAACACACAAATTGAAATATTCGAGTTAAACGGCACTCCCACCCCTCCGGTAAGCACCGTAGCGACGCCGGTTTTCAGCCCTGCCGGCGGTGTCTATAACAGTGCACAGACAGTAACAATAACATGTGATACTGAGGATGCCTCCATATATTACACCCTTGACGGCAGCACTCCGACAGCATCAGGTACTTTATACAATTCTCCAATAACAGTATCCAACACTACCACTGTCAAAGCCATAGGTGTCAAGTCCGGCATGAACAACAGCAACGTGGCGACTGCCACATACGAGATTGTCACTTTACAATCCATTGCCGAAGTCAGGGCACTGAGCACGGGCAGCACAGCATCGGTACAAGGAATAGTGACACGTATAGACGGACGTAATGTCTTCATACAAGACGAGACGGCTGCCATAGACCTGTATCTCAACTACGGAACAGTGCCTTCATCACTTGCCATAGGCGATAAAGTCAACGCCACCGGTACAATAGCAGAGTTCAGAGGTCTTTTGGAACTCAGCAACATTGACGGAAACAACAGCAGCGAGTTCTCCATCATATCGAACAACAACACATTACCCCTCGCAACCAAGACAATAGCAGAAATAAACAGCGACTTCGCCGCAAACAATATGCTTCAGTCCACAAGAGTTCTTCTTGAGAATGTCACCACAGGAGCCATCAACTACTCAGGCAACACAAGCATCACTCAAGATGGCAACAGCGTCAATATCTACAGAATACCTCAAAAAGAAGGTCTTGCAGAAGGAGACAACATTGATGTAATAGCAATCATCGGTTGTTATAATGATCCACAACTGCTCGTAAATACAGCAGAAGACATCACTATCAATGTGTCATCCATAGCAATGACGCCATCAGAGTTAAGCGGTTTTGAATATAACGAAGGCGAGGGTCCTTCGGCAGCACAACAATTCGCTGTAACCGGCTCATTATTAAACGGGGACATCAATATCACAGTATCATCCGACTTTGAAGTCAGTATGACGGAAGGAGGGGCATACAACAGCAGTCTGACGTTAAGCCCGATCAGCGGCAGTGTCAACAGCACTTTATATGTCAGAATGAAAGCCGGGCTTGCCTCAGGAGAGCATACAGGGACAATAACTGCAACATATAACTCCTTAAATGAAAACATAACACTTGCAGGTAATGTCGTTGCTGCTTCTTCAACTCTGACATTCAACAGAATATCCAACCACACCGATGTAACGGCAGAAGGCATTTACATGATAGTCGATGTCAACGGCAGTTATGCTCTTACGAGTGCCAACGGTTCTTCTTCGACACCAACGGCAGTTTCTGTTGTAATTGAAAACAACACCATTCAAGGTGACATTGCTGCCGAACTGCAATGGAAATTCACTGCTGTAGAAGGCGGATACAAGATATCTCCATTGAACGACAACAGTGCATTTCTATATACTACAAATTCCAACAATGGCGTCAGAGTAGGTGGCGGAGATGCCAACATCTGGACTTTGGACGTCACAAATGCATCGACCCCTGACTACCACGGCTTCTTAAATAACGAATTCAACCGTTATTTGGGTGTGTATAACGGAAACGACTGGCGTACCTATACTTCAGTGCACAACAACATCAAGAACACGCAGATAGAAATTTTCATACTCGGTGATGTCCCTACACCACCGGTGCCATCAGTCGTAGCCACGCCTGAATTTTCTCCTGAAGGCGGCTTATATACCACAGAACAAAATGTTGCAATATCTTGTGCCACAGAAGGCGCTACTATTTATTACACCACCAACGGTGACGAGCCTACCACATCAAGCAGCGTTTACAACAACCCTATTGCTGTGACAACGACGACAACCATCAAGGCAATGGCTGTAAAAGATGGAATGGAAAACAGCGAAGTGGCTGTAGCGACATATACTTTCCCTACGCTTATAGACATAGCTGCTGCAAGAGTTCTCGACAACAACGAGACAGCATATATAGAAGGCGTCGTGACTTTCATCGACGGTCGTAACATCTACGTGCAGGACGAGACTGCTGCCATAGACTTGTATCTCAATAACAATACTGTACCTGAGACCTTGGCATTAGGCGATAAGGTGAGGGCTTTGGGTACCAAAACCGTTTATAATGGACTTGTCGAACTTACCGGCATAGACGGTACTGTGGAATCAGAATTCCGTATAGTATCGAGCGGCAACACCTTGCCTTTGGTTGTAAAAACAATAGCGGAACTTCTTGCAGACTTTGAAGCCGACAACATGTTACAAAGTACAAGAGTTCAAATAGTAGATGCCGTGATAGGTACTATCAACAATAACGGCAACACTATCATAACACAAGACGACAACGAAATGGTAATATATCGTTTGCCTGTAGTTGAGGGTCTGATGGAAGGTGACTTGGTGACCTTAACTGCTGTTGTCGGTTGCTTTAACAACATACAGTTAAGAGTCAACAGTGCCGATGATGTTACTTTCACGCATAATCCTTATATCTCAGTTACTCCAAATTCATTAAGCGGTTTTGAATATGTCGTAAACAACGGACCATCAGAGGAGAAGACATTCACTATGTCGGCATCATATCTTCATGGGTCAGTATCTGTTATAAGTCCTGAAAATTACGAAGTATCTTCCATGGGCGGCAACTTGTTCTATCATGAGAATCCACTTTTAATCAACACTTCATCAGGATATTTCAATAATCTCAACATCTATGTTAGACTCAAAGCCGGTCTTGAAACAGGAAGCTATCAGGAAAGAATAGCCATTGTGTCGGAGGACATAGATACCATTTATGTCAATGTCAACGGCAGTGTCAGCGACGGACAGGGCGGCAGCGAAGAATATCGCCGTATAGCGAGTGTGTCGGACCTCGGCAACAACGATAAAGTCGTATTTGCTGCAAGATACAACAGCGATGCCACAAGTTACTATGCCATGACGAATGAGACATCAGGGAAACCTGAGGGTGTTCTGTTTACGAGCACGACAAGCAGTGCCGACGAGGTGCTTCCTGCCGACATAAATAACAATATCGACAGTTATTTTTGGACAGCAACCATAGAAAACGGCAATTACATTTTTACCAATGCTGAAGGAGAAGTGTTGGGATACAGCAGCGGCACCAATTTCAGCACGGGAGGCGACAACACTCAATGGATCATAGCTTCCGGAGTGTCAGACCCTGCTGCCATGGTTCCTGACTATACGGCATTCTCCATCACAAACGCCAACGTCACCAACAGAGCATTTGCCATTAACACAAGTCATAATTTCGGTGCATATTCTACAACTAACATGACAGGAGGCAATGCCGGAGACTACAACTTCTTCATCGACATGTTCGTATTAAGTGAAGGCAGCGGCACCACCACCGTAGCGACGCCTACATTCAGTCCTGCGGGAGGTACCTATTACGAGCCTCAGACTGTCAGCATCAACTGCAACACAGAGGGCGCCACAATATACTATACCACCGACGGCACCGAACCTACTGTAGAAAGCAGCGTTTACAGCAGTCCTCTTGTCATTGCCAACAGTACCACCGTCAAGGCAATAGCATGCAAAGAAGGGATGGAAAACAGTAATGTGGCGACAGCGGAATACAACATTATGACAGGCGTAGTCACTATTTTCGATCAGGACTGGGAAGGCGAGATGAACGGATGGACATTTGTCAATGTAAGCGGTTCAGGCGAATGGTCCATAGCATCATATAACAACAACCATTATGCCTACATCAACGGTTATGACACCGGTGCCAACGTTGACTGGTGCATCTCTCCTGCTTTCAATCTCAACGAATACAGCAATACCGTCCTGACATTCATCACCGCCAAAAACTATACAGGTCCTGACTTGGAGGTGTATTTCTCCAACGATTACGACGGCAGCAATCCCGAGACTGCCACATGGACTCCATTGACATGCACACTCTCATCAGGTTCATGGACATGGACACCATCCGGTGACATATCATTAAACGGATTCAGCGGTAACAACTGTCATATAGGTTTCAAATATACTTCAACAGAAGAAAATCAAGCAGGTTGGGAAGTTGACGACTGTCTGCTCGTTGGCAGCACCACCAATCCTGTATTGACTGCAACGCCTAATGTTCTGAACGGATTCAGCTATATAGCAGGCAATGGTCCGTCAGCAGAACAGATGTTCAACATCAACGGCATGAATCTCACTGCCGGTGTCACAGTGACAGCATCGGAGAACTATGAGATTTCGCTCACAGCCGGTGAGTCATTCTCTGCACAGGAGAGCATCAGTATCACTCCTGAAAATGGCGCCATAAACAGCGACATTTATGTCAGACTTGCTGCAGGATTGAATGTTGGAACATACGAAGAAACGATAACGATAGCATCAGAAGACGTAAATAACGTTACAGTATCATGCAACGGCAGTGTCAATGAAGAAGGTGACGAATGGCACAGAATATATTCAGTATCTGAAATCAGCGACAACAGCCGTATCATCATTGCATCGCGTTATGATGCTTCTGTCAACGACGGATATTACGTCATGACTGCCGGCACGAGCGGCAAACCGGAAGGAGTGTTATGCAGCAGTATCACAAACAGCAACGGCGAGGTGTTGCCTTCGGAGATAACCGACAACGCCGAGACATATTGCTGGACTGTTACGATGTCAGACAATCAGTTCATACTCATCAACAGCAACGGTGACACTCTCGGTTACGGTGGCAGCGGCACCAACTTTGCAACAGGAGGAGAAAACATCTATTGGGATATAGACTTTGCCACAGCCGGCGATGCCGCCATGGTTCCCAACTATTCAGGATTCACCATCATAAACAGCAACTATGAAAGAGGCGTTGCTCAAAACGCATCGCACAACTTCGGTCCTTATTCTACACAGAATATCAACACTGCAGATTACAACTTCTACCAGGACATCTTCATCGAAGGACCGGGAGGAACACCTACTGTTGCGGCTCCTGTCTTCACTCCAGCCGCCGGCACATATTATGAAGTAATAGATGTTGAAATCACATGCAGCACAGAAGATGCCACCATATATTATACAACAGACGGCAGCGAACCGGATTCTACTTCTACTGAATATTCCGGCAGCATCACGGTTGATAACGACATGACTATAAAAGCCATTGCCTACAAAGAAGGCATGAACCACAGTAATGTCAGCACAGCCTCATATATAATTCGCGATAACATGGTGATAATATTCGACCAGGATTGGGAAAACGACTGGAACGGATGGACACAGGTCAGCATAGACGAATCCGAAAGCGAATGGACTATTGCCGAATACAACAACAACCATTATGCCTACGCCAACGCCTACAACCAGGGCGCCAATGAGGACTGGCTGTTGTCTCCTGCATTCAACTTGGATGAATATAGCGGAAGCAACATTATACTTACATTCACTAATGCCAAGAATTACACCGGTCCTGATGTAGAACTGCTGTTCTCCAACGACTATGACGGCAACGATCCGAACAATGCCACATGGACTCCATTATCATTCAACATGTCAACAGGAGGTTGGTCATGGGCTGAGTCCGGAGAGATAATGCTCAACGATTTCAGCGGCGACAACTGTTACATAGCATTCAAATACACCTCAACAGAGACTGAAGCTGCAGGTTGGGAGATCGACGACATCATGTTGATAGCCACCGACGGCAGCGCTCCTTATCTGACAGCAACCCCCAACACTTTATCCGGATTCACTTATCTTGAAGGTGAAGGACCATCCGAGACGCAAACATATACTCTCAGTGCCGGCAATTTGGAGGGCGAAGGCAATGTGACAGTGACGGCAGATGTAAATTACGAGATTTCCACAGACAATGAAGTCTTTGAAGACATGATAGAACTGCCCTACTCCAACGGCAGTATCAACGGACAACCGGTAAATATCTATGTACGTCTCAAAGCCGACTTGGCAATAGGAACATACGAAGGTGTGATAAGTCATGAATGCGGAGGCATCACCACCGAGGTGACATTGGAAGGCAACGTGACATCATCTGATGTACCTGTCATAAGCAACGAGACAGTACCATTATACATACAAGGCGCTTCCGGTACCAACAACAATCGTCTGCCTTACGCTTTCAATCTTACATTAAGCAATTTAGCAAGCAACACCACGTACCGTTATATCAACCAGGCTGTTACGAGCGACGATGGGGCTACAGCCAATGGTGCAGGCAACATCATATTCGTAGATACCGACGGTTTCTATCGTACTACAAGCCCAAGTCTCGAGACAGAAGGCAATTACGGAGAGTTCACCACTGACAGCAACGGCTCATATACGGGTTGGTTTATTTTGGAAGCCACAGCCAACGCCAGATTTACCCCCGGCAATCAGGTATATATGAGACTTCGTCTTAACGATGGCAATGACGGTACCACGGCAGTGACATATCTCACCACAGCATCATACGCCACAGTACTTGGCTTTGGCAATGAAAGCGATGAAACACAGGGTACTGCAGTATGGGCTACTTCTGATGATGCAGCCATGAGTTTCGTATTGTTGCACGATGACATAGACAGCAAAGGTCGCCCGATTTACGGAACAAGTGTAGAGTCCTGCGGTGTTGACTTCTCCAACATATCACAATACGCTACATTCTATAAAGACAATGTAGCAGGCGTTAACGGAGCATGGGGCGGCATAATACCTAATGTCAACGAAAACGGCATACAACGTATAACAGTATATGACATAGAGGGCGGATTGACCAATGAATACAGCACTCCTAACGGTGTCTGGGGAACCACCAATACTGTAAATCCGAATGGCGGTATCTCGTCACCTCTTCACATAGACTTGAGAAATCTCTCTGTGGAAGACAATATGTTTGACAATGTAAGAATTTATACCAACAGATATAATGTCGTCATTGAAAACAACAGCGGCAAGCTGCTGAATGCAGTGGTGTACAACATCTTGGGTCAACCTGTTGTTGCAGATGACATTGCTGTAGGCACCAACATTATCAAATATCAGTTCAACAGCGGCGCTTACATTGTGCGAATCAACGACAGCAAATCGATGAAAGCCACGAAGGTTATCATCAGATAAAACTGCCTTCATATAACATACAAAGAGGGGTGTCAGATTTCGATTTGACACCCCTCAAAGTTTTCGTATAAAATTATTTCTTATCTCGTTTTTTCTTTTTCTCTCGTTTATCATCATTATTTTTCATTTTATTTTTATCTGCAACGACTCTATCTGCCTTGACCTTGAAAGTTACACTTGAATTTACGAGTTTACCTACATCGGTTCTAAAGTCCCACATTATCATCTTTCCTTTCCCTGGTTCAATATTCTTTCCTACATCACCGCTTATATCTTTGATATCGATATATTTCTCATTATCAACATCGAGAGAAACCTGTAAAGTAATGTCTGAAGTCTTTTTCAAATCATACAATACATAAATGACAGTATCTTGCTCGTACACTCTAACGTTTTTAACATTTTGCGCCGACATCACACCAACAGTCATTGTCAATATCAACAAAGTAAAAAATCTCATATTCATATCTTCTAATTTTTAATTCGACTATTTCAATTCTACAGCATAAGCATCATGAATAATTATTTCAACATTCATATCACGATATACATAACTCAGCAATTCATCATTATAAGACAAGTTATACGAATTATCAGTATTTTTCAATGCTTTAATATCGGAAATGTAGTCTTCAACTCCTTTCATGCGAAGAAAACCGAGTTGAATATTATTAGTTATACCTGTACTTTCCGAAACAGACACCACAGCATCTTCTCCATTGACTTTTATTTTAACATTGTTAAAGACAGCATTTTTTTTATTATACGGCAATGCCATAACTGTTGTAGCTGCATCAGTAGTATATGTAATATTAATGGTGATTTTATTTCCATCAACTATATAATCTTTCAAATCTTTATTAAACATTTCATCAATAAAGTCACACAGCAGCCTGCAGGCTTCAGAATTTTTCAATCTATAATTATGAATATCATAATCATAATCATATAGCAGGCCTTTACTATTGATACCATTAGTTTTGTATGTGTAATTCATGACAAGATTCATTTCATCTTTACCGATATCATTTTTAGCCAAAACTATATCAGAATTCATTTCAAAATTGATAAAACCCGCCTTTTTGATTTTCTTTGGCATTTTGTCAGTATGTTTTTTCAACTGAGCTCTCCATTTTGCCAAATCAGTTTGGTTTAATTCTCTAATTTTTAACAACTTTTGTTCTTTGTTCTCATATTTTACAGCTATTGGTTTCGAAATCACCTCAGTATGATAATTTCCACAACCTGTTAATGCCAATGAAAACATAAACAGACCTAAAAACAGTTTACTCTTCATATCTTATTATTTATTCAAAACATTCTTAACATGCTGATGTAAAACACATCAAATTTAACATCCATAGTTTGCAATTTGCAAATATAAAAAAAATATTACAACAACAAAATTATATTTAATAATTTTAAAACATCAATAAAAAAAGTCCCGGTTAACAATGTCCGGGACTTTTTCAATATCTTAATTAACGAGTTATTTATTAGCTTCTTCCACAGATTGTTTAATAAGTTGGAAAGTTGCGTCTATATCGTTATCGAGACCTACAGAGAATCGGATAAGGCCTTCGCTCATACCCATTTCATGTTGCAATTCTTCCGGGACCTCTGAAGAAGTCGATTTACCTGAATTACTGAACAATGTCTTGAAATATCCAAGACTTACTGCAAGATAACCGACGCCTTTTTCCTGCATTATCTCCATGATACGACTTGCTTTTTCTGCGGTACCCATATCAATTGATATCATGCCACCATAGCCGTATCCGGGATTCATCATACTATTAAACAACTCATAATCAGGATGTTCCGGCAAACCCGGATAATTATATTTAAAACCGACCTCTTTAAAATGCTCGGCGAGATACATAGCATTGCGACCATGTTGCTGCATGCGTATATGCAAAGTATGCAAATTCTTAAGTATGCTTGTAGAACGCAGTGGATCAAGGACAGGACCCAACAACATGGCTGTACCATCATTAACATCTATCAATGAATTGATATAAGCAGCTGAACCGCATATTGCCCCTGCCACACAGTCGTTCTTACCATTGATAAACTTCGTCATACTATAAATAACGACATCAGCCCCAAGACGATAAGGTGAAAAAATCATAGGGGTAAAAGTGTTGTCAACCAATAATTTTGCACCTGCTGCATGTGCTATTTTTGACAACTCAGGGATATTGGCAATACGAAGCAACGGATTATTCATTGTTTCAGTATAGAGCACCTTGGTATTAGGACGAATGGCTTTCTTAACAGCATCGAGATTCTGGAAATTCACAAAAGTGACATCAATATTGAATTTCTTAAGATAATTGTTAAGGAAAGCAAATGTTCCGCCGTATGTCGTCATACTTGCAACTATATGGTCGCCAGTTTTCACTTCATGAAGGATAGCAGATGTTATGGCTGACATTCCCGAACCTGTAGCCCATGCAGATTCCGTCCCCTCCATAGCAGCCAAAGCCTTACACAATGCAAGATTGCTTGGATTCCAATGACGGGAATATAGAAAATAACCTTCTGTTTCACCATGAAAAGTATCTGTCATGGTTTTTGCTTTCTCAAACATAAATGTTGCACTGTCGCTTATAGAAGGATTGACACCGCGATATGCATCTTTTCCGTCCAATCTTTGGATGTTTGTTGCCGGATCGAATTTCATATTTTTATAATTTTAAGTTTATTATTCTGCTTGCAAAATTAAAACTTGTTGTTGAATAAACCAATCAATTTTAACATATTTTTAATCTCTAAAGAATAATTTTCAAATTATATTTGTTAAAAATATGTTTAAAAATCTGAAAAAGAAAGACAGCTATATCGTATTTAAGGTAAAAATAATTAATTTTGCAAAAAAGCATAATGAGCAATATAACGAGAGAAATATTGTTGAAATACTGGGGATATACATCATTTCGTCCTCTTCAGGAAGATATTGTTGACTCTGTGATAAACGGCAACGACACTTTGGCATTACTGCCTACGGGAGGAGGAAAATCCATTTGTTTTCAAGTTCCCGCCATGACGATGGATGGCACGTGTATTGTCATCACGCCCTTGATTTCGCTGATGAAGGATCAGGTATTACATCTGCGTGACAGAGGAATAAATGCAGGTGCTGTATTCTCAGGAATGCACAACAGAGAAATTGCCGCTGTTTACAATCAAGCTGTTTTCGGGAACATGAAATTATTATATGTATCGCCTGAACGTCTAATAACTGACGGATTCATCGATGCCATCATGAAAATGAAAGTCAACCTCCTTGCCATTGACGAATCACATTGCATCTCTCAATGGGGTTATGATTTCCGTCCTCCATATCTAAAAATAGCTGATATTAGGGAATATATCCCCAATGCTCCAGTATTAGCACTTACCGCCACTGCCACTCCTGTTGTTGTAAAAGACATACAACAACGTCTTAAATTCAAAAGAGACAATGTTTTTCAGACGAGTTACGAACGTAAGAACGTCACTTACAATGTTATAAAAGATGCTGACAAATACGGCTTGATGTTCCGATTGTTGAACAAAACAGACAGTGGCAGCGGAATAGTATATGTAAGAAGCCGCAACAAAACCAAAGCCATAGCCGAATGGCTACAAAACAACGGCATTAGCGCCACATATTATCATGCCGGTCTTGACGCCAAGACAAGAGACAGCAGGCAACAACAATGGATGGATGGCAAAATAAAAGTAATTGTTGCCACCAATGCTTTCGGAATGGGCATAGACAAACCTGATGTACGCATAGTAGTACATATAGACTTGCCGGACAGTCTCGAAGCATATTTTCAGGAAGCGGGACGAGCCGGAAGAGACCTCAAACCGTCAGAGACTTATCTAATAGTATCACCTCAAGATATTACAACACTAAAAAACAACATTATCAACTCATATCCGGATTTGGAAAGAATAAAAAACATATACGACAGTCTATGCAATTATCTTATGATATCTATAGGTGACGGACAAGACCAAAGCTATGATTTTGATATCAACAGTTTTGCCGCTTCATACAACTATTCTCTATCAGAAACATTCAATTCACTTAAACTGATGGAGAGAGAAGGTTACATCGCATTGTCAGACGCTCTCGACAATCCTTCCATGTTATGGATATCTGCTCAACGGGAAGACTTGTACCGTTTTCAAATAGAATACAAGAAGTTTGACATCTTGATACAATATCTTCTAAGGTCATTGCCCGGAGTTTTAAGTAATTTTGTAAAGATAAAAGAAGAAGCAATAGCAAATAAACTCAACATAAGCACAAAGATAGTAACGGAAATGTTACAACAGCTCGACAAGTTGGATTTTTTAGTTTATATACCACGCAACGAAAAACCTCAAATTCGTTTCATATCAGAAAGAATAGACAGCAAAAATTTTTATCTCTCTGACGAAGTGTACAAAAATCGTAAAAACGATGCCATAAATAGAATGAATGCAGTTATTGAATTTGTAAATAATGATAAAACTTGCAGAAGTATTCAACTTTTACGTTATTTCGGAGAAAGGACAAACAAGAGATGCGGAAGATGTGATGTATGTCACAGCAACAACAAGATGCAAATTACCGGTAGCGAATACAATAATCTTGAAAAGATAATAGAAAATATGACGAAAGATCGTCTTGTATGTATCGAAGAACTATTGAGAAGCATCAAAGATTATCATGAAGAAAAGATATTGGAGACATTACGTTGGATGGAAGACAGCGGCAAAATCAGAATAAATGGTGACATGGTGAGCTTAAAATAAAAAAGTTGCCTTAAGGCAACTTTTTTAATGTTAATTCAATTCTCAACGTCATACAATCAAAGATCTTTGATTAATTCTGCACCCGGTTTGAATTTCACTATTTTCTTTTCTTTAATAGTAATTTCAGAACCAGTTCTCGGATTTCTACCTTTTCTTGCCGGACGAGTCATAGTAGAAAATGATCCAAACCCGACCAATGAAATTCTATCACCCTTTTGCAAGGCGTTCTTTGAAACGTTGATAAAAGCATCGAGAGCTTTTTTTGCATCCACCTTTGTCAAACCGGACTTTTCGGCTATGACATTTACCAATTCAGCTTTATTCATCTTGTTAATTTTTGAAAGAGTTAATTTTCATTTTGTTGGCAAATATAAAGATTAACAAGATATTATACAATTATTTTTTTATTTTTTTTAATTTTTTTTTAATTCATGCTTTTAAAATTATCTCTAAATCTTCTGAAAGCCGCGCTCCTATTAGAAAATCTGCAATCGGCATAACCTTCTTGCCAGGCTGCTGTATTTTCAAAATTTTAACAAAACCATCCCTTAAAACAACCTTTAAAAATGATTTTCCGTCAGTTATGACCTTAAAATCGGGCACATCACAGTCGTTTTTTTCCTCTATTTCGACCTCGAAAATCTTCAAATCAAGAATTTCTTCATCTCCATTTTTAAGAAGAGCATGGGCCGCAGGATAGGGTGACAGCCCTCTAACGAAATTTTTTATTTCATTTTTTTGTTTATTCCAATTTATATAACAATCGTTCTTGAATATCTTCGGAGCAGGTTTTAAAACAATAGTATCAGCATCAAAAATACGATTTTGACTTATTGCATTGGCACAACCATTTTCTATCATTTCAATTGTTTCAACAATGACTTTGTTACCTTCCAACATCAATTTATCATGAAGCGTTCCTGCATCATCATTTTCGTCTATAGGAACAGGTTTCTGCAATATAACAGCTCCGGTATCTATCTCTTTGTCGAGAAAAAACGTCGTCAATCCGGTCCTTGTCTCACCATTTATGATAGCATGATTGATAGGTGCAGCACCACGATATTGAGGAAGAAGAGAAGCATGTAAATTGATAGTCCCCATAGGAGGCATTTTCCATATCAATTCCGGCAACATTCTAAAAGCAACTACGACAAACAGGTCGGCATGCAAAGAATGAAGTTTATCAACAAAAGAAAACTCTCTCAATTTTTCAGGCTGCAATACCGGCAAACCATGTTTAAGGGCACATTCTTTAACCTCAGAGCAATGTATTTTCTTTCCACGTCCGGCAGGCTTGTCCGGTGTCGTTACCACCGCAACGACATCAAAACCTGCATTCAAAATAGCATCCAACTGAGATGCTGCAAATTCCGGAGTACCGAAATATACAATCTTCATAACTATATATTTTATATTGTTACTTTATATAAAAAACGACAGTGTCATACAGTAAAACACATAATGTCAGCTATTGCAAATATATTCAAATTTCAATGAAAGACTTATATTTTTTTAATCACAAAAAAAGTGCACCAAAAATGATGCACTCGAAAAAGATTTTATTTTTATATTTATAATGTGTTTGTTTCTGCATTAGCAATATTCTTTTCTATGCTGAAAGCCTCATTGCTGTTAGGATACTCAGATTTCAACTGTTGATATAAAGATATTGCTTTCTGGTAATTTCCCAACATCTCGTATGTCATAGCAGCTCTGAGAAGCATATTGGGAGCCGTAAACGAATTTTTGCTTATGTTGGCAGCCTTCTCATAATAAGAAGCAGCCTCCGCCACTTTACCAAGTTCGAGATATGCATCGGCTATATTACCTAATGCCAAAGGTGTTACCAATTGATCTTTACCCTTGAATGATTTGAGATATTCAATAGCTTTATTGAAGTCGCCGGTCTTCAGGCAGCATACACCTGCATAGTATTTTGCCAGATTACCGGTCTTGGTATTTCCATATTCGCTAACGATATCGGCAAAACCAAGATTATTGCCGTCACCGTTCAATGCATTGGCAAAATTGTCATTCTCAAAATATTGTTCCGCATGATAAATAGCCTGTTGTGCATCATTCTCACGCGGTTCAAGATAAAACTTCTTAACACCGAAAAATCCGACTACTAATACTACAACAATAGCGACAATTACCAATAATGTCTTTTGATTGTTTTCAATAAAAAGTTCTGTCTTTGATAATGTTGATTCAATAGACTCAAGGCTTTTACCGCCTTCATTCTTCAAATTTTCTTTTGCCATATCGATATAATTTTTCGTCTGCAAAAATAGTTTTTTTTTGTTAATAACAAACAAAAATTAAATATATTTGCCCAAATATTTTTCAACCTAAAATATCATTGATATGAAAAAGTCTGCATTTATTTTAACCATCATGCTTTCAGCACTGTTGTCTTCAATGCTAAAAGCCCAAGAATCAACAGATTACATTTATTATCCTACACATCTCTGGTTAAATTACAAACCTCAGACGATAAATACACCTCTTATTAACAAGGGAGCTGACATAGCAGGAAACACATTTTCCGTAAAAGATTTTTTCGATATCATTATGCTTCCGGATTGCAATATGTCTCCTGCAGAAGGCAGGAAGGTCACTAATACGGACAATTCTCTGCTTTGGGAAGTGCATCATAGTACCAAATCCGGCGACTGGAACATGATTCTAAGTCCTGAGGAACGTAATGACGGCAATTATGCCTATACTGTATTGGCAGGATATCTCAACAGCGACAAATACCAGGAATTGGAATTTAAATCAGAATCTCCTTTTCCTTATCAACTTTTCGTTGACGGCTCTATGATTTCTTTTGCAAATGATTTTGCCAAAAACGGAGAGAAAAACAAAAACACAGCTAAAATAAAACTTGAAAAAGGTCTGCATAAAGTTTTTGTAAAGACTTTTTATCAGAAAAAAGAAGAATATAACTGGCTTTTCAAATTGGAATTAGGTACAAAATACAAAGGTTCCATCTCATGGACCATTGACCCGACTACAACCATGAACATCAGTCTCGTATTGGACGGTATTAGAGCCACAAATGCCACTTTGTCAGACAACGGACGTTATGTAATGTATTCCTACTCCGAGACGACACCTCCGGATGGCAAAGTAACCTCGTGGGTGGAAATAATAGATATGAAAAATGGCAACATTATTCTCAACACAAGATATAATAAAATGGGTTGGGTATCATTTCATCCTTCCGAGAATGCCATTCTGTTCAGAAACGATAATGACAAATTCGCAGAAATATATAAACAAAACCTTGAAAACGGCTCTACTGAATTGATTATGAAAGCGACAAAAGACATGACATCATTCAGCATGAACAAAAATGCCACATGCTTGATATATCTCGTCAACGTAAAAGGTGAAAAAAGCAAGGACGGCGTTCACAAACTGTCATGTTTATCAGATAGACTGCCATGGTATCGCAATCAAACCAATTTATATTATTATGATATTGCAACCGGAACACATCGTCAGCTTACTGCCGGAGATCAAAGCAACTATCTGTATGATATCAGTAAAGATGGCACCAAAATACTTGTGGCACAACACATAGAAGACTATGCACAACGCCCCTACTCGCATCAGATTGCCATGGAAATAAATCTGAAAGACAACACTATAGACACTTTGTGGAATGATTGGTTTTCAGGGTCTTTCAGTTACAGCCCCGACGAGAAACAACTTTTGGTAACAGGTTCTGCAAGCATGTTTAACGGTGCAGGCAGAAATCTTCCCAAGAAAATGATTGCCAATGACTATGACAATCAGGCTTATATATTTACTATTGCAGACAAAAGCGTAAAATGTATCACCAAGAATTTTGACCCTAACATCGAGAGTTATTCATGGTGCAGCAATGACAACAAAATCTATTTCAAGGTTGAAGAAAAGAGTTACCACAACATTTACCGTTATGATGTCGGAAACGACACTTTCGAGAAGATATATACCGGATACGACAATGTCAAAACCATGGATAAAGCTGACGACTGTTCATTATTGGCTTTCAGCTGCAATGGGATACAGACTTGCGACAAGGCTTTTGTAATGGATTTATCATCCAAAAATATTATTTCAGAGACAGACCCTGAAAAAGATATCTTCCGTGATGTAAAATTCGGTGAATATCACGATTATGTCGTAAAGACAAAATCAGGTGCCCTAATAGATGGATTTTACTATCTGCCGCCAGACTTCAAAGCAGACAAGAAATACCCCATGATTGTGTATTATTATGGTGGCACAAGTCCTACCGACAGGTCTTTCCGCGGTCGTTATCCCAAGAACTACTTTGCAGCCAACGGCTATGTAGTTTATGTCATAATACCATCCGGTTCAACAGGTTATGGACAAGAATTTGCTGCACGTCATGTCAACAACTGGGGCATCACCGTAGCAGATGAGATTATTGAAGCAACAAAAAAATTCTTAAAAGATCACGATTTTGTCGATGCAGGACATATAGGTTGCATGGGAGCTTCCTACGGAGGATTCATGACAGAACTCCTGACGACAAAAACCGATATATTCACCGCCGCTATCTCACATGCAGGAATCAGTTCCATCTCATCATACTGGGGTGAAGGCTATTGGGGATATAGTTATAACAGTGCAGCAGCCGCCGGAACATTCCCATGGGACAACCAGAAAATGTATGTAGGACAGAGTGCATTGTTCAATGCAGACAAATGCAACACTCCGTTATTGCTCCTGCATGGTACTGCAGACACCAACGTTCCTGTAGGCGAGAGTATTCAACTTTATACGGCCTTGAAACTGCTCGGTAAAGAATGTGAATTTGTTCAGGTGGAAGGGGAAAATCATGCCATCAACGACTATAAAAAACGTATCAAATGGCAAAGGACTATAATGGCTTGGTGGGACAAATATCTAAAAGATGACTCCACATGGTGGAATGACCTTTATCCTGAAAATGAATAATAATTTAAAAGTTTGATAATGAGTCCAAAAGACAAGGCGCTATACTGCTTCTTATCGCAATTTACAACTGAGGAACGGAAAAAACGTTTTGAAGAAGTATTATCATACAGGACACGACATATAACTATTGTTTTGGAAGATATCTATCAGCCTCACAATGCGAGTGCCGTCCTCCGAAGTTGTGACCTCACCGGTATTCAGGATATTCATATCATAGAAAACAAGTGGGTATATGACATCAATCCTGACATTGTGGTGGGAAGCAACAAATGGTTAGACCTGAAAAAATACAATGTCGATGATTTCAACACTCCTGAAGCATTCGAACATCTTCATGAGAGAGGTTATCAGATCGTTGCCACATGTCCACACCGGGACGACTATACTCATGAAACACTGCCTCTTGACAAGCCAGTGGCATTAGTTTTCGGCACCGAGAAAACCGGTCTTACCGACTATGCCATAGAACATGCCGACATGTACGTAAGGCTTCCCATGGTAGGTTTTACCGAAAGTTTCAATATCAGTGTCTCAGCCGCACTCCTGATGTTTACTCTGACACAACGACTTCATAAAAGCGTTGATGTAGAATGGCATCTCACTGAAGACGAGAAAAACGAATTACGTTTGGACTGGACTCGCAAAACACTCACAAAAACAGGCATGTATGAACGTAAATTCAAGGAATTATATCCTGAATATTTTATATGATTATTAAAACTGCACTCCAAAAATTGAATATAAATCTTTGGAGTGCAGTTAAAAACAATATTTGATGTTTTTTCGTACAATACCAATCCTCAAATTATTCTAAAGGCAATTATCTCATCTTGCCTTTAACAATCACTTTACTCACCTTATTGGCTCCAAAATAATACGGCATAAACTCCAACCCATTCATCGGCATGGTAATTATAACGTTGGCAAGTTTGCCTTTCGTTATGCTGCCGAGTTCACGATTAACATCCATGGCAGCTGCAGTATTTATCGTCGTTGCATTAAAAGCCTCTTCCGGTGTCATTTTATATCTGATACAAGCCAAAGACATTACAAGTTGCATATTGCCCGATGGAGCTGTGCCAGGGTTAAAGTCGGAAGCCATGGCTACAGGCAGTCCTGCATTTATCATGTCGCGTACCGGAGAAAGCGGAAGATTCAGAAACAAAGCACAACCCGGCAACACCGTAGGCATGGTATCTTTGCCTTTGAGAGCTTCAATCTCTTCTTTACCAATTTGTTCAAGATGGTCAACAGAAATAGCGGCATATTTCACCCCTACCTGCACACCGCCAGACACGGCCATCTCGTTGGCATGAATCTTGGGACGCATTCCATATTTAATACCTGCCATCAGAATACGTTCGGTATCTTCACATGTAAAAAATCCTTTATCACAAAACACATCAATAAAGTCAGCGAGTTCCTCTGTTGCAACGAGAGGTATCATCTCATTTATAATTAAATCGACATAATCTTCCTGATGCCCTCTGTATTCAAGCGGAATGCCGTGAGCTCCGAGGAAATTCGATTTTATCGTCAAAGGAGAATTTTCCTTCAATCTTTTAATGACGCGTAACAATTTCAATTCACTTTCTGTGGTAAGTCCATAGCCGCTTTTTATCTCGACAGCACCGGTACCCATATACATTATCTCTTCAAGACGTTGCATGGCAGACTCGAACAATTCATCTTCAGATGCTGCTGCAGTAGCCTTGGCAGAATTGAGGATACCGCCACCTCTTTTGGCTATCTCCTCATAACTCAACCCCTTTATCTTGTCAACGAACTCCATTTCACGTGAAGCAGCATAAACAAGATGAGTATGCGAGTCACAGAAACAGGGCATCACGATACCATTTTCGGCATCAACGACTTTACGCTCAATAGCGAGGTATTGTTCATATTCAGGAGTATTCATCTCTCCGTAGTCTGCTATTTTAGCACCTCTTATCAACAAAAAAGCATTCTTGATACGTTTCACTTTGGACATCTCAGTTCCTGCCTTTATCAAAGAATCGTCATCTATAATACCGCAAAGTTCTCTAATATTGTTTATAAGCATACAGGTAATTTTTAATTTTACAGTGCAAAAAAAACTAAACTTCATTATATCAAATCATCACAGCACCATAGAATTAAAATGTGCTGTGATGATTTTGAATATCATTTTGCATCAAAAGCAAAGTTATGACAACAAATTGTTATTTACGGAATATCTCCGTCCAATTCTTATATTCACGTTCTCTCCATGGACCGTTATGATACACATAAGATGCAATCAAAGGTATCACTGTAGTACCTTCGGCATAGACCATCTGTTGCAGTTTCTCGCTGACTTTGCCCCATGAGCCGGCTTCCAACAAGGTAGAAGAAGAGCAAGCACCGTCGCGTACGTCGGCAACAGTAATCTGAATGGCATATTTATGCATAGGTACTTCTTTGCCAAGTATCTCGGCACATACCACAGTATCCTGAGCAAAATTCTTGGGAGTACCTCCTCCTATCATGAAAAGACCTGTTTCAGGAGCTGCCATCTTTATCTGGGTAAGTTCTATAAAATCTTTCACAGAGTCGATAGAAAGATATTTTTCATTCTTGTTCATACGCTCCCATTGATGTTTTCCAATGCCAAAACCGGCTGAAGAATCGCTGAAAGCAGGACAGAATATAGGCACCCCGCATTCATAACACGTCTGGATAAGACTATCTTTTTTCACGGCGCGACCTTCATGCAGCCATTTGCCGAGCTCCCATATAAACTCACGTGAGGAATATGGACGCGCCTCCAGCATGTTGGCAAGTTCGTATGTGGCATGGTCACAAATCTGCAACTCCTCCTCATCTATATAAGTATCATAAATACGGTCTATATAAAGTTCGCGCAAAGTGGTATCCGGAACGACATTTTCCTTCTCCCCTATATAATGTTTGAAGCCAAGAGCCTCGAACAAATCCATATCGATTATTGATGCACCTGTCGATACGACTACATCAATCATCTTGTTACGTACCATATCGACATAAACCTGCATACAGCCGGCTGCCGAAGTGGAACCTGCTATCGTCAATATATTGGTACAACCTTTTTCGCCACACATCATCATTAAAATATCTGCCGCACGTGCGGTGTCACGTGAGGTAAACGACATACTGCGCATTGCATCAACAAGTTGTGTCGAATCGTAACTTTTGATATCGATATGCTTAACGACATCCTTCAATAAATCTTTCTTTTGCATTTTTTATTTTCTGTTAAATTATTGGCAAAGATACGATTTTATTTGTTATGACAACAAAAAATGTGTCCTCGAATTACATTTTTTATAATTTTGCAAAAAAATCAAACATCATGAAAAAAACGACATTATTACTTCCGTTATTATTATTATTATTATGTATGATTAATTGTTCTTCTGACAAAAAAGAGCAAAACAGAACAAATACCGAGCAGTCAACTCAAGAGAAGTCGGTGATAAAATCATTGACTTATAATGAATTCATCAAGAATGTCTGGGATATAAATACTTATCCGAATGAATATGTTCCTCAAAACGGGAAACCTTGTATTGTGGATTTTTACGCCGACTGGTGTCCTCCTTGTAAACAATTATCGCCCGTATTGGAAAAAATAGCAAAAGACTACGAAGGAAAAATTGCAGTTTACAAAGTAAATACAGACAAAGAAAAGAAACTGTCAATGGCAATGAAAATAAGGAACATACCGGCAGTATTTTTCTTCCCTCAAGAAGGCGAACCTTATATTTCAATTGGTTATAAAAACGAGAACGAAATTGTTTCATACATTAATAAATATCTGTTATTTCAATAAATATTTTATTGTTTATCAATGAATAACATTTTTCCCTTATCTTATTTTCCATCAATTCTATATATGGCTCTTTTGCTCCGAACAAAAGAGCCATATATAGAAATATACGACACTTATAAAAAACAAACATGCCGTACCAGATGTAATGTTCTAACAGCCAACGGAATACAGACACTCACAGTACCTGTGGTAAAAGTCAATGGCAATCATACCATGACTAAAGACATAAAAATAAGTTATAAAGAACCATGGCAGCATATACATAAAAGATGCTTGGAATCCGCGTATATGAAATCGCCCTATTTTGAACATTATTATCATTTCATCTCAATAATATTTGACAATCAATATAAAACATTACATCAACTTAATGAAAACGTTTTAAAAGCGATATTGAAAATATTAAAAATCGACAAAACAATAAGATACACTTCAGATTTTGAACCAATAACATCAAAAGACGACTTGCGAAACATATTAGCCAAATGCAACAACGAATACAACCATCCCTCTTACTATCAAGTCTTCTGCGACAGGTTTCATTTTGTCTCAAATCTAAGCATTCTGGACTTGGTTTTCAACGAAGGGCCGGAAAGTATGGAATATCTTGACAAAATACTGATTTAATCAATCGGGATATGCTATTCTGATATGATAAATACTTTTGAGTTTTTTCTTCAACACCTTCTTGACAACAGTAATGTCTTTGAAAGTAATATTAGAATTAGCAAATTGATTATCAGCAATCTGAGCATTTATAATATTATCCACAAGGTCACTGATGGACTGTTCATTTTTATCTTTGAGACTACGAGATGCTGCCTCTACTGAATCCACCATCATGAGCACCGCCGTTTCTTTTGAGAACGGCACAGGACCATGATATCTGAACGAACTGTCATCCTCTAAATTTGGATTGTTAAGTTTTTCCTTTCTGTAAAAATATTCGGTACGACGTGTTCCGTGATGAGTTCTTACAAAATCTATAACCTGCTCAGGAATATGGAATTTTCTACACAACTCTATTCCGTCGATGACATGATTTATTATCATTCTGGCACTCTCAATATTAGTAAGATCTTCATGAGGATTATAACTGCCATTTTGGTTCTCAACAAAATAATAAGGATATCTTATCTTACCAATATCATGATACATGGCTCCGGTACGGACAAGCAACATATTACCACCTATCATATAAATGACTTCTTCACAAAGATTTGCCACCTGCAATGCATGTTGAAAAGTTCCTGGAGCTTCAGATGACAATTTTCTCAATAAAGGACTATTAGTATTACTCAATTCAAGAAGTGACAAATCAGTAACGAATCCAAACATACGCTCAAATAAAAATGCCAAAGGAAGGGCTAACATTGTTAAAACTGCATTAAGAAGAAAAACCGCCATATCAGAAACAAAATAACTGCCCACGCCTCCTTCATACAACAACTTCACCCCTATATCAATCAACACATACATGACAAATACAAGTATCGAAGTCAAAAAATAGCTTGACCTTGTATTTCTTCTAAGCAACAGAAAAATCGATGCAATACTTACAAAAAGTTGAATAATGTAATATTGGAATGAATTCGGAACTACCAAAGATATGATTGTTAATGTCAATACCTGAACAATAATAACAACCTTAGCATTAAAAAATGTTATCAGCAAAATGCTCAACAAGGCAACCGGCACCACATATATCAAATTCGGAAGATATTTTATCACCAAAAACGATGACAGAATGCCGAGCATCATCAACACTAAAATAAGATTGATATTACGCAATTCTTCAAAAACATCAGGACACAAATACTTCAGCATAAAAAAGAGAAGTATAAAAATAAATGCCACAATGATAATCTGCCCATATAATAGATAATTATTATGGACATACTCATTGTCTGTAATACTGTCGTATTTCTTTTCCAAAGAAGTAAGAATCATATATTTATCTTCTGTAACTATCTCACCCTCAGAAATAATAAGTTCATCTTTCACTACCATACCGAAAGTCTCAGACAATGAAGCAAGAGCTTGTTCTTTGGCTTTGTTTGACAAATCTTCAGAATACTCTACATTAGGATGCAAAGAATTTATCAACAGTTTGTTAAGCAATGGGATATACTTGTTATCTTTAATATCGGACAAATACAATGACAATGTATCATGCATGGTTTTTATAGAATAAAACTCCCCTATTTTTCTTTTCTTCATCACCCTGTCCTTTACCACATCTATTGTTTCATTTTTACCAATATTATCTATAAAATCGACATGTGCAATGACGCCCTTATTTTCAATGGTATCATATAATTTCATCAACATGTCGCGATAATACGGCATATCTTCTTCCGGACCTGTCCATTGTTGTTCAAAATCCTTCAACAACACATTTCTAATCTCTGAAGTCTTTTTCGTATTGAAAACAAAAATAGGGTCGATGCCTGACAAAGCGGCATTTCTTTCTTCTGCAAGTTGTTCATCCGACTTATACAATGGAAAATCGAAAGGAGCATAAAGAGTCTCATGCTGCCATGGTCTAAGTTTTTGATATTCATATTTAAACTTTGCCATACGTGGCATAAACCATATAACCAAGAACATAGCCACGACAAAAGCCAATACCTTGAAAATATCGTAATACGAATGGCGGATTCTTTCTATAATTTTTTTGAATTTATTCATAATCAATAGATTTATAATCCAACAACGTCAATTATAAAAAATTACGTCAAACAGTTTGCTAAAATAAGTATTTTTTTTGTATCTTCGCTAATAAATCCAATTATAGACAAAAAAAGATATCATGAGTGAGACAATTCATGGAATATGTTCATTATCAGTCATTCCGGTAAGAAAAGACAAATCACATGAAAGTGAACTTGTTACAGAACTTCTATTCAATGAGATATATGAAATCGTTGACATAACAAAAGAATGGTTAAAAATCAGGATTAATGATGACGGATATGAAGGATGGATCAGAAGACTGCAGCACAAAAGTATCACCGATGAAGAATATAATGTACTCAAATCTTCAGCAATCCACATAATAAAAGAGCCAATATCCAAATATAAAGGATTGACATTGAGTTTCGGCACTGTGATCAACGAAGAAACAGAAGATACCGAGACTATTCCTGATGTGTTTTGTCCTGATATATTGATAACCAATGCAAGAAAACTATTAAACACTCCCTATCGTTGGGGAGGAAAGACTGTTTTCGGAATGGATTGTTCCGGATTCACGCAATTATGTGCCAAAACGGCGGGTTATATGCTGCCACGCGATGCTTCCCAACAGATCAAACATGGCAATTTAATTTATTTTGCTCAAGAATCTCAGCCTGGCGACCTCGCCTTCTTCGAAAATGAAGATCACAACATAGTTCACACCGGCATATTGCTTTCCAATAATGAAATAATACATTCTTCCGGGAAAATACGAATAGATTTTTTCGACCAAACAGGTATCTTCAACAGAGAAACGGGAAAGTATTCCCATTTCCTGACCGCCATAAAACGACTGCATTGATCATCATAACAGTTTGTTTCTCATATTGCTGTTATGTATATATCTTCTTTGAGAAGGCGTTAAGCCATATACATTGTATATTATGTTTTGAATCCTTTGTATTGCTGAAAAATCACCAGAGACAACATTATCTACAAGTTTCACAATTTTATTATCCAAAGATTTTGTCATCAATGGAAACGGCAACTCCAAAAGATTGCATTTCAACACTTTGACATCACCAAACAAAGACGAATAATAATACTGCATCACCTCGGAGTTCAAAAATGCCATTACAGTTTTTACCGACATGCCATCGACATGAGGAATAAGTATATTGGCACTATTCAAAAAAAGTCTTCTGTTATTGTCATAAGCAAAAACCAACCGTTTGGAAATAAACTTATATACAAGTTTCTCATTTGCCCTGTAGTACTCATCTTTTGCAACTTGCTGAAAAGAATCCCGCTGATACAACAAAAATTTTTTACAAGGCATCAAGACATATTTTGATATTTCTTTACCGGTAAAAACCGGTTCAAAGCCATCTTCTCTTACATCTTTCAGTTTATGTTTATTGTCGCCTGTCACTATGCCCAACGCCCATTCACTCTTTTCGAGCGACAGCTGACCTTTATCTTTGATTTTATCAATAATTTCACGATCGACAGAGCTTAACACATTAAAAACAAAATTAGGATATCCGTAAAAATGTCTTTTTGAGATGAGCTGTATTTTTTCTTTATCAGACACAGAGACAAATTCTTCCGAAGGCATATTTTTCAAAGTCACATCGACATATTTTGTCATCACACCGGAAAAATTGCCATTATAGAAAAAGATATTCGAGAGGTTGCCATTTTCAAGCATGAAACGACGCAATTCTTTGTGATAACGCACATTAAGTACTGCATTAGGCATCAGGAAACGCAGCAATCCATTATTCTCAAGATGATGAAATGACTTTATGAAAAAATGAATAAAAATCTCTTTTGAAGAAATGCCGGTATCAAAATACCTGACATCTGTCACAGCTCCCCATGGCGGGTTGCTCACTATATAAGTAAATTTTTTCTCTCTTATAACATCATCTTTTAAATAATCAAAACAAAATATCTGAGGGTCGAAAATTACATCCGGATATTTCAAAATAAGATTTGTCTTTGCCAACATTACAGCTACAGGATCGTTGTCCAAGCCAAATATCTGTTCCGGCTGCACATCATGCAATGGGAAGAAAAAAGCACCGCTACCGCAACAAGGATCTAATATTGTCTGTCCGGAAGAAAAATCCAGACCTTTTGTCATATTATACGTTATATAATAAGGTGTATAATATGCGCCTTTGACATTACGTTCACCTTCAAACATCAGGCTCTGATACAAAACACCAAGTATGTCAATCTCATCATCAGGCAGTCGAACCTTTAAATCAGAAATATAAGAAAATTTTATCGTAGATAGAAAACGTATTACATGAGGTTTCTGCGACATGCCTTTCTCAGCAAGAATATTATTGACAAGAGTAAACATCACGTCGCATATTTTCCATTGTTGCGCATGAACCAAAGAGACGAAAGATTTCACAAAAGGAACATTGTCGCGGCACATAAGATATTCAAAAGGTATAACAGACCTTTTCGACAGACACTTATTGGCTCCTGACATTAATTTGCCCTCAATTGAAGGCTTCAATTTATCCCAATTACGTTTTGTAACATAGGATATGATATTGTCTGACAACAGTTCTTTTTCGTTCATCAACATACGTTAAGCATGCAAAACTATTAAAAAAACATTTTGATGTCAATTATTTTTAATATTTGTCGAACAGGATATAATAAAAGAACACATTCAATAATAAGTAAAACATATATATGTTTTTGTCAAAAAAATATGGAAAGAGTTGTAAAGATGCAAAAAAAAGCTTAACTTTGTCGCTGTAAAATAACTTGATAGAAAAAGACAGAATATGAACAACGCATTATTTCAATTTGCCAAACCTGCCAATGAACCTGTAAAAGAATACAGACCGGGCAGTCCCGAGCGTATTGCTTTGGAGAAAGAGCTTGCAAAACAATCAGCTGAAGTCGTTGAAATACCTCTTATAATAGGAGGACAGGAAGTACGTACCGGCGACATGGGAGAAGTAGTCATGCCTCACAACCACAAACATGTAGTGGCAAGATATCACAAAGCCGGAGAGAAAGAAATCAACATGGCGATAGAAGCTGCTCTTGAAGCCAAGCGCGAATGGGAAAACACTCCTTGGATTGAGAGAGCATCAATAATGGCTCGCATAGGACAGTTGCTTGCGACAAAATATCGTGCAAGAATCAACGCTGCCTGCATGTTGGGACAAAGCAAGAACGCTTTCCAGGCAGAAATTGACTCAGCATGCGAGACAATAGACTTTTATCGTTTCAACAACTATTATGCAGGTATTTTATATTCCGAACAGCCTAGTTCAACACCTGATCAACTCAACAGAGTGGAATACCGTCCTTTAGAAGGTTTCATCATGGCAGTGACACCTTTCAATTTCACCTCGATAGCCTCCAATCTCAACATGACACCGGCATTAATGGGCAACACCACCATCTGGAAGCCATCGACGACATCACTGTTATCGAACTACCACATCATGAGAATCGCCATGGAAGCAGGTCTTCCTGCCGGCGTTGTCAACTTCTTACCCGGCAAGGGTTCTTTGATAGGCGCCACAGCCCTCGACAACCCTAACCTGGCGGGAATACATTTCACCGGTTCAACAGGCACATTCCAGGGATTGTGGAAAGGTGTAGGCATGAATATCAACAAATACAAGGCCTATCCGCGTCTCGTCGGAGAAACTGGAGGCAAAGACTTCATTTTCGCACACAGTTCTGCCAATCCTCGCGAGGTGGCATGTGCCATAGTACGCGGTGCCTTTGAATATCAAGGTCAGAAATGTTCCGCCGCCTCACGTGCATATCTGCCTAAATCATTGTGGAACGACATAAAGGTGATTATTGGAGAAATGTTGAGTACCATCAAGATGGGCGACGTTTGCGACTTCACCAACTATGTCAATGCCGTAATCGACGAGGTGTCATTCGACAATTGCAAAGGTTATATCGACAGAGCCAAGGCGTCCGATGAAGCAGAAGTTATATTCGGCGGCAAATGCGACAAATCGGTTGGGTATTTCGTGGAACCCACTGTAATATTGACAAAGAATCCGAAATACGAGTCTATGGCAGAAGAAATCTTCGGACCTATCATCACCATTTATGTATATGATGACAAAGACTACGAAGCAACTCTTGAACTATGCGACAGCACTTCACCATACGCATTGACAGGAGCCATATTCGCATACGACCTCAAAGCCTTGCAGTTGGCAGACCGCAAACTCAAATATGCTGCCGGCAACTTCTATATCAACGACAAACCCACAGGTGCCGTTGTAGGATGTCAGCCTTTCGGCGGTGCAAGAGCTTCCGGCACCAACGACAAAGCCGGCGGTTTGTGGAATCTCATCAGATGGACCAACCCGAGAGCCATAAAAGAGACTTTCGTGCCTGCCACTGAATATGGATATCCATTTCTTGCTAAATAATTGATATTAAATATATTTAATTAGAGAGTGGTCGTATTTTGAACCACTCTCTTTTATTTCTATAATAATTGTTCTTCTTTTTATTGTCAGATGAAATTTTTCAAATCCTTTATTATATATTGAAAATAAAATTTTATTTCATTACTTTCAGATAAAATATTGTTTTTGAAGTTAAAACTCCTGACACAATGACAAAAACATGTCAAATGCTTTTTGTACCATAAAAACATCCTGACTTTATCATTTTATTGTTTCTTCAAATCTTACAATTTTTATATATTGATATTTTTTATTTCGAACATATATTAACCAATATAATATCGGGCGGCTTTCAGATGCCGCCCGACAAATAAATCATAATTACAACACACTACGCTTTTAATCCGAGACAGCACGCACGGAGACCCCGCAACTGCGGTCATTATAACTATTATTGTAATATTTACTGTAAAACATAAGACAGTACGCGGACAAAGTATTGCTCTCGTCCGGCAAAGAACTCCAATAATAACCATAAGAATTTGCCTGGTATAACAACTTCCTGCTATATAAACCAGCAGCAGGTAGAAAGATACTGTTTCCGTTTGCTCCGGTTACCCTATAGCCATTATTTCCACCTTCATTCGTCCATTCCCATTCACATTCTTCTACCAACTCGCCAAATTCCTCTCGAGTAGGCACTCGCCATGTACTACCCCAGTTGGCTCTCGCTGCATCATACTGAGGATTTCCACTTATATTTCCAATCTCCTGCCAGTATGTAATGCAGTTTCCCGGATTATAATCTTCTTTGGTTTCAACTTCACCCCATGCATAATAATTACCATATTCTTTAGGGGAATTTGCCCCCACATTACATGTCGCCCACTTCAACCCGCTTGACAATCCCAAGTCCACAAAGTCGTATCCGTTGATTTGTCCGTTAGTGGTAAAACGTTTCTGTCTTCCATACGATGTCCCGTCGATATTTGTCGCATAGGCCCTTACATAATATGTAGTTCCCATAGTAAGACCTGTCATATTACTCGTAAAACTTCCTGTTCCACTCCCGTCTGTAGTATGTGAATCCGATATTGTAGGATTTTCGCTTGTGCTCCAGCATATTCCTTTTGCTGTCACAGCAGCCCCACCGTCATCAGCCACATTACCTCCACATAACGCAGATGTTTCAGTAATTCCTGTAACACCTTTTGTTGTTATATACATTCCTGAGACAGGGCGCACGGAGCGACCATAGTAGCGTCTGCTACAATCAGAGTCAAAATAATTTATGAGAAAATTGATACAGTATGCATTCTGAATACTGTTTGCGTCCGGTGTAGATCCCCAATACAAGCCGCTCGTGCCTGCACCGTAAAGCATCGTCTTGTATCGATTACCCGCAGCAGGTAGAAAAATACTGTTTCCGTTTGGTCCGGTTACCCTATAACCGTCATTTCCACCTTCATTCGTCCATTCCCATTCACATTCTTCTATCAATTCATCAAGTTCTTCCTGAGTAGGTATTCTCCATCCCCCTCCCCAATTAGCTCTTGCTGCATCATACTGAGGATTTCCACTTATATCTTCCATTTCCAGTTCCAATGTAAGACAGTTTTCTTCAGTATAGCTTTCTTTGGGTTCAATTTCTCCCCATGCGTAATAATTGCCATATTCTGTTGGAGAATTTGCCCCAACATTGCATGTAGCCCACTTCGATCCGCTCGGCAATCCTAAATCCACAAAATCATATACACCAAATTGGTCTTTGGTAGTAAAAATTTTCTGTATGCCATAAGATGTTCCATTGCTGTTTGTCGCATACGCCCTTACGTAATATACGGTACCTGCATCAAGTTCAGTAATGTTACTCGTAAAACTTCCCAATCCACTCCCGTCCGTCGTAAACGAATCCGTTATCGTCGGGTCCGGATTAGTGCTCCAACACATTCCTCTTGCCGTCACCTCCGCTCCTCCGTCATCAGTCACTTCTCCTCCGCATATCGCCGACGATATTCCTATTTCCATGACTTCATGCGTCGTTACTACAGGCAAACCCTGCGTCGTTATTTCTTCTTTCTTCTTACACATCGTAAGCATTAAAATAATGCTTAACATCAATAATAATCCTTTTTTCATATTTTTTCGTTTTATGGTTAGTTTTTTTACCTGTTTATATTTCTATTATTATAGTTGTATTCATCACCGTCATTTTCTTACTCTTTCCATCTCATTGAAAAGTATCGTAACACATACATTCCCTAAAAGAACTATAAAAATGCTGCCATTGAGTTGTTATCATAATCATACACGACTTGCCATTAAAGCCTTATAACGTCATTTCGCAATTATTAATCTCTGATTTTCAATTCACAAACAACTGTTACTTACAATTCTGCATTAAACAAAAAGAATATGAGATTTTCAATTATGTTTTTAACAATTCATCTAAACTATGCAACTTATCCCAAAATTTCATGTACACTCCGTAAACGTCTGTCCCATTTCGACAAACATTAACATCCAGAAATTTTCCACTTCACATCCTCAATATTAAGATTCTCCGATTATAAAAAGAATCATAGTTTGCTGCAAATATAAGAATAATTTTATTAATCAAACATTTTTTTATATTTTTTAAAAAATTTCATTACTTTCAGATAAAATATTGTTTTTGAAGTTAAAACACCTGACACAATGACAAAAAAACATGTCAAACATAACAAAATACAACAAATATTTTGCCATCAACACATCAGAAAAAATATATTAAAAAAGCAAAAAAGTGTGCCAAATCTTTCAATCTGACACACCTTCTAAATTATAATCACAACAAAACTTTATCAGTCTTGTATTCTACAAACGAGGTTTCTATCACCCCAAGCATCGTCAATACGTGTCACATAAGGGAAATATTTATCCTGAACATCGCTTTTTAAAGGCATGCCGGCCTCTTGGCGGGTAAACGGGAACTTCCATTCATCAGCCATAAGCATCTCGGCAGTATAAGGAGAGTGAGTAATGATATTATCGCCTTTAGGAGCCTTGCCTTCTTCAATATCAGCTATTTCGCGGCGTATGTTAATCATTGCGTCAACGAAGCGGTCGAGTTCGGCAAGAGGTTCACTCTCTGTTGGCTCCACCATAAGAGTATCATGTACAGGGAAAGCCACTGTAGGAGCGTGGAAGCCATAATCCATAAGACGTTTGGCAATATCTATGGCAGCAATACCGGTAGTCTTGTCAATACCGTTGATATCGAGTATCATCTCATGAGCCACATGACCTTTGTTGCCCGTATAAAGAATAGGATAATATTCCTTCAATCTATCCTTCAAATAGTTAGCATTAACGATAGCGCCTATTGTAGCTTTTTTAAGGCCTTCGCCACCGAGCATCTTAATATAGCAATAAGATATTGTAAGTATATGAGCACTACCAAACGGAGCAGCAGACACCGCACCCATTTGTTTCTCACCGCCAGTCTTGAAGCACACATGAGAAGGCAGGAAAGGAACGAGATGTTCTGCCACACCAATAGGGCCGACGCCGGGACCGCCACCTCCGTGAGGTATGGCGAAAGTCTTGTGTAGATTAAGGTGACATACGTCGGCGCCAATAAAGCCTGGACAGGTAAGTCCTACCTGGGCATTCATGTTGGCACCATCCATATACACCTGACCACCGTTGTCATGAACAATCTTCATCAAGGTACGGATGCCATCTTCATAGATTCCGTGTGTTGAAGGATAAGTGACCATGAAAGCCGATAGTGTATCTTTATACTGTTCAGCCTTAGCCTTGGCATCGTCGAGATCAATATTGCCATTATCGTCGCATTTCACCACAACAACCTGCATGCCTGCCATAGCGGCAGATGCCGGATTAGTCCCGTGAGCAGAAGCAGGGATGAGACAAATATCACGTTGTCCTTGTCCATTAGCCTCCTGATAACGACGTATAGTAAGAAGACCGGCATATTCGCCGCTTGCTCCTGAATTAGGCATGAATGACATACCTTTGAAGCCGGTTATCTCGCAAAGGTCTTTTTCCAACTCATTGATAAGTTCAAGATAACCTTCCACCTGGTCGGCAGGGACAAAAGGATGTATGTTGGCAAACTCAGGCCAACTGAGTGCAAACATAGATGTTGCAGGATTCAGTTTCATCGTACAAGAACCGAGAGGTATCATGGTACGGTTAAGACTGAGGTCGCGGTTTTCCAATTTCTTCATATAACGCATCATGTCGGTTTCACTGCGATATTTAGAGAATACCGGAGCGGTAAGATATGAAGAAGTACGACGCATAGAAGGTTGTATTCCATTCATCTCGCGACATACATCAGGGTTGCAAACGAAGTCCTCATGCGACACGCCCATAAGCTCGCAAACCACAGCGACAATCTCATTTACATCTTTAAGAGAAGTAGTCTCGTCAAGACTAATGCCAAAATGACGTTTGTCAATGATTCGGAAATTCATCTTGTGCTGCAAAGCGATTTCATTGAGTTTGCATGTACAATAATTATCAGGCAGTTCGAAATAGAGAGTGTCGAAGAAGTAGTCATTAAGTTGTTTTACGCCATATCTAGACATCTCCTCATTCAAAACACAGGTAAGGATATTGATATGTCGAGCTATTTCTCTAATGCCATCGGCGCCATGATAAATGGCGTAAAAGCCTGACATGATGGCGAGCAAAGCCTGAGCTGTACATATATTAGATGTTGCCTTTTCGCGTTTAATATGTTGTTCACGAGTCTGCAGTGCGAGACGATAAGCGGGGTTACCGAGAGCGTCTTTAGAAATACCTATGATACGCCCCGGCATGTTACGTTTATATGACTCCGTTGTAGCGAAGAATCCTGCATGAGGACCGCCAAATGACATCGGAAGACCAAAACGTTGTGTTGAACCGAGCACCACATCGGCGCCCCATTCTCCGGGAGGTGTTATGAGTGCGAGACTCAACAAGTCGGCAGCTACAGCAACCTGTAAACCTTTCTCTTTCCATGCCTTGACAGCATCGCCATAATCAATGACACGACCATACTGGTCAGGACACTGTACTATAATACCGAAATACTCTCCATTATCATTAAATTTGTTGACATCGCCTACAACAACATCTATATTAAGGAAATGAGCTCTTGTCTTGATAACTTCAACAGTCTGAGGGAAAAGATTATCTGCCACGAAGAATTTATTGATACCCGCCTTCATCTGGGCACGGCTGCGGCTATTGAAAAACATTATCATCGCCTCAGCTGCTGCAGTAGCCTCATCGAGCAAGGAAGCATTGGCAAGAGGCATGGCTGTCATATCACAAATAACAGTCTGGAAGTTGAGCAACGCCTCAAGACGACCCTGCGACACTTCAGCCTGATAAGGTGTATATGAAGTGTACCAACCCGGATTCTCAAGCACGTTACGAGTAATGACTCCGGGAGTAATGGTGTTGTAATAACCCATTCCTATATATGAACGGTATATCTTGTTCTTGGCTCCCACAGCTTTGAGGTGATTGGTAAACTCGTATTCATTCATTCCTTTACCAATATTGAGGTCATGAGGAAGTCTGATATCCTTAGATATTATCTCATCGATAAGTTGCTCTTCCGACTTTACTCCTATGACTTCAAGCATTTTTTTAACATCTGCTTCCCTCGGTCCGTTGTGTCTTTTAATGAAGTTATTGTTTATCATATTCTTACGTTTTTATTTAATAAATCTTTAATTTCTTTTTCAAAAGTGCAAATTTATGTTTTTTATTTTTTATATCAAATTTTTTTATATCTTTGCATAAATAAAATTTAACAAGATGAGAAAAATTTATTTATTATTACTTGTTGTAGCAACATTATTATATAGTTGTAAAAAAGAGCCAATCAATACAAAAATGACATGTATCACTCCATCGGAGTTGAATCTTGTATTGAAAGAAAGATATATTATCAAAGCCCAATCAGAACAACCAATCACCTATACATCCGCCGATGAACTCGTTGCAACAGTTGACAGCAACGGTATCATAACATGTATCAATGTGGGCAAAACAACGATAACTGTAAGCAACGGATATGAATCTATCTACATAAACGTTAACGTTTCCTTGTTTGAAGAGCCTTTACTTACTTTCGGATGTTCGACAACAGATGTTGAAATTCATCACGGATTGCCGAGAGTCAATATTGGCGATTCCATATATATTTACGGTGGTGAACTTCCGGGTTACACATACAGTGTTTGGCAAATGGATTATTTCTTCCATAATGACAAATATTATCTTTCCGACCTGTACATTAAAAATTATATGGATTATATGCTTGACAAATTCCTTTTGGAAAAGTATTATCCTTATGACACTCTTACAATTGTTGACACCATAAGCACACAAGATACCGTATATATCGACGAAGTGACGTATTACCTTCTTCTTGATGCAGCAGAGGTTGAAAATGCAAGTTTTATTATAGGTAAACACTATAACACAAATAGTTATGAAGATATTCGCATTTTCTATCAAACATTGGAATCGGACAACAAATTTGTTAAAAAATAAAATTTTCATTATACTGTCACTAATAATACTGTTGTCAACAAGTTGTAAAAATACTGATGACAACAGTATTTCTTTATCATACGACCACATAACCTTGAAAATAGGAGAATCTCATTCTATCTATGCCTATTCTATTCATCAAATAGAATATCACAGTACGAACGACAGCATAGCAACAGTTGACGACTATGGGACAATAACGGCTCTGTTTGAAGGCTCATGCGACATCATACTTGACAACAAACATGAAACACAAACATTGACTGTCAACATCCCTCCTCTCGACTTCAAAGAACCTTATATTAACCGAAATGGATCTTCAGAAGACATTGAAGTTTTCATGGGTAGCGAAACACATCATATTGAACATACGGAAAATATTGATTTTCTTTATTTTATTAAATATCACGATGCTGCACAGATAGTATATTGGATTGACAACAGCAACAATACATTGATTAAGACAGAATGTTTTTTCGAGAATGTTATTTTTGAAAGAAGTTGTTTTCAGTGGTTATCCGACAATTACGAATACAAAGACGGATATTTCACCACCAACGACGGCAATACAGCAATATCATTAATATGCGACAATGGAATTGTAGTCATGACATTTGCTGCAAATGACATCACATTTTGATTAGCAATTCATCCTAAGAGTCGTTCATGAGATGTAAACCTGAAATTAAAATTTCTACTTCCGAAATAGCAAAATTTAAAACTTGGTGGCAAGGTTTTTAAACAAATTTCCTCTTTCCTGAAAATTAACATATCTGTCATAACTCGCTGCTGCAGGAGACAGAAGACATACGTCGCCGGGTGAGGCATAAGATTTTATGATATTGAACGCCTCTTCCATAGTGTCATAATGCAACATTATACCTTTATATGAAGCATTAACAAGTTCTTCAAAAATCCTTTTGCCTGCCTTTCCGGTATAAAGCACATATTTCACCGGATTAGCGACGAGATAGTTCACGAGAAAAGAATAATCCACATCTCTGTCCAAGCCGCCCAACAATAAGAATGTGACATCGGGAATTGTCTCAAGGGCGGCTACAGCCGTCTGCGGTATTGTAGATATGCTATCGTTGTAAAATGACACTCCATGAAACGTTCCGACAAATTCCTGTCTGTGCTGAAGCGGTCGAAAAGTATAAATGTATGGCAACATTTTATCCACATCCTCTCCCATTGCCTTACATGCACAAAGCGCTGCTTTGGCATCTTTTATATTATGCTCTCCCCTAAACGGCAGCAAATCTTTATTCAGGCTGATATCCAATGAGTTATAATCAACAACATTAATACTCTTATTTTCAATAAATGAAGCGATACTGTCATTTGTAACTGCAATATCACCTTCTTTCATATATCTGAAGATGTTATATTTAGCCTCTTTATATGCTTGAAAAGTCCCGAAATAATCCAAATGCTCTTCAAACAGATTAATAAAAACGCCCACATGGGGGCTGCGATGAATACGCTGCAATTGATGAGCAGATAACTCAAACGCCACTATGGAATTTTTGTCAAGCAAAGGAACAATATCAAAAACAGGCAGTCCAATGTTGCCTGCAAGAAAGACATTTCTACCTGCACTCTTCAACAGATGATACACCAAAGAGGCAGTCGTGCTCTTTCCTTTGGTACCAGTGACACCTATAGTAATATCCGCATAACTCCTTAAAAACAAATCAGTTTGCGATGCTACTTCCACATCATTGAGATTTTCGGCATTCATCTTAATGCCGGGGGACTTTATAACGAGGTCATTATATTGTAACAAAGCATCTTTCAAATAATCATCGCCTGAAAAGACGGGATATTTATCTTTGTAATTCTCTAATGGCAAAGGATTTCTGTCTGCTATGGCGACATCAGTATCCGGAATGTATTTTTCGATGAATTGCAATGTCGAACGTCCTTCTATTCCGAAGCCGAGAATCAAAATTCTTCTGTTCTTAAGAAAACTTATTATTGAGTTCATAGATTTTCTTTCTAATTATTTCATCAAACCTGTACGGCAGATTGTTATTCTCATTATAACTGCATAACAGTTCTTCCGTTGACGGTACTTTGAATCTGTCAAGCCCTTCCAACAAGGTATCTGTAACATCTTCCAAATCATCCAACGCATAGTTAAGACAAGCCCTCACCTCATCTACAGTTCCCACACATTCGAAAGGCTTAATGTCAGTCAAGCCTGCAAGTTGCAACAACACAGGTTTTAACGATTTGTCTTTCCACATATTCTTACCGAAAATATCTGTAAGATTTTTCAAAGATATAAAAGGAGACAAGATGATCCATGTAAATAAACATTTAGGACAACTGCCGCACCACACATCGGTTTTACTGCCGGCATTGCAACTTTTAAAATGGTTAAAATACGGGACACATAAAGCAAATTGCTGTGCTATCTGCAGTTCACTCAAAGGGCGTAAAAAGCTGAAATATTGAATATCAGCACTAATATAACGTTTTACATAATCTCTGAAATCATTTTCAAAAGCTATAGACTTACTATACTGATGATTTATCTCGCTGTCGGGCACAGTAGGTTCATTGGCACTCGACTCATTGGATAAAGCAATATAGCGAGATTTTGTGCCAAACCCGAGCAACAAAGTAAAAAATGCCAACAGAGCCGAGAACGGGGTATGACCATTAAGATAGCCTTCAGCATTCATTTTCAGCATCGTTGCATCAAGAGTCCTTTTGACAACAGCAGTATCCTCTAAATCGACACCGAATACTGAGACACATTCCGTGGTAGCTGCACGAGGATTTATTATCATTGGAATGACTTGTGTTTTGTCTTTCAACAACTCCAAAGTGACTACAGAATCTTTACCGCCACCCACGGGCACCAAAGTTCTGTCTTCAAGGTCAACTTCAACAGCAGGACAATCATTATCAGAAGTACTCACTATCTGCATAAAA
Organism: Candidatus Limimorpha avicola; assembly: GCF_056978975.1. Taxonomy (NCBI): domain Bacteria; kingdom Pseudomonadati; phylum Bacteroidota; class Bacteroidia; order Bacteroidales; genus Candidatus Limimorpha; species Candidatus Limimorpha avicola. The sequence continues at coordinate 59,917 of NZ_DBMCYK010000010.1, forward strand.
GAATCCATATCGGTTTTTATGCCATTCAAATAAAAGAATTCACCCAAGCCGTTGTAATACAATTTCCGCCACCATTTTGTCTGATAATCGTCAAGATGCATGACATCGACATAAACCATTTTGGGACAAGCCAACTTCCAATAACTCACCAATTCGACCATCCCAATATTAGCTATCAACGTATTCAATTGATTATCAGATATATCATTCCAATAATAAAAATCTCTTGACGGTATTTCAAACGAAGGTCGAAAGAAAATCTCATCGTTCAAAGAAAACAAAAATTTAACACACAGAACACCACTTTTATCCAAAATATATTCGTATTTTTGGAAACGGAAAAACGAGAATTTTTCTCTGAGAAAATTAAATTTGTCGCAATTTTCCATAAATATCTTGTAAAGATGATTATTTTGAATAAATCGTACAAAATTAGCAAATAATGTACAACATTAACACAAAACCAATTATTTTTATTATTTATGGTTCTTTACATTGATATGGATTAAGAAGAAATTGTATAACATAACTAACTATTAACACTATGAATAAAGAAGAACTATTTTACATTCAAAGTAACACTACAAAAATAGAAGCAGGCAAGGTCTTGATGTCGGAACCGTTTTTAAATAGTTATTATTTCGAACGTTCAACAGTGTTGATTATAGATCATAATGAAAATGAAGGCACTTTAGGCATCATATTGAATAAGAAACTACCATTGGGTATCAATGATATAATTAAGGACTTTCCAAAATTCGACGGGGATGTCTATCTTGGAGGACCTGTCTCCAGCGACAGTATCTTCTATTTGCATACGCTTGGCGAACATATACCGGAATCCACCGAGATATGCGACGGCATTTTTTGGGGAGGCAATTTCAATGCTGTCAAGGCATTAATCAAAAACGGACTGATACAACATCACGAAATACGGTTTTATGTTGGCTATTGCGGTTGGGACTGCAGTCAGTTGCATGACGAGTTGGAAAACAACTCATGGCTTGTTGGCAGAATAAGCAGCAAAATGATACTTCACACCCACCCATCCAACATGTGGAAAAGTTTTGTCAAGTCCATGGGCAAGAAGTATCAACTTTGGGATAAATTCCCAATAAACCCCAATGACAACTAATCATTTGACAGCGTCATAGAAGCAATCGTGTATCATAGTCCTGATATTGTTTCTCGACAACTTGTTATTGTCGGCATCAGGACAGACTCTGTTGGACAAGAACACCACGACGAGATTATTCTGCGGGTCTGCCCAGACAAAGGTACCGGTAAAACCCGTATGTCCGAAACTCTCCATCGAGGATTGTTTTGAAGGAGTATAATATGGTATATCGGGATTGACTTCCGGTTTGTCGAAACCAATACCGCGACGATTCATATTGTCAACAAAAGGCGCTGAAGTGAAATATCTCACCGTCTCTTCTGAGAAAAACTGTGTCCTGTTGGCATAACCGTTTTCAAGCAACAATTGCATCATGACGGCAAGATCCCTTGCATTGGAGAACAATCCGGCATGACCCGACACTCCGCCAAACAACGCAGCGACAGGGTCATGGACATCACCACATAACAGTTGTTTGCGAAATGTCTTGTCGTCCTCAGTAGGAACGATATTATCTTTTTCGGTGTGTTTCAAAGGTTTAAAAAATGTATTCTTCAAACAAAGAGGTTTATAAAAATTTTCTTCCAAATAATCTTCGAAAGACTGATTTGTCAACATCTCTACTATCATTGGAATATAATAGAATCCTATATCGCTGTATTCATATTTCTTCTCCTTCATCGGAGCTTCCTTGATAATATCGAATATCTCTCGAGCATAATCTTTTGACACATATAGATTTTCCGCCACACGAACATTATGCTCTTCATCAATGGAAAACCGGTATATGCTATTCTCACCGCCCATATCATCAAGTGTAGTTTTATAAAAAGGTATCCAAGACGGCAATCCCGACTGATGAGTAAGAATCTCAACAAGTCCAATATCACCTTTGTCGGTAAACCTCAGATAAGGAAAGAAGTCGCCAAGTTTAGCATCGAGATCTATTTTACCTTCATCATACAATTTCATCACAGCAAAAGTCGATGCAAAAATCTTTGTAAGAGAAGCCAAGTCGTAAATACTTTCTCTATTCACATCATTATTACAGTCATAGGTATAATACCCGAAAGTTTTGTCATAAATTATCTTTCCGTCTTTAAGAGCTATAATCTGACAGCCGGGAGTCATTTTACGGTTTATGGCTTCCATTGCCAAAGAATCGACTTTCCGAGTATATTCGTTGTCAATCATAGCTACAGGCAAAGATTCCGGAGTAAGCCAACCTTGATATTGAATACCATAGCCGAATTTATATTTTTTGTTAATAGTGACAGGCAATTTACCGACAGGATTTATCTTGCCGAGTATGACATCAGACACTGCTTTCACGGCATAATCGTTATCCTCATAAGCGACAATAACAGCAGCAGGTCTCTGTCCGAGGTCGAACAAATCAAGAGCATAAGGACATGCGAACAAATTCACGACTACACTTTTGTTTTTCTTACACAATTTCTTGACAAACTCTCGTGTGGAAAGAGAAATACCATAATTGGAAGAAGCATAAATTGAAGTCTTCTGAACATTCATTATTACATAATCATAATCTTTCAGTTCTTTTAACAACCTGTCTGATGCCTCGAGCGACATATCTTTATTTATATTGTAAGCCTTGACAGTCCAATTCTGCGATGAAAGAAGTTTTGCCATCATATTATCGTCACCCACAGTAACAACAGCAATTTTCATTGACTGAGAAGGCACGAGTGGCAATGTCTTGTCATTACGCAACATAGTGACAGCCTCATTGTAAAGTCTTTGTTTAAGGTTAAGATAACGAGGTTTATTCAAATCATTAGCGAGGTTCACCGTTGACTGAGGAGTATAATTATTCAGACCGAGTCTATATTTATATTTGAGCACTTTCCTGCAACTCTCATCTATTCTATCTCTCACGGCAGGATCATGTTCTGCTGCATCTCTGATAATCTTGATAGAGTTATCGATATCGGCAGGGATAAGGAGTATGTCATTACCGGCCATAAGAGCCTCGAAAGCGACACTGTCGGCAGTAGAATTGGAATATGCGCCTTTCATGTCGAGACCGTCAGTCACTATAATGCCGTCGAAGCCCATTTCTTTTTTAAGCAAGTCCGTGACTATATTTTTTGACAAAGAAGATGAAGTATTATGTACCGGTTCCAAAGCCGGAAGATAAAGATGCCCCACCATCACACCCTGAACACCTGCATCAATAAGATTTTCAAAAGGTTTAAGTTCAATTTTACGAACATCTTTCAAACTTCTGTCCACTTTTGGCAATTCATCATGGGAGTCGGTATGAGTATTGCCATGACCGGGAAAATGTTTCATTGTAGGCAAGATGCCATTATTTTGAAGAGCGAGAGCATATTTCAATCCTTTTTCAGATACTATCTCCGGATTTTCGCCGAAGCTGCGCATCCCTATCACCGGATTTCTCGGTTCGTTATTGACGTCAACATCAGGAGCGAAGTTAACAGATATCCCGAGTCTGTGACACTGCTCTGCTATCTGTTCGCCCATTTCTCTTATAAGCTCATCATTTTGCAGAGCACCCAAAGTCATCTGATAAGGATATGAGATGGCATCATTCAAACGCATTCCAAGTCCCCACTCGGCATCAATAGCAACCATTAGAGGTGTCTTAGCGACAGACTGCCATTCATTAGACTGCTGCAACAACAAGGCGGCATCAGTGCGAAAGAAAGTGACGCCTCCAATATTATAATCTCTGACATATCTGTCAATTTCCTTATTGAAAGGTTGATTAGGCTGATTGGCCCTTACGTTGACAATCTGCCCAATACGTTCCACCAAATCAAGGGATTGAAAGACAGAGTCCACCCATTTATCTTCATCAGTCTGAGCAAAGGTGCAGAACGATACTGCAAAAAGCAAAAATAATGCTAAAACGAATCTCATAATAATTTATCTAATACTGTTAACAAAATCATTTATCTCTTCAAAACCAAAAGGTTTCGCCACTATCTTTTTATCTTTGTCAATAATAAAAATCGAAGGCGTGGCTGTCACTGCATAAGCATTGACGACCGGACTATTCCAACTCAACCCGTCATGATAAAAATAACCCTTCAAACCATTTTTTCTAATCAACTTCTTTATATCTTTTCTCTCACCATTGACGCATACGGAAAGAAAAGTAAAATCAGTATTTTCTTTTAAAAAATACTTCATTTCTTTCATTATCTCCCTGCAGTGAGCACATGAATATGACCAAAACAGTAAAATGACATAATCATTATCAATATCATACAAATCAAACTCAACATTATTGATATCAACACCTGTTATTTCGGGAGCCTTAATACCAATTTTCACTCTGCTATATTTCTCAGCCAAATCATAAATCTCTTCCAACTCTACATCGTCAGCATCAAGCTGTTCTACATAAGGCATACGCATCAAATAATCTAAATATGCATTAAAACCGAGTTCATGGAATCCTATCATAAGATATTCAAAAACAAACCTGTACATGGGATAAGAGACAGAAGCCAAATTCATCACATTGTCAATTCCGAGTATGACAGAAAACTCCTGTTCCGAAGGTGTTTGTCCCTGGAACTGCAATATTGACAGATAATCTATCACTTTTGTTGTCAAGACATTAGTAGGAATCAATGTAGTATCAGTGAAGTCCACCATTTCAAAAAAAGCTGTTTTCATATCCTCACGTTGTTTTGTAAAACTGTCATCAGTATTTATAAAAGGAGGTCTGTCAACAGAAATAAGTTTAGAAGCATAATTACCATGACTTATCAATGAGTCGGTAAAGTTTTTAAAATCAGTTTGATTTTTTTCAAATTCATATTTTGCTTCTTTATAAAAAGATGTATTGCTGTCATAATTGCGCAGCACATGCTTCAGTAACTGTTGTTTCTCGTCATACGAAGCCCTTTCATTTTTATATTTATGCCAATCGTTATTCAGCCGAGAACGTATAAATTCTACTGAAACGACATTATTTTCATTTTTCAGCACGAAAGCCACCGGTTCGTCATCACAAAGAAAGTCGAAATACAGACCTAATTCTGTCTCTATCTGATACATTCCCTTATGACCGACATTGTCGAACTCCACACGGCCATCCTCTGACATCATCACAGAGTCAACAGTTTCCATATACAGTCCTGTATAAGCATTCAAATAAACCATTTGCGGAGGCACATTATAAAAAGTGCCGGATACCGTTTGTGCACACAAAGACACATTCAAAAAATACAATATACAAATCAACAACACTTTAATTCTGCTCATAAGTTCTCTGATTTCATGCAAAGATAGTGATAATTATCGACATACCATAATGCAAAATAAATTATTTATGAAAGAAAAAACGCGACACTCAACCGGAGCGCCGCGTTCATAATAAACACTATATCTTAAAGTTCTTTTATTCTGATATTTCTTAACAGCAAACCTTCTCCATGACCGCAGAAACTGATATGACCTTTTTTATTAAACAGGCCGGGGTGGTTATTACCATCGACGGTATTAGGATTACCTTTCATGCCTTCAGGTCCCATGTTGCGTCCGTTACAAGCCTTACGGATATTACCATCCAGAATGACCACTCCATTGACAGTGACCTTGATATTATCGCCATCAGCAACTATCTCTTCCGTTATCCAGGTGCCGAGTTCCGGAAACACATAACGTTTTGCCGGTATAACACCATAGACAGAACCATGAACCTGATAATCATGCAAGCCTTTATAAATAGGAGCGTCATGGTCAAGTATCTGGATCTCCATACCTTCGTATGCAGCATCTACATTCATTGGAGTTCTAATACCCACGCCGTTATTGACACCGGGACGTGTGAAACAAAACTCAAAACGCAAAACAAAATTATCGTATTCCTTAACTGTATAAAGGTTACCATCATTACCATAGTTAGCCGACACATAAATATTACCATCTCTCACAACATAATTGGTCTTGTCACCTATCCATTGGTCGAGATTAGTACCGTCGAAGAGTATCACGAAACCTTCTTTTTGTTCACTCTCTGAGAGTTGATAAGCAGGCACTTTGGCAATCTTCTTGATATGTTCATCGATTTGTGTTTTCTTATAAGCTGCGTCTTCATCATTAAAAACATTCTTAATTCTTTCAAGCAGTTGTATTATTTCACTTCCGTTATACTGAGGATTTCTGCATGCTATTGCGAGAACAGCATTGGCAGCACTCTTAACAGTATTTACATCGTTAACATAATCTGCCACCATCATCAGTCCGGCATAGCTGTCAGTCTCGGATATGGCATTCATAACCTTATTCTTTATGTAATAACTTGGATTAAGAGCGAGGAGATTGCGATAGCATGACATTCTTTCCACATCAGAAATATCAGCATTCCTCACCAAAGTCACATAACGATCGTAAATAGTATCGGACATGGAACGATTACGTTTTGCAATATCCAATAACATCGGAGCGATAGAATAATTGTCAACAGTGAGAAGTGCCTCAAGAGCCTTATCAGGATTAATACCTTTATTATAGCTATCTACAAGATTTGTTAATGCCTTATCATTGTCCAAAGAAGCCCATACCTTGAAAAAACGAGGTTTTTTATCATCACCAAGTTTTTTTATCGATGACATGAAATCATCTACACGTATTCCATCAAGAAAAGACAATGCTTTTATCAAAGCATTCTGCACATCAGGGACATAACGTTCATCTACACTGATAAGCATATCTTTAAGAGTATTTATATTAGTAGGAGATGTGACGCCTGCCAAAGCTTTGTATGCAGCATCCTTAATCTCAGCATTATCAGATTCGAGCATAGCATTGACTTTTCCATAAACGCCGGGGCATGAACGGTCAGACAACACATCAAGAGCAAAAAGTTGTTGTTGTACACCGCAATTTAAAGCACTGTCCAACACAAAATAAACATTAAATTTATACGAGCACAACACTGATTTCAAAAGGTCATCATGATTCTTTCCTATAACAGAAACGAGAGAAACGAGTTCCTCAGGTTCCTCAGAAGCACCGACAGCAAGTATTGCAGCCTCTGCCACATCGGGTTTCTTGGACTTAAGTTGTTTATTGATAAATTCCTTCTGTGTTGAATCATGCAGAGAAGCGAGCCAGTTAAGGACATCTACTTTAACGACAGTCTTCTTTGCCTTGTCAACCACAGCAGTGCGCACTGCAGGTGTGGCGTATGGTTTAAGAAGACGTAAAGCGGTATTACGAACCTGTGGGTCCTTATTTTTTACCATCTTAACAAGAGGCTCGACTGCATCCTCGCCATGCATGGCAGCCATAATCTCCATAGCAGATGTTTTGACATTAACCTTTTTAACCTTAAACAGTTTTTTCAACTCATTATCGATTAAAACAGTATCATTAACAGTACTATTTTTAATATCTTTCATAACCTCCCCCATACTGTTGGATGCTATATTATACAACAGTCTGAGATAATAAGCGGTAGCATTGGTCGATTCAAGAGAGTAGTCAGTCTCTGCCGCTGCCTGAGCAAGGACGGGTACTGATGTCGCTGTTCCCACTTCAGAAAGGGCGTAATAAACATTACTTTTGAGATTGTCGTCGGCACCTTCAAGCCATGAAATAAGAATACTCTCTGTTTTAGGTATTCTTTTGTATCCGGCAGCATAAGCAAGAAGTTTCCTGTTTATTTTGTCTTCACGCATGGCAGAACGTATCATGGCTTCTGTCCCGGATACAGATATCACAGCTCGCATCACAGCATCTTCAAGAGCCTCATTTTCCGCATATTTCATTATCAATGACATCTCCTTGGCGTTGGCGAATTTTCCAATCATGTTGACAAGAATCATCCTAATCTCATCATCATCTGAAGATTCAAACAACTGTATCAAAGTACTGAACAAATCGTCTCTAAACGTCATTCCTTCAGGAGAAGTAACAAAATCAGACATGCCATAGAGTGCATATTCAATTTTATCGTTAGCGCCATTATTAGACGGTGACCATAAAGCTATCAATTCTCTGACATTCTCCATAGTATTAGACAAGAGTTCCGACATGAGAGTATTATATTCATTGATATCCTGAGCCGGCAACTGGTCGAGTACGTCAGCAACGAGTGTTACAGCAGTACGGTTTCTCTCATCTACTGTCTGTGCTACAGAGTTATACGACAGTGACAACAGCATAATGACGATGGTCACGACGCCTATCATTTTCATTATCTTTCTCATATTTTCCATGGCATTCTCATTTGTTGGTTCAACAGTTGGTTGGCGGCATCATCATTAACAAAACGAAGTGATACCGGGTCGAAATACAAAGTTCTGTTAAGACGGAGAGCACATACACCCATATTGACGATGGTAGAAGATCTAAAGCCATTTTCCTCGTTGAGGGCGAATTTCTTCCTCGTCCTGACGCAGTCCAAGAAGTCTGTATTCTGCGGTTGTGGGTCAGGAAAGTCGTTAAGACGTTGCATGACATTGGGAATAGTACATTCGAAGCCTTTGAACAGTTTACCCTTAGGACCTTCTATATACGGTGCCTTAGGGTCTCCGTTATCTTCACCTTCAAGAATGATACGACAACCGTCGTTATATGTATAAGTTATTGTACGCCAAGTACCTACAGCATCATAATGTTGTTGAGGAGCATCCACCTCTACTTTCACCGGAGAAGTATCATCTTTACCGAGAATATATTGCACCGGGTCTAAATAATGTTGTCCCATGTCGGCGAGACCGCCACCGTCATAATCCCAGTAGCCTCTGAAGGTCTGATGAGTACGATGTTCATTATAAGGTTTATACGGAGCGGGACCGAGCCAGAAGTCATAGTCGAGATTGGAAGGCACCGGTTGCGGTTGGAGGTTCACTTTGCCAACCCAGAAGAACTTCCAGTTGAAGCCGGTATGAGCCGATACTGTCACTGTCAAAGGCCAACCCAACAAGCCGCTATCCACCAGCTTTTTAAGAGGCTCCACTGTAGTACCGAGACCGTAAAAGGTATCTTTGAAACGGAACCATGTATTTAGACGAAAGATGCGTCCATTTTGACGGACAGCCTCCATAACCTTAATGCCCTCTCCTATTGTCCTGGTCATAGGTTTTTCGCACCAAATATCCTTACCCGCCATAGCAGCTTCTACAGCCATGATGCCATGCCAGTGCGGAGGTGTCGCTATATGCACTATGTCAACATTAGGGTCTGTTATCAGATCGCGATAGTTGCTATAAGCCGCAACATTCTCGCCAAGTTTTTCTTTTGCCTGGTTTACAGCAGCCTGAAGATGTTTGGAATCCACGTCACAGACAGCTGTCAAACGACAGGCTTCATTACTATAAAAATGTGATGACGAACGTCCAATGCCGCCTACACCTATTATTCCTTTGGTAAGCTGGTCACTCGGTGCTATGTGTCTTTCTCCACCTAACACCTTGCTCGGCACTATGCTGAATAATGCCAATCCACCAACCGCAGCAAGAAACTCTTTCCTATCCATAATCAAATTGTTAATTATCAATTTATTACTACAAAATACCAACTTCATTGCAAATATGAAGTCAGACTACAAAGATAACATTTTTTCTCTAATAACGGAAATATTTTACATTTTTATATCATCTCTTTGAAAAACAAAACGAGAAAGTTCAATAAAAGGACAAAAACAACATAATAAAAACGAACAAAATTTCTTATATTTGCATTTATGTTTCATCAAACTTAAAACATTAAGTATCAATAAATATATTATGAAAAGCAGTGTAAGCAACCGGGAAATATGGAGGATAGCAGTACCTATCATGTTAGGTAATCTTGCACAAACAATAATAACATTCACCGATACAGCCTTTTTAGGACATCTCGGCGTTGTGGAGTTGGGTGCTTCCATGATTGCAGGATTATATTATTTTGTTTTCACCACCATGGCAATGGGTTTTGCCGTAGGAATACAAATCATCACTGCCCGCCGTTATGGAGAACAAAACTTCCACAGAATAGGCATCATATTTCAACATGGTGCAATATTCATCTTTTGCTTAGGAGTCATTTTATTCACTGTGCTTAGTGTATTCTCCGGTCATATATTGCAGTTCATCATAGATTCCGACAACATATATGCTGCTTCAATGGAGTACATCAAATATCGACAGTACGGAATCATAATAGTGTGTTTCAATTATTTATACCGTTCTTTATACATTGGCATCTCCGACACCAAAGTCATCACCTATTCAACTGTGATAATGGCGGTAGTCAACATTATACTGGATTATTGCCTTATTTTCGGCAATTGGAGATTCCCGGATATGGGAGTCGGCGGCGCTGCCTTGGCATCATTCATGGCTGAAGTGTCGGCATTCATCTTCTTCAACATCTATTCATATCTTTATTTCAGAAAATCAGACTACGGAATGTTCAAGATTCACAGGATGGAAAAAGATCTGATGAAAAGAATACTCAAAGTGGCGACGCCTACCATGATACAGAAGCTGTTGTCGTTCAGTTCTTGGTTTATCTTCTTCATTTTCATTGAAAAGATGGGTGAAACGGCAATAGGCATATCATCAATAGTTCGCAGTGTTTATATGATAATGTTTATTCCTGTGATAGGTTTTGCATCTACCTCAAACACTCTTACAAGCCGTATTATCGGAGAAGGAAAATCGGACGAAGTTCTGTCAACGACAACAAAAGTATTGTACAACTGTCTGTTGTGTTGTGTCTTTCTTGTTGGATTTGCAGCCTTATTCCCGACACAAATAATGAGCATATACACCGAAGACTCAGAACTCGCCCGTATTGCCATACCTTCTATTTATGTCGTCTGCGTATCAACATTTCTGCAAGCTTTCGGTTGCAATTATTTTGAAACCATCTCCGGGACAGGCAACACGAGATCTGCATTATTTGTAGAATTGGGTATTCTCGCCATTTATGTCATATACACTTGGATAATGACCAAAATAACGACTGATATTCAATGGGTATGGACTGCCGAATTTGTATATGGCATACTTATTGGCTTTGCTTCTTTGATATATATCAAATTTGCAAAATGGCAAAAGAAAACAGTATGATTCCTTTTTGACACTACATTTCGACATACAGAAATGGCATTTGTCTCTATAGCAATGTCTGTATGCACAAATAAAACCAATCTATGTATTGTTTGTTTTCATACATAAAAACGACTGTTATGCGCAAACATATCATATTCATAATTATAACAGCAGTATTGTGTTGCTATACAGCAAGTTCACAAGAGATAAAGTATAATAATTTCAACAATCAATATGTTATCATAAGAACTCAAAAAGGCAACATCTCTCTTCGACCATTTAGCAACACTATAATGGAGGTGACATGGCATGACGATGGTATAATCGTCAACGACTCATCGGTAGCAGTGACTGCGAAACCCGTCAAAAACGACTTTGTTTTTTACGATGAAGACGGTTATTTACGTTATCAAAGTCCCAAAATGGAAGTATGTATATCAAAAGATTTACAAAAACTGACATTTTTAACACATAATGATACCATTCTCGTCGAGGAAGAAAGATTTTTCAAAACCGAGGACAGAAACGGCATTAGATTTTTCATTAATAAAGACGAAAGTTTTTACGGTAGCGGTGAACGAGCCGTAGATCTCGATTTAAGAGGTAACAAATTACCGTTATACAACAGAGCTTCATACGCATATCAATATGGAACCACAATACTAAACTACCAAATTCCATTGCTTCTTTCTTCAAAAAAATATTTGATTTTTTTCGACAATTTTCAAAAAGGATATTTGGATATTGATTCTGGAAATGACAATGTTTTAGAGTTTTCCACTATTGGAGGCATCATGCGTTATTATATAATAACGGGCAACAACTATCAATCTATCATGAGACAATACCATGACCTCACAGGTTATCAACCCATGTTGCCTGTATGGGCATTCGGCAATTTGATGTCGAGGATGGCTTACCGCAATCAAGACGAGACAGATTCTATTGTAAGAATGATGGAAGAAGAAGATTTTCCCATCGATGCGGTGATACTTGATTTTTACTGGTTCGGCGACAGCATCAAAGGACATTTGGGACGTTTGGACTGGTATGAACCCTCCTGGCCCACCCCTGAAAACATGATGAAAGACCTGAAAAACAGAGGTATAAAAACAGTGCTAATTTCAGAGCCTTATATCATAGACAGCCTTGAAAACCATAATACGGCAGATTCGTTAGGACTTTTTGTAGTTGATAATGAAGGAAACACATACATAGACAGCAATTTTTATTTCGGCAACGGCAGTCTTCTCGACATCTTCAAGGAAGAGACCTCAGAATGGCTCTGGCAGCAATACAAGAGACAATTGGACATCGGCAGTGCCGGTTTCTGGGGTGACCTCGGAGAACCGGAGAGTCATCCTTCAGACATTCGTCATGTCAACGGCACTGCCGATGAAGTACATAATATTTACGGACATTACTGGGTAAAAGGCGTAGCCGAACGTTTTAGACGCGATTTCCCCGACAAACGACTGTTTTTCCTTGCCCGCAGTGGTGCCGCCGGAACGCAACGATATGGAATAATACCATGGTCGGGTGACGTAAGCCGCTCATGGTCGGGACTTAAAGCTCAAATACCCTTGATGTTGAACATGAGCATGTCGGGATTGCCTTACATACATTCCGATGCCGGAGGTTTTGCACTCGGAGAAAAAGATGAACAGCTTTATACCAGATGGCTCCAGTTTGCGACATTTTCCCCAATACTGCGCCCTCATGGTTCGGACATAGAATCGGAACCCGTATTCTTCAATGACACTACCAAACGCATAGTACGCAATTTCATGAAACTGCGCTATGAATTATTGCCTTACATCTACACCACCGCTTGGCTCAACAGCGTTTCCGGTACCCCCATTACAGCTCCATTATATTTTTACAACCCTGAGGACAACCGGTTCAGAAACTATTCCTCCGGATATTATTTCGGGAAAGACATGATAATATTTCCCATAGTCGATGAAAACATGGACAGCATTACCTGTGAACTGCCTCATGGAGAATGGTACGACTTCTTCAATAACAAAATAATAAACACCGATAATATTACTTTAAAATGCAATATCGAACATATTCCCGTATTTGTTAAGGCAGGAAGCATCATTCCAATGACTGACTATGTAAAATCAACAGATTTTCTGTCTGCAAAAAAACTTTATCTGCAAACTTATATTCCAAATAACAACGACAGCATCACCGGATTGATTTATCTTGACGATGGAAAGAGTTTCGGAAGTTATGAAAATGGTAATTATGAACTCATTATGATAAAAGGTATTATAAAAAATGATGTCATGACATTGAATATTAAAAATTACGGTGACGGATATGACGGACAGGACAAAATAAAAACATTGGAATTCATTTTACATGATAACTCATTGGATTTAAGGAAGGTAAAAATAAACAACAAAAGCATGAAAGTCAAGAAGACAGATAAAGCCATGTCAAAGACCGAATTATTCGACAAAGATGATAATGGCTTGTGGCATATCAAAATAAAATATGACGGGAAGCCGACAGCATTGACTATTTACCTTGACAAATCTTGAACACCCATGCGGCAGTACTTTGTAAATCGTTATATTTCAATGGAGTAGTATCTATTACGAGTTTTCCGTCTCCATAACTCCAAGGCAAGACCTTGCTGCAACCCAACATAGTGATGACGGTACCATCGTCAGGTCTCGGCAGCTCAAGAACGAGAGAATCCTGAGGATATTCTATGGCTATGGCATATAAAACATCATCTTTTGTAGTATAACAAACGTATGGTTGCATACATTCATAAACAGCATCGAAACCTGTCTCAGTAGCAAAGATGGATTTGGGACTGTCTTTACATGATACGAAAAGACGCATCATGGCATTTATGTCTTTTTCCTCATAACAGACCTTCACAGTATAGTCATGGTTTTTCTTAAGTTTCACAGAGCCTTTGGCAGAACGCCAGTTTGCAGCCTCCTCGGCATTGCTTTGAGATTCTTCACCTTTCGCCGGATTATAATCAATAACCGCCATATCATCGATAAAAACAGTTGCATTGTCATCTACTTCTACTTCAAAAACATAATTTGCCGAATATTCAGGAGTAAACGTCGTTGTCCATGTTGCAGTAAAATTGTCATAGCTGATTCTCGGGTCCGGTGAGTTACGTACCCAGTCAAAGTCTATGACAGAATCATGACGACGCACCTCGACAGGTTTCATCTCATAAAATTTAGTATAAGGTTTTGTCCCATATACAGCCTCTCCGTTTATCTCCAGCCATTTGCCGAGTGCGAGCAATCTCTCCTGTTGAATAAGAGGTATCATGCCATCGGCAGCCGGACCTACATTAAGTGTCATGCCACCGCCAGCCGACACGAGTTTGACAAAATGACGTATCAACTCGTCGGAGGTGAGATAATTATGCAGAGGTTCGTTACGGTTGAGCCCGAAAGAACGGCCGAGCCCTCTACATTCAGCCCATGGACGGTCGGTCTTTTGTATGCCGGAGCTGTATTCCGGTGTCCTGAACCCATAATCGGAGCCTGCTCCCCAACGGTCATTGACAATAGCCTCATCGCCAACGATGTTGTAATACCACGATATAAGTTCTGCAGCATGCCATTGTTCCGAAGAGTTGTTCCATTCGCCATCGGCAAAGACAATGGAAGGCTTATATGTAGAAACCAACTCCTTAAACTGAGGAATCATGTGGTTATCGACATAATCTGAAATGGAGTCGTCATCATCCTGCATCCAGATATGTAAAGGATTAGTCCATTCCGGCAAAGAATAGTAAAAACCCATTTTCATATCCTTTGCGCGCACCGCATCTGTCAATTCCTTAACAATGTTACGCTTCGGACCGCCGACGACGCTGTTCCAATCAGGAGAGTATTTACTGTCCCAAAGACAATAGC
This sequence comes from Candidatus Limimorpha avicola, assembly GCF_056978975.1. Classification (NCBI taxonomy): domain Bacteria; kingdom Pseudomonadati; phylum Bacteroidota; class Bacteroidia; order Bacteroidales; genus Candidatus Limimorpha; species Candidatus Limimorpha avicola. Next base: position 74,991 of record NZ_DBMCYK010000010.1, read on the forward strand.
CGTCATGATGTTTTGTCACGAGCAAAACATAACGTGCACCGCTCTTTTCAAACAAGTCCGCCCATTGCTCCGCAGAAAACAACTCAGCCTTGAACATACTGTCGAAATCTCTATATGTAAAATCCTCGCCATAGACTCTTTTTTGAAAATTGACTCTTGCAGTATCGCCTGTCATAAGTCCTCTATAATACCATTCGCCATAACCTTCAGGACTTGAATAAGAAGGCACTGAGTAAACTCCCCAATGAATAAAAATACCCAATTTGGCATCGCTGAACCATTGAGGATATCCGCGTTGTTTTATGGACTCCCACGTAGGCTCCACTTCCTGAGCCAGGACGCTCATATTAAAATATAATGATAACATCGATATCAGAAAAAGTCTTTTCATATCTCATCCATTAAATATGCACATTGCAAAAATAATAAAAAACTCATATACAACATACACATTTTCCATATCTTACAAAACGACTACAACAAGTAGTCATTATTTTTTTTGAAACATCTGTAAAAAAGACTATCTTTGCAAAAAAATCAGATGAAAGAAATAGAAATTAAAGATTTCGAACTTTACACTGCAGGAATTATCAGTGTTGCATGGAACGATGGAAAGGAGGACAAATTCATCAATGTTGACTTGGACCTATCCATGATGTTACAGATGATTGACATAGAAGGACTTAGTCATAATGACGTAAAAAAAATCTGTGACAGTCAGAAGCCATTGACCTTTCACAAGGTACGTCTTGTCATTTTCGAAGAAGATGGTAGAGAAGGTTCATACTACACATCCGACATTTTCGATGAAGAAGACGACCCTGTCGTTTTCCATGCTGAGATTAAAAAATAACGATGTCGGAACGCCAACACATAGAAATACCGGAGCTAACCGATTTCGCCGCCATTGATTTTGAATCCGCCAACGGAGAAATTACGAGCGCATGCAGCGTTGGTATCGTCATTGTACGAGACCGTGAGATAAAAGACAGTTTTTACAGTCTTATCAAGCCCGTGCCCAATTATTACTGTTATTGGAACACCAAGATACACGGACTATGCAGAAAAGACACCGACGACGCCCCTATATTTCCACAAGTATGGAACAAGATATCCAAATATCTCCGCAACCTTCCTCTTGTTGCACATAACAAATCATTCGATGAGCGTTGTCTCAAGGCTGTCTTTGCATATTATCACATGAAATATCCTGATTATCCTTTCTATTGTACTTACAGAAGTTCTGTCGTCAAGTTCCCCGACTTGGAAAATCACCAATTACAAACCGTCGCTGCGTATTGCGGGTTTGATTTAACCAAACATCATCATGCCCTTGCCGATGCCGAGGCTTGTGCACGTATAGGAATAGAGGTTTTCAACAATCATTCGATGTATTGACAAACAGTACAATTTTCATAAAATTATACTTTGGTATATGACCGACTTTTATGACAAATGATTATCGATATAAAAAAACTTTGCTGTACAAAAAAACTTTATGGATATATCCATCTGACATAAAACCAATTGAGACACCTATATTATTTTATCAGCATTATTGCAGAAACGCCATGACATGACGTCTCCTCATGTAAATATTGTATTTTAATGGCAAGCGATAAATCTCCATAAATTAACTTCCACTTTCTTCGGATGCAAAAAAACATACATACGAATTTTCGACTGTCTAAAGGCTGTATCTGCATCGTGCGGCTTTTAAATGCCGCACGATAAATAAATCAAATGAACCAAATAAATACAACACGCTTCGCTTCTATTCTGAAACAGGGCGCACGGATAGACCGTAGTCACGGTAGTACCAATGCATGAAGCTATTTTCACTATAAAAGATGATGTTGTACGCGTTCTGAGGATGGTAATCACCCGGCGTAGAACTCCAACAGTAACCACCCATACCATCGGCGTTAGGCAATGTCCCTCGCCAATAACCCGCAGCAGGTAGAAAGATACTGTTCCCGTTTGTGCCGGTTACCCTATAGCCTCTATTTTCACCTTCACTCGTCCATGTCCATGTGCAGTTGTTTATTAATTCTTCAAACTCCACTTTTGTCGGCATTCGCCAAGTACTGCCCCAGTTGGCTCTCGCTGCATCATATTGCGGATTTCCACTTATGTCTCCTATTTCTTGTCCGAATGTAAGACAATTTTGTTGAGTGTAACTCTCTTTGGGTTCTATTTCTCCCCAGGCGTAATAATTACCGTATTCCGACGGTGAACTTGCTCCCACATTGCATGTAGCCCATTTCAATCCGCTCGGCAAGCCTAAATCAACATATTCGTAACCGTTGATTTGTTCGTTGTACGTCGTTATTTCTTCAACTTCTTTCTTCTTACACATAGTGAATGTCAAAAGAATACTTAACATAATCATTACTTTCTTATTCATATTCTTTTCGTTTTTATGATTGTTTACTTTTTACTTATTCTTTATATTTCTATTGTTCCGGTTGCACTCTTTATTCTTATTTCCTCACTCATCCATCTGCATTACAACAACATCGCTTAAAACAGAACAAATTTAAAATATATATTCTTTTAAAACAAACTTTTTTAACAAAAAATTTATTTTCGGGTAACAAAACTTTCAAATATCAATAATTCACTGTTTTTATGACAATATTACCAAATTATAACTTCTAAACGAAAATGATATTGATTTTCAGATTTCTCGTTATAAATCCTTCACAAATCAAAAAAACTTGACAAATTCAACACAAGCTATCTTAAGCAAAAACACATCTAAACAGATATATTATTATTAAAAAATACAAGTCTTATATTTGATTGCAAACCTACAGAAGTTGATTTTAAAGGCATTATTTATAAATAGTTAAAAACGAAGATCAATAATTATAACATTTCATAAACTTTCATCAGGTCGTCACTGAGTTTCTCATCTGAAAAATTGTCTTTGGCATATTTCAAGCCTTGCACTATCATATCATCGCGTAATTTCTCGTCATTAAATACAGAAAAGACAGCCTTTGCCATAGATTGGGCATCATCCGGTTTTACATAGACAGACCCCGGACCTCCTGCCTCTTCAAGACAAGAACCGGAACAACCAATGGCAGGCAACCCTGACGTCAACGCCTCGAGAAGCGGTATGCCGAAGCCTTCAATGCGCGAAGGATATACAAAAGCCGTTGCCAACTTGTAAAATGAAGGCAAATCATGAAATGATACATTATGAAAGAAGAAAAAACAATCCGACAAGTCATTGTCATTTATATAGGATTTTACCTGTTCAAGATACGAAGTGCCTTTACCTACCACCACTACCTTGGGCAAATATTCCATCATATTATCATCCCGAATCACCTTCAATGCCTTTGCCACAAGCATGAGATTTTTCCGTTCTTCAATACTACCTACATATAGCAGAAACTTAGACGGCAGATTATATTCCACCATTATTTTTTCAAGTTTCGTCTTTGAAACAGGTTCTCCAAAAACAGGGTCACATCCTTGATAAACAACTTCTATCTTAGATTCAGTAATGTCAAAATAACGTATTATCTCTTTTTTGGTAAACTCGCTGACAGCAATAATCTTGTCTGCCTGACGACATGATTTTCTAAACTTGTATCTGTAAATCCATCTGTCAACAAGATGATAATATTGAGGACAATGCAAAAATATCAAGTCATGCACAGTCACAACAGTCTTACATTTTGCCCGGGTAATATTCAGTGGCAGTTCATTGCTAAGACCATGAAATATATTTACATCATCATTTTTTATATCTTCCGTTATCCCCCACACTCTCCACAAGGAACTGAATCTGCGCCATAATGAAGACAACGGAAAATGCAATTTCACTTTAGACAAGGTAGGGATCTCGGTGATATAAGGCATTTTATCTTGTTTCGGTACATAAAGATAATATTCATTTTCAGGATGCTGTTGTGAAAGCAACCTGATAACAAAACGACTGTAATTACCCAATCCGGTACGGTTTTGGGCTGCTCTTTTCGCATCGAAACCTATTATCATGATTATTTTATTTAAACTAAACCAAGAAACATATTTGCAAATTCAATGATATAACAAATACATTTTACCGATATAAATCAAATCATTACTAAACTATTAACAAAAAAAACATCATGCAGTCGCGTCCAAGGATGCGACTGCATTACATTCAATCATATCCATTTGACAAGAGGCAAGTCCTGACGATGAGCCAGCATCTTGTTGGTAGGATAAATTCTGAAAGTATAATTATAAACGCCGGCCTTGAATACCGGCAGACTGATATAAAAGCGAACCCATTCATCGCCATAATCCACCATGGTCATCTGTTCGACTCTCAATATCTTTGTTATGACATCGTTTTCTTTTTCAGCGAACATCAGTTCTATACCTATGTCATTCTTGTCCAATCCCGGGATCTTCAATGTAATCTCAGCGATAAAGACATCGCCAAGATTCAAAGCTCTGATATTTGGGTCCGGAACCTTTATGGAAGACACTTCTATGGTATCCCAATGCGATTCTATCTTTTTCCTCCATGCCGTCAGCTCGAAAGCCTTACTGTAACGGTCAGCTCTCATGAATTTCGTTCTTTTGATAAGTTTGTCATAATACTGACTGAAATAATCGTCTAGCATACGTTTCATGGTGTAGAAAGGAGCTATTTCCATGAAGTTATTTTTTATATACTGCACCCAAGTCTCAGGGACGCCATCGGCATTACGTGTAAAATACAATGGCGTTATCTCATCTTCCAACATATTGTATATCGTCTCGGCATCCAACTCATCCTGATATCTCTGGTCCTGATAGGTACGTTCCTCCTTGATAGCCCATCCGGCATCGGGACGATAGCCTTCCGCCCACCAGCCGTCGAGTACAGAGAAGTTCAAGACACCGTTCATGGCTGCTTTTTCTCCACTCGTTCCCGATGCCTCCAACGGACGTGTAGGAGTATTCAGCCATATATCCACACTACTTGTGAGCATCTTGCCAATCTCTATATCATAGTTGCTGATAAACAATATCTTACCAATAAACTCTTTCTTTCGTGACACCTCTATAATATTCTTTATCAAGTCTTGACCTGCCTTGTCATTAGGATGAGCCTTGCCGGCAAACACGAAAATAACAGGGCGTTTAGGATTGTTGACAATCTCAGCAAGACGTTCCAAATTGGTAAACAGAAGATGTGCTCTTTTATATGTAGCAAAGCGACGAGCGAAGCCTATAATGAGAGCATTTTCATCAAGACTGTCAATAGTCTTAATAATGAGAGACGGACTTTCCTGACGTTTACGCATATCTTCGGCAAGTTTAACCTTGATAAACTCCATAAGATTATGCTTCAACTCTTTACGTATATCCCATATCTCTGAAGCCGGCACATCCTGCATCTTCTCCCAAACAGTAAAATCAGATTGATTATCAAGATAATCCTCACCCATCACTTTAGAAAACAAACGCTGCCATTTAGCATCAGCCCATGTAGGAAGATGCACGCCATTAGTAACATAACCAATGTGATTTTCTTCTGCATAATAACCCGGCCACAGTTGTTGGAACATCTCTCGAGACACTCTGCCATGAATGCGACTCACGCCATTGACTTCATCACTAAGATTGGTAGCCAATACACTCATGGAGAATTTCTCGTTAGGATCATTTGGTCTGAAACGGCCAAGACCCATGAACTTGTCCCAGGATATGTTGACATGTGAGGGATAATAAGACATATAAGTTCTCATCAGATGTTCCTCAAAGGCGTCATGCCCTGCCGACACAGGGGTATGTGTAGTGAACAATGTGGACGAGCGTACCAATTCCATAGCGACATCGAATTCGAGATTATGTTTGGCGACCATGATATTCAGTCTTTCGAGACCACAGAATGCTGCATGTCCTTCATTACAATGGAACAGAGTTGGTTTTACACCTAACTTTTCGAGCAGACGGATACCTCCGATACCGAGGAACAGCTCCTGTTTGATACGCATCTCATTGTCTCCTCCATAAAGTTGGCCTGTTATTATTCTGTCTTCATGGGAATTTTCTTCTATGTCGGTATCTAGGAGATAAAGCCCCACTCTACCCACATTTACACGCCATGCCTTGGCATAAACACTACGACCTGGGAAAGCAATGCTCACAGTCACCCAATCGCCATTAGCGTCACGAACAGGATCCAATGGCAACTGCGAAAACTTCTGAGGCACATATTCAGACAGCTGTTCGCCTGAGACCGACATGCTCTGATTGAAATACCCATAACGATACAACAGTCCTATACCAACCATGTTGACATTGGAATCGGAAGCCTGTTTCAGGTAGTCTCCTGCAAGGATTCCTAGACCGCCGGAATATATCTTCAAGCTTTTCTGAAGACCATATTCCATGCTGAAATAGGCAATAATATCATCATTGTCTGGTTTTGCCGACATATAATCTTTGAAACGTTGATAAACAATATTCAGTCTGGATACAAACTCAGAGTTATTCTCAAGGCTGTCAATTTGATATTTGGTAAAGTTTTCCATCACAGCCAACGGATTCTGTTCATGTTTCTGCCATGCCTCAGGGTCGAGAGATTGGAACAAATCTATGGCATCTATGTTCCATGACCACCATAAATTATGAGCCATCTCATTGAGTTTCTGCATCTCATCCGAATAATTTATCTCAACCATAAACTTCTTCCAATTAGGAGTATCCTGTTTCTTAAAGTCGAAGTTACGTAGTACTTCGGAATAAAGACGACTTTGACGCATATATTCCCTGCCTTTCAACTTATTCAAAGCCATGTCGTATGCACGAAGATAATTAACAATGAGGTCTTTCCAGTAAAACATAGAAGCAAGACGTAAAGCCTCCGAAGTTATGGTTTCCCATTGTTTTTCTGAACGTTTTGAAAGATTTTCCACTACTTCTGCAATAGCTGACACCACATAATCTCCATTACCTTCTTCCCTATGAATAACAGTAACAGCTTCACTGTTGACATCTTTGTCTTTCATAAAACGTCCGAAGCCGGACAAATCTGTCGTGACCGTAGGAAGACCATGAGCTATGCTCTCCAAAGGTGTATAACCCCATGGTTCATAATATGATGGGAAAACCGACAAATCGAAAGCATACAAAAAATCATTGTAATTGATATTGAACACTCCATCATCTCCATTAAGATATGAAGGAATGAATATCACTTTAACCCTGTCTTCAGGGTTGTTATTCAAGCCGTTTTCTCTCAAAGCATTGACTATGGCATCATTTTCTATATCAAAGACATGATGAGTCAAAGGATGTTCAGTATGACCTTCTATAGGTTCTGTGCCGTTAAGACGTCTTGTAAGTTGTTTGGAAGGACCGGCAATATTAGCCGGGACAGCTATCACCGCGAGTATGTCACGAGCGAGTTCACTATCATTGTTAAGTTCACTCAATGCTCTTATATACAAATCTATACCTTTATTTTTAAACTCATAACGGCCACTGTTTATCAATAGCATACTATCGCGAGACACTGTAACACCCGTAATCACATCGGCAATATGGAACACCTTCTCACGTGCCAATTGTCTTTTCGACACACGGGTAGCATCATCAAGAATGAAAGCATCACTGATGCCGTTTTCCGTTATCACATCAGGTTCACGGTTGAGGAACTGCTTGCATTCCATGGCAGTGATGTTACTTACCGTAGTAAAGACATCGGCATTTTCCACAGCCTTCTGTTCCATGGACTGTTGAGATACGATGTTGAAACGGCTCGCCATTACCGTCGGATTATATGACGACAATTCATTATAGAGGGGCAGACCGTTACCTGAGATGGCACGTCCGAGATAAGTGGCATGAGTAGTAAACACCGTAGCCACCTCAGGAGCATGTTCTTTAAGATACAGGACACCGGCACCCGTCATCCATTCATGAAATTGCGCCACTATATCCTCTTCATTAGGAATGTTCCAATCGACAAAACTTTCTATTACCTGACCGGAGGCATAGCCGAAAAGCACAGGTTCTATATAGTCCCATTGTCCTTGTATGGAATCCAACTTATATTGTTCCCACAGATGACCGAGAATCTCATTTTTACTTTGATATAATGTTGTAAAATCTATCAGGACAGCTAAAGGTTTACTTGGCAGTTTCCATCTACCGATGCGTATTTTAAGTCCCTGAGAGATGGCACGTTCTCTCCATTCAGGGAACAAACTGTTATCTTCAACAAAATAAAGAGTCTCATGTGACTCTTTAACCAAGTCGGGACCAATGCTTATATAATTATCGCCGAACAATCTCTTCATCTCGTCCATCTTAGTCGATAATACGGTGTATATTCCTCCCACCATATTACAGACTTCCCAACTAATTTCAAAAAGGTATTTAGGTGTTTTATACATAATAAAAATTTTATTTACAAATTATGCGGACATGCCTCACTATTTCGGTAAGGCATATCCGCGATTTATTATATTCAACGTCATGTTGTCCTAAATGTTATTGTCATTGTTTGACAATTTTTTTTGTTTTATTTTTGTGTAACTCGCTTTCAAGTCTCAACTTAAAGTCAGTTAAGATATTCATATAATTGATATATGTATCGTACGGAGTATTGTCATCATACTTTGTACATAGGTCTCTAAAGATACTTGAGTCCTGCAGAGCGTGCCAATCTCTAATAATCTCTTCATTTTTAATACGTTTCACCATATTATAGCAATCGTACAAAGTATTGAACGCATCATCCTGCATACTGTTGCCTATCCAAGGAGACAAGTCACGTTCCTCATCGCAGCACGAAAGCGGTATAGGAGCGTCGAATACCCCCATGGGCTGCATCAGTTTGACCGCCTGATGAGGCATGATAAAATTACAGTCCGTGTTGTCAAAAACAGCTTGCGGCAGATATCTCATAAAGTCGAAGATACCTGTTTCAGCAGCATAACATTCACCGAAAGTCTCATAGTTGACAAATATATTTACAATCTCTTCTGTTTCAGGGAAATCTTTGATTTTCAATGCATAGTCCTGAGCTGTTATAGGAGAGGAAGTAAAATTAAGAGCAATATCGTCGCTAAGTCTGTCATTACGGAGAAGTACTTTCAGTTTAGGATTTTTCGCATTGAAATACATATAGTTAGGGCTTCTCCAGCCAAGTACGTGTTTAGCACCTTCAGTAAATATCAAGTCATAGCCCATCTCAGCCACATCGGCTCCTATGTCATTGGAATATATAAGTTCGGTATTATGGAATGTCTTGGGAGTCATACCGAACACCTCACGCATAAGACGTTTATGGGCAAGAACTTCTTTTTTGAAAGCGTCTTTATTTGCGAGAGACGCAAGAGAATGACCGTATGTCTCCGCAAGAAGTTCTACATTACCACTTTTCAAGATATTTTTGAAACTGTCGAGAGTAGATGGAGCATACAAGTCAAGTTGTTCTATGACAGAACCGGAGAATGAAAAAGCGAACTTCACTTTATCGCCATAACGGGCTATCATATCCATAATCAGTTCATTCATAGGCAGATAACAACGTTCTGAGACTCTTTGAATGACTGTTCTATTATTATATTCATCATAATAAAAATGTCTCTTTCCAATATCAAAGAAACGGTATGTACGCAGCCTGTAAGGCTGATGCACTTGAAAACACAAACAAATAGACTTATTCATGACGTATAGTATTTATTTTGACAATGCTAAATTATAAACTTCGATAATTTTTTTCGATGCAGCTTCCCACCTAAGGGTATCGACCTCATCTTTACCTTCTTTCTTAAACAATTCACTTATTGCCTTATAGTTACACAATCCATATATGCAATCAGCCAGGCCGTTGATATCCCAGAAGTCCACTTTAAGAGCATGTTTAAGCACCTCTGACACGCCGGATTGTTTAGAGATGACGACCGGCACGTTAAGACGCATGGCTTCCAATGGCACTATGCCAAAAGGTTCAGATATGGAAGGCATGACAAAGACATCTGTCATAGCGAACATCCTGTCAACATCCTGACCTTTCAAGAAGCCGGTAAAATGGAAACGCGAGCCTATTTTCAACTGAGAGACACGGCGTATCATTTTTTTAAGCAAATCACCGGTACCTGCCATTACGAAATGCACATCGGAAGTCTGTTGTATTATTTTATATGCAGCTTCCACAAAATATTCCGGTCCTTTCTGGTAAGTGATACGACCGAGGAAAGTCACTATCTTAGCGTTAAGACCGCTTTTATCGTATTCAGAAAGGCTTTTGGAATTAGGTTCTACGGCATTATGCACAGTAATGACCTTATCCGGATTGATGCCGTATTTCTCTATCACAATATTACGTGTCAGATTGCTCACTGTGATTACGAGGTCTGCCATCTCCATACCGCGACGTTCTATAGCATAGACATCAGTATTGATATTCTCGCCGGATCTGTCGAACTCGGTGGCGTGCATGTGTACCACAAGAGGTTTGCCGGTAGTCTCCTTTGCTGCTACGCCAGCTGAATAAGTCAGCCAGTCGTGAGCATGAATGATATCGAAATCATATTTCGTAGCAAGCGAAGAACCTATCAAGGCATAACGCGCCACCTCTTCCATCAGGTTGGCACCATATTTTCCTGAGAACTCATAACGCGGGGCGAATACAGAACTTTTAAAATGATCCGTTGCACGATAATCCGTCACCATCGAAGCATATTCCTCCGGTCCAACATAAGGTATTATATTGGAGCCGACCTCCATATAATGGACTCTGTCCCAATAACGTCTGTCAGTCTCATTATCAAGGTTAACAGTAACATCGCTGGCATTAAGCAGACGTACCGACGACTGGTCTTCGTCGCCGAAAGCCTTAGGCACAACGAATAGCACTTCCACCCCATTCTTGGCAAGACCTTTAGTCATGCCGTAACAAGCCGTTCCCAGTCCGCCTGTTATATGAGGAGGAAATTCCCAACCAAACATCAAGACTTTCATATTTCATCCTTTCTCATCTGGTCTATTAAATAATCAAGATACAGCAGAGCCGCCACACTCGTGGACTGAGAGATGCAGCCACGTGCATCGTGTGGTGGATTACCGTCATAAATCTCTGATATACTGCCTATACCACAGTCTTTGATAGCGTCTTCAAAACCATGATACAAGTCTTCAATATACGGAAGAGCCGTTTTGTCGTACAAGATGACGGACGCATCGGCGTATGGCATCACCAACCATGGGAAAACAGTACCCTGGTGATATGCAATCTCTCTTTCTCTATGATTACCAATAGTGACGCCCTTATATTCCGGTGAACGAGGCGACAAAGAACGTAACCCTCTTATTGTAAGCAACTCTGACCTTACTATGTCGAATACCTTTTTTTTCAGTTCATTCTTAAATGGACAATAAGGTAATGATATAGCTATCAACATATTGGGTCTTACCATGGCATTACGTTCATTTTCGTTGACATAGTCAAAGAAAGTATCGTTAACCGAATCATAAAAACATGGAGTAAACGATGCCAGCACCTTATCAGCAACATCACTCCAACGTTGTATATCCTCATTATTTGGGTCCACTTTTTGAAGTAACGACACTGCATAACGCAATGCATTATACCACAATGCATTTATCTCGACGGCAAAGCCTGTCCTTGGAGTAAGAGGCTTCCCGTCACAAAACACATTCATCCATGTCAGGGCGAGACGTTCGTTGCCTCCATATAGCAAACCATTCTCACAGACCTTGACATTGAAATCAGTACCCTCGATGAAACTATTCAATATTTTTGTTATCACATTGCCATATTCTTTCCACAAGGTTTTCTTGTTTTTCTTCAGCATGGTCTCATATTTCTGGATATTGTAAATAAACCACAGAGGAGAGTCCAAAGCTGTATAATACAAGTCATTTTGATAATATTTATGCGGAAAGAAAGGACCTTTCATCCTGTCGATGAGATATGACAACAATTGTTTAAAAGTCTTCTCGTCACCATTGGCGAGTGTCAATCCCGGCAATGACAGGAAAGTGTCGCGGCTGCAACTGCCGAACCATGGGAAGCCGGCGAACATACGTGTACCGCTATCATCTCTGATAATAAACTGTTCTCCCGAATTTTGAAGGCAATGTTTAAAACTGTCACGTGGTATTCTGTTGTTTATTTGAGTCTCAAATTGTTTTTTGAATGAAGCAGGATTCCTCTCACAGACGCCGGCGGAAACCACGACAGACTCTCCTTTTTTCATGGTAAATTCAAAAAAACCGGGCACATAGAGGTCTTCCACAGCATCATAGCCACGTTCAAACTCACGAATATAGAAAACTTTATAATACCAATGCGGAACATGAGTATATTCAACAGCCTTGGAAAACTGCAGGAAAAGACTGTCATAATTGTCATACATCTTCCACGAGACACCATTTTTTGCTGTTTTATATTTGCGGTTGGCATCATAATTCTCATACGTCAACATGTGCACGTTACGGAAAGCAAGAAAAGGCTGAAGCCGCAATGTCACCGGCTGTGCAGCTTCTTCAAGAGTATAACGTATCAAAATACGTGCCTCCTTCTCGGCAAAGATATATTCCTTGTGAATGACAGAAGTTCCAATACGATAAGTAAGACGAGGTATAGGCTCAGTAGTAAAGTTGCGAAGATATTTATGACCGCGCGGAGACACCGTACCGTCCACATATTGATGTACTCCGAGATTAAACTCTTCTTTATTGTCAATAATAGTCTCATCGATACTCGACAGCAACACATGATTGTTATTATCGAGTTGAGGCTGCGGCACCACAAGCAATCCATGATATTTCCTTGTGTTGCAACCTATGATGGTAGTGTTGTAAAATGCACCCGACCTGTTGGAACGCAAAATCTCTTTACTCATCGTAAACTCGAGATTTACCAACTGTTGCTTGTTAAACGAGATATATGACATAGTTGTTTTTTATTTTTTATAACATTCTGCAAAGATAAAAGATTAATTGTAAAAAGCAAATTTTATTTATCGAAATACAAAAAAACGACTTATATATTAAGACAATATGAAAAACATGTTACAATCTCTTTTCAAAAACCAGTTTTTATATTATACGTTTCAACACTATCTCAACAAACAGTTGTTCGAAGTCATCATAAGTATCGAACACATCCGACAGACATTCATGGTCCCTTGTCTCATATTTGCCTGTAATATTGTTGAAACAATAATAATCCAAGTCATCGCGCCCAATCCACAACAACTCATCATCACCGTCATAAAAATCGACAAAGTTTTCATTACAAGATACCACATCAGGCAAACAATAATCCGAATCACTACAGAAATAGCCAACAGAAGAGAATAATTCCACTCCGTTAAAAGCGAAGCCATCCATGACACGCAAAAAATCAGCATAGTCATCCGGCAAAACCGGACAATTCATTGAGCGCAAATCATCGTTGCAATCGGAGATAAAACCCTCATCGGCACCGGGAGGGATACATGCCATATCCTTATCATCCCCCAATATTTCATACATTCTATCAATAATATCTTTTTTCATAACTTAATATTTTACAATAACATTATCTGTTTTAAACAAGAATAACCATCACATAACAACGTCTCGGACACAATGTCGAAAAAACCATCTTCCTTCATTTTCATTTTGGCAAGATAAAGAGAATCGGAATATATTACATTCGCCTCAACAGTATAACCGTCACTGTCGCGTGTTGTTGACACCGGTTTTATATTATTTTCGAGAAAAGCGAACTGTTCTTCCGACGGAGTATCCGAAAACTCCACATCATGAATACTTTGGACAAGACGAAGAGACCCTTCTTCCGTACAAACTATACCGAGAACGAACTTTAAATAATCCGCAATATTATCTGTATCGACATTAAGCCCCAATTTATGAAGATTGTCAAAGATACAATCCCTGGTACCATCCAACTTTATAACGTCATCATTTCCATCCCACAAATAACCCATGGTAACTACCGGAATACAGGAATAACATTTAGCTACAACATACAAGTAGTTATCAAAAAAAGAACAACCATATACATCTATGCTGCTCTTATCATAATCAAACATATCAAAAGTTGAGCATTTATTTATCAAAGAAATAAGCCTTTTCTGCTCATACGTGTCAAGATTCATACTATATCCGTTCATAGAAATGTTTTTTTGTTACAAAGATAAAAATAATTTTCAAAAAAACAAAAAAATATATATATGATTAAGAAAACAGAATATGAGTTCGTTTTTTAATACTGAATTTACTTCAAACATTTTATCATCAACACTCAAAACATTAATGTTAATATTATTTATTTAGTTTCAATGTTATATCAAATAAATTATCAAATATTAGTAAAATATCCCTTTCATGAATCACAGATACCATTTGAAATCAATAAAGTAAGACAGAAGTTTTTTTATTGTTTGTTATAATTTAATCTTTTTTATTTTATAAAAAGAAGCAACATTTCATTTTTATCTAAAACATCATAAGTATTTATCTGATAATAAAATATATTTTATCTGACAGTAATAAAAACATATAAAATCATGCTTGAGTCATTCAAACTCACTTAACATTTTCCCAACATCGGCATCAGGCAAAGTAACTTCAAACAAATCACTCGGACGATGTTCTCTGAAGATTATTTTTATCATTTCGTTAACAATATCAGGATATTGTTCCGAGACATCATGATCTTCATGAAGATCATTTTTCAAATCATAAAGATGTGGAACACCTGTCTTTATTATCAACTTCCAGTCATCCATACGAACAGCTATCTGGTCGGTTTCATGAAATTCCCAATACAAGAAATCATGTTTTTTTTGATTTTCGTCATCTCCCAACAAAGTAGGCAAAAAGGAAATGCCATCGAAACAGTCGTCATTTATTTTTCTGTTAAGATATTTTTTAGGGAATCTCCTGTCGCCAATTATTTCACAGAAAGTAGGCATCAAGTCATAAAATGCCAACTGGTGGTCGTTTACACTTCCGGCTTCTATTTTTTCAGGCCATCTGACAATAAAAGGTATTCTGATGCCGCCCTCGTAGCACTGACGTTTCAATCCCCTCAATTTTCCATCTCTTCCAAAGAACTCGGGGTCTGCACCGCCTTCTTCATGAGGGCCGTTGTCACTACTGAAAATAACTATGGTATTTTCATCCAAGCCTTTTTCTTTCAGTTTATCCATTATCTCACCCACGTAAGCATCCAAACGCGTAATCATTCCGGCGAACTCTGCATGTGTATGTACAGCTTCATTATATCTGGAACCTTCGCTTCCTCCCCATGTTTTATCAGTAAAAAACTTGCTTTTATAATATTTCAAAATAGAATCGTTAGGTTGTACCAACTCAGCATGAGGCAAGGTATATGTAAAAAATCCATAAAAAGGTTGACTGTCACTTTGTTTGTCAAGCCAAGCCAAAGCCTCCCTATGTATAAGATCTGCCGAATACTGAGTACGTTTTCTATAATCATCTCCAAACATAGGATACGGTATATTTTCATCAAGAGTTATACGTATAGTGGCAGTATCACCTTTTGCGGTACTGTAGCGATTTAAAAAGTTGGGATAATACAAATGAGCCTGAAACTGACATATATAGCCATAAAATTCGTCTATTCCCCTTTTATCAGGTGTAGAACCTGAGCCTTCATAACCTCCTGCCCATTTACCGAACATACCTGTTGTATAGCCATTCAGCTTCATGATTTCAGGAAGAATGATATGTCCTGTATCATAAGGTTCCTGCCCCACTACAGAATATTCCTCATTATCACCATAATACATTACAGGACTGTCATACCAATATTCCTTATTACCTCTTACATGTGTATGTCCTGAATGCTGACCTGTCATTAAGGCAGCACGAGAAGGAGCACTGACAGGACTGCCGGCATAAGCCTGTGTAAACAACATGCCTTCACGCGCCAATCGATCTATGTTCGGTGTTTGTATGTATTTCTGTCCGTAGCATGCCAAATCACCATATCCCAAATCATCGCACAGGATAAATATTATATTCGGTTTATCATTGTCGTTGCCGGTAGCAGCAGACAAGGCAGATGCCACAGTCATGCCACACATAAAAAGCAATTGGTTCTTTTTCATATTCCTCTTCTTTATTTTCTTCAACAGTTTATTATCGTCATCTCCGATTTCTGTCAGTATATATACCAATATTTGCTTTATTTACTCTTCATTATCAGTCGAGTGCCAAATAATTCCTTACGACAAAACCACTTCACCATATCTTTTACCAATAACTGAAAAATCCATTTTTCAAGTATAAACGACTATATGAAAAAGCGCCATGTTAAGCCATTGTATTAGCAACCACGCTTTTTATTTTGTATTGAAAAATTCCGACACTCATGAACATCAAAAAAAGAACTGCATATCATAATTTACTGCCTCTAAAACGGACAACAAATTTTCCATAAAGCAAACATAATTGCATACAAAGATAGTGAAAATTTTCAATACTTACATTCATGACAATATTTTCCTGTTTTAATAAATTTTTCCGGAAGAAATATCCATCTCATGATTTCTGATTGCCTTCATGATATTGGCAGGAGCACGTTTTGCCATCCATTCCCGTTTCATATAGTCCATGCAAGGAGACACATGTTCAAAGAAACGATAATAACCGTGGCACAAATAATTCAAGCCAGGTTCACCATCGTCGGTCGTTGCAAAACGATTTTTAGGACATTCCCCATTACAAGCGAACAGGTATTTGCATTTCTTACACTGCTGCGGCAAGGAATTATACTTGTCCGCGCCAAAGTTTTGCTGAAAATCACCGTACATCATCTCCAACAAAGTCTTTTTGTAAATATTGCCAAGTTTAAATTCCGGAAACACATAATGGTCGCAAGCATATACATCGCCATTAAACTCCATGACACCGGCATGTCCGCATGTACGTGCCATAGAACATACACCGGGATGTTCTCCCACCCAGTTGGCAAGGGTTGAATCGAAAATCTGAACAAAATAACGCCCGACATCATTGCGTACCCATTCATCGAAGATAGCACAAAGAAACTCACCCCACTGTTGAGGAGTGACAGAAAATTCCGCCACACGTCCATCTTCCTGAAGAGACGATGCCAAATGTCTCCCGTCAGGCTGTTTCAATATTCTTTCAACAACGGGTGTGAATTGCAAATAATGACAACCAATATTTTTAAAAAAACGATAAAACTCCAATGGATGATCTGCATTAAGATTATTCACCACTGCCATGGCATTCCATTCGACATTATATTTGTTCAACAACTCAATGCCGCGCATGACTTTGACGAAAGAAGGCAGGTTCTGTCCATAATGACGATAGGCGTCGTGAAAACGTTGAGGCCCGTCGATTGAGATGCCTACAAGCCAGTTGTTATCTCTGAAAAAACGACACCACTCGTCAGTCAACAATGTACCATTAGTCTGAATGCAATTGTCAACCGCTCTACCTCCTGCATATTTTTTTTGCAACTCGACAGCTTTTTGATAAAAACGCAGAGACTGCAAAAGAGGCTCCCCTCCATGCCATGTAAACGACACCACAGGCATAGTCTGACTTGCAATATATTCCTGAATAAATCTTTCCAAAAGCGTCTCACTCATCATTTGTTTGCTGTGTCCATTGTAAAGATTCGTTTTCTCAAGATAATAACAATAATCACATGCGAGATTACATCGTGGTCCTACAGGTTTTGCCATTACATATAAAGGTCTCGAAAATGGAAATGCAATATCATTCATTTTTAATATATTTTATCAATCACACTAAAAAATCAATTTGATGTATTCATATTTTAGATGTAAATATCACCTTTATCATCAAAAACATCATCCACATCTTCATGACAACCGTATAGCATATCATTTATTTGTAAAAAAATAACATAACGACAAATTTTATATTTTTTGAATGATTCAAAAATATTTTGGTGTAAAAATAACAAAATTGAACTTAAAAAACATAAGAACAAGTGTTTTTTTAGATTCATACAAGGTAATGTTTCAAAAAGTGTGTAATTGGGACGCCATGATATGACGTCTCTACAGTAGGGATTACAACATAAAAAACAGAGACCGCCTGAACTTGTCAGGCAGCCTCTTTCATAGTTAATATATAATGTTTCCTTTTTTACTATTTTTTTGAAACTATTATTGCTTTACCCATTTACCGCTTTCTGCTTCCTTTCCTTCACTATAAACTCTCCACAGATACATCCCTTTCGCCCATCCTTCTGTCGGTATCTTCGTGACCTCTTCGGTAATATCCTGTTTATATATCACTTTCCCGAGAATGTCATACACTTCTATCCTTCCTTCCGGCAATGCCGTCCTTATGTTCAAGATGTTTTCTCCCGGATTTGGATATACTTTCGATATTG
>NZ_DBMCYK010000011.1:0-84235 GCF_056978975.1 Candidatus Limimorpha avicola
TTCTATCAATGCACTCATCATGCTCCAGCTCCAGCTTACCTTCACCATCTCGTCGCTCACCTCTTCCGCTATCACTTCCGCTACAGGATTATACTCTTCATACATTATTATATTAATATCCGGCGTCTCTACGTCATAAACAAATAAGACGACAGGTTCACCTTCTTCATTAATATACGAAGCATCTTGATAACCGGCTTTTGATGCTGTTGCAGAATACTCTCCGACGAGAACCTCACCATAATATGTTCCGTCTGAACCGGTGGTGAAACTGAATGTCTGTTCGACTCCGTATTCATCCAATCCCGTGAATGTCACTGTGGCTCCTTCTATTGTCGTTGCACCATCCTGTTCAAACACTGTTCCGCTTACAATTCCGTTGCCGCTTACACGTACCAAAATGCCTTCTGACATTGCGGATTCTCCCTCGTCATAAACAGCCGTCACATTGAACTCATAGCCTTCCATATTGTATGTCAGACCCTCCACATCGTATGAATTCGTCGGAATAACAGCATCATTTACCTTTACGCCGTCCTGATAGACGTTATATCCGCGTATCGACTTGGAGTTACGATCCTGCACTGCTGTCCAGCTCAATTCTGCAGCTTCGCCTTCATAAAGTTCGTAATCGGCAGCAACAAGGTCCTGAGGAATATTCAACGTGGTGGTGAATCCCCACACCTCACCTTCTGTTATACCAGAAACATTACGTTCATTAATTCTCCAGAAATAGTTCTTGTTATTAAGTAACACACCTGTTGTATAACTTTGTGCCAAGTCATCTGTCCAATCCACGACGACCTCTGATGGAGGATATGTAGTTCCCATCAAAAGTTGATATTCAGTTGTAAACTGTCCCAATGTCCATCTCAATGTCACAGGGGAAGTGACATTAGATTCACCATTAGCCGGAGAAACTGCAACAGCCGGTAATGGAGCAGGAATAGTTGCCTTATCAACATTAAGAATATATTGCGCACTTGTCGAAGAAGCTACGAGATAATATGTTCCTGGTGTTACTGTCAAATTAGTGATAGGATTATCACCTCCGAAACTGACAGGATACTCATCACGATTATTAGGCACCTGTGTCATTTCTTCCTCTGTCATCATATCGGCAATTTCCATTGAACCTGAACCGATATTAGGTTCTTGTGCCAACGGGCTGAGCATGAAAGAACCTCTTTCACTAAAACCTCTCAATATCATAGGAAGGCCCTGTTGTCCGCTGTCATCCCAAATAGTCCAACCTGTTGAAGTTTTTTGCAGACCATTACCTGAAACGCTCTGTCCCCAGATAGCTCTCGGAACACCCCAAGGACCACTTGACAACGAACCTGTAAAGCCTACTGTCACCCAGTATGTCCCGGATTGAAGGGTGATATCCAGGCCGGAAGCCACAACTTTCATAATCGGACGGTCTGTCGATGTAAGAGCCGTTGCTGTTGTTCTGTATATACCTGTCCATTCTGTAGATGACATTAGATTTGTTGCGTTGTCTCCCCATACAGGCTGACCTCCTTCCATAGGATTACCATCGAAAATCTGCAAATACAAACCTGTAAATGTTGATGTCAGACCTGAGCCTGTCTGATAACCATAAAATTCCATCTCGTTAATGGTTGTTTCTGTCTCACATACAAAATCATCAGCGAGCAAATAATACGTACCGGCACCTGTAGCCCAGTTGGCATTTGGACCATAATTAATTCCAGAACCGCATATTGCTGAAACGTCACTGCCACCAGCACCTTGTCCTGGATGTGTCACCATATCAGCTTGGTCAAATAAGAACTCTTCTGTTGCACCACCACCGGCACCGATCTCAGGTCCGGTATAGTAATTGTCAATGCCGGGACCATCTTGTCCATTGAAATCTTCACTATATAAAGCCAACTTAGGATTGTTACCTTCAGTCATCTCAATATTAAGAATTGCATCTTCAGTGATAACAAGTTTATATACACCGTCAGGACCATCCGAATTCTCGCCGGGAAGTTCATAGTTATCATAAATACTGCTTGTGCTTTGTGTTGTAGAATAAGGATATGTTGACACTGTTTGTGGTGTCTCAACCACATCTGGCACAACAGGAATATATGCCTCAGCAGTTATTGTGGCTGTTGATACACTACGTACATTGTTATTCCAAACAGCAACAAATTCAGCAGTAACCATACCAGCAGAAGTTGTAGCATCAGGATTGGTTGTAACATAAATATCTATTGATTCTTCAGGGTCAACAGTGACAGGAAGTTCCGGATTATTTGCATTAGCATCGAGAACAAAGAAGTTTGTATTAGCAAAATCCATTGTTGAAACATCGACAGGAATCTGTCCCGTATTGGTCAATGTAAGTGTCTCGTTATGCATCCAGGAACCAACAGGACGGGGACCCATTGCGAGAGGATTAGGTGTCACTTCCAATCCCGGAGGATTGCCAACGACAAATGTCGGGAAGTAGTGGTTGTTTCCATAAATATCTGTCAACCATTCATTATATTCTTCATCACCATTTATCCAGTCGTTTAGAGCTGTACGCAAATCTGTTGAACCACCATAACCCGGAGCAAGAAGCGTACATACTGTAGGATCGTTCTCATCTTGAGTAAATCTTACAAGATATTGAACTTGGGTTGTATTGGAATTAGAACCAATAGCTATACTGTAACTGCCATCGAGATAATACAAACCGGTAGCATATCCATAATATCCGGTTGAAGAATAGCCCTGATAACCTATTGCAGCACCTGAGGTTGTAGTTGATGTTGCAGTAAGAACACCACCGTTATAACAGTTGTCAACACGACCATAACCCGTATAGTTGTATGCATAGTTATATCCTGCAATACCGCCGCAGTATGAAGAACCTGTAACATCACCTATATTATAACTGTTACGTAAAATCGAGCCGTAGTTATAACCTACTATACCACCACTGTATGTAGTAGCTATTATATCTCCGATATTAGCACAGTTTTGTACAACACATCTTCCATAAGAACGGCCTACAATACCGGCACTATAGCTTTGACCATTCACATCACCTCTGTTGGTACAGTTGTCCACCACACCATAATATGTTAAATATCCAACTATGCCGCCATGATATGAACCGGAGCCAAATATGTCACCTCTATTAATACAATCAACAACATAAAGATGAGAAGTTGTTTCATCATTCTTGCCATTATAATAACCGACAATACCACCAACATAACTTACAGAAGCATTGATAGTAGCATTATTTACACAATTGATGATATAAATATCTTCATCACCAGTTTCAGAAGAACTTAGATTAACATCTCCGACAATACCACCCACCTTAGTACCGGTACTGACAATTGAACCATTCACTGTAACATTAGATACAACAGCACCTGGATCAAGAGCAGAGAACAGACCTACACTGCCTGCCCCATTGATATCAACCTCAATGGAATAGCCATTACCATCGAAATAACCTTCAAAAGCAGTATTAACACCTATAGATGATGTAATACCGTCAATATCACGCATCACCTTGAAATATTTGCCTGATGTTGTCCAACCATTCGACATTACAGATGTCAATGCATCCAAATCTGCCTTTGAATAAAGAAGATACGGACTGCTCTCTGTACCATTACCACTAAAATCCGGTTCGGTACACGCTGTAATCGAACGCCAACCGCTCACATCTCCATCACCACAATTTGTTCTTACATAACAGTTATATACTGTTCCACCTGTAAGACCAGTAAATGTATAAGATGTATCTGTTATATTCGAAGCAGTAGGAGTTGTAGTAGCTGAAGGTGCTTCTTCATCACTGATATAAACATCGAATGCACCTGTTCCGGGATAAGGAGTCCAACCCATTGTAATGGTTGTTGGTGTAGCACCGATGAGTTCCACTGCAGTAGGCTTGTGACATGTCAACACAAATGGAGTTACATTAAGTTTGACATTAGCCTTGTAGGCAGTTCTTGTACCTACTCCTGTTGGATATTCGGCATAAGACAAATCAGAGTCACTTTGACGATACATGCATGTATTCGTTTCCGAAGTATAGTAAAACTTCAGAGATGATGAATAATTTGCTGTAGTCTTCGATACTACTATCACAAGATTATCTTCACCTTCATAGGTGAATGGAGAATCAAGTTGAATCTCTTGCCAACCTGTTGTGGAACCAATGACCACATTGGTACCCGAATAAACCAACGTAAGATCTGACTCAGGCGTCCAGTCTGAAGTAGATGAAAACGTTGACCTTGATGTCTCTCCCATGTAAATTTTCAGTGTTGACATGGTAACAGGCGATGCTGTTGCCACTTCATAAGCGACTGAGTTAATTACACATGCTGAAGAGAAAGAACTCGCGGGATAGATTGTCTCATTCCATGAGTTCTTGTAGAAATTGTTGAACGGCGCACTATAAGTCGTTACCGTCCCTGTGCCGATGATTATTTCATCGGCCTTTACTGTCATAGGCGCTATTAGCACCAATAACAGTAAACCAACTAAAAATCTTTTCATTGTGTGTTAGTTTTTGTTAATAAATATGTTAATTATGATTAAACATCTTGCGATGTCAAAACATCAAACTTTAATCACTTTAGTCATTAATGCCATAAAATCCACTTTTCTATACTCTTATTTCGACATTGCGACTAATTCTCAGTAGCACATTTTTTATCACACCAAAAACAGAACGATTCCTTACACACTAAACCAATCAAACAATCATTATTATGACAATTCAAACAAAAAAATCCCTCTCAAAATAAAGAGTTTTTTAACATTTTTTTTGAATTTAGAACATTTCTAAACTGAAAGAGATTACTATAAAACATAAAACATCATATCATATTGATTAACAGTTTTGTCATCAAAATATCAACAAAACCGTATTTCCACCTATTTATAAAGTGTCGTGTCAAAATTATTAAACATTTTTAATAAAACAAAATTTTTTTGATAATTTTGCATAATATTTTTATCATTATGAAAAAAATATGCGTTTTTTGCGGAAGTAGTATGGGCAACGACTATTGTTATCAGGAAGCAGCGGCTGCCCTTGGCAAAGTTCTTGCCGATAATGGTCATATCCTGTATTATGGAGGTGGTGATGTCGGATTGATGAAAATCATTGCCGATTACATGTTAAAATCCAACAACACTGTTATTGGTGTTATGCCAAAACTGATATTGAATATGGAAATAGGTCATTCCGGCATAACAAAAATGATTGAAGTGAACAGTATGTCGGAACGCAAAAATCTGCTCATTGAAAAATCTGATGCTTTCATTGCGATGCCGGGAGGATTCGGAACTTTGGACGAATTGTTCGAAGTGGTGGTCCTCAACCAACTGCGTATCATTGATAAACCTGTGGCTTTATATAATGTTAATGGTTATTATAATCATTTAATTGAATTTATCGACCATGCCATACATGAGGGTTTTATCCGTCAAGAACATAAAAACAACATTATAATCTCCGACAATCCCAAAACTATAGTTGACAGTCTCAATAACTTTAAACCTATAGAAATAGGAGGTTGGATTAAAGATATTAAAGAAGAAAGTAAATAACACCGTCATGAACATAATAGGAATTACCGGAACACTCGGTGCTGGCAAAGGTACTATTGTAGAATACCTTATTGAGAAAAAAGGATACATACATTATTCTGTCCGAGCCTTTATCGCAAAAGAAATACAAAACAGGGGATTGGATGTCAATCGTGACACTTTGACAATGGTTGCCAATGATTTGAGAGCTACTCACAGTCCAAGTTATATAATCGACTGTTTATATGAACAGGCTTGTATCGCAGGTAAAAATGCTGTCATTGAAAGTGTCCGTACTCCGGGAGAGGTGGCTTCGTTACGTTCCAAAGGTCATTTTACTCTGTTCGCTGTAGATGCTGACAGAGAAGTTCGTTATCAGCGTATTAAAGAACGTCATTCAGAGACCGACAATGTCAGCTTCGAGACTTTCGTCGCCAACGAAGAAAGAGAACTGTCATCACAAGACCCGAACAAACAAAATATTGCAGAATGTGTCAGACAGGCTGACTTTATATTTCAAAACAACGGAAGCATTGAAGATCTATATGTTCAGGTTGAAAAAGTCCTGAAAGATATTGAAGACAAAGAACATCACCGACCGTCATGGGACGAATATTTCATGAATCTTGCAGATACAGTAGCTGAAAGAGCCACTTGTGACAGAGGCAGAAGCGGCTGTGTCATAGTAAAAGACAGACAGATCTTAGTCACCGGATATGTAGGTTCACCAAGAGGATTGCCGCATTGCGATGATGTCGGACATCTTTTCAAGAAGATGATACATGAAGACGGTCATATCACTCAACATTGCGTCAGGACCGTACATGCAGAACAAAATGCCATAACCCAGGCTGCACGACGAGGTATCGCTCTCGAAGGAAGTACGCTGTACTGCCGCATGACTCCTTGCCGTACATGCGCTATGCTTATCATTAACTGCGGCATTACTAGAGTCGTCTGTCAAAGAAAATATCACGACGGATCCGATTCCGAGAAAATGTTCAAAGAAGCCGGAGTAAAACTCGAATATTTTTATGATGAAGTACAACAATATGATAATCAATAAATAACAAGATTTTTGAATCATATTGCATGACAAATTCCAATATAATCAAATATTTTTTTATTTAGGACAACTTACCAAATTAATCGATTTTATTATCCTAATGAATAGACTTTCTACCTGATATTCAGATAGGAAGTTATTTTTATGTATCCAGATTACATAAAATCGCTTTAAACGATTACCAAAAATATATAAAAAATGCTTGAATCACAGCATTATGACTGCTCTATATCTAATTTTTTAAACAAAAAAAAGAAGCCGCACCTTGCGACTTCCCTTGTAGCGGGGGGCGGATTTGAACCACCGACCTTTGGGTTATGAGCCCAACGAGCTACCGGACTGCTCCACCCCGCAATATGAATTTAAAAAAATTTATCTTCTTATTTCAGACTGCAAAGATAAATAAACTATCTTTGCATGTCAAGTTTTTTTGAAATTTTTTTTTATGAATCATAAAGCTGGTTATGTCAATATTATAGGAAAACCTAATGTCGGTAAATCGACTTTAATGAATGACCTTGTGGGAGAAAAGATATCTATCATCACATCAAAGGCACAGACAACAAGGCACAGAATACTCGGAATAGTGAATGGAGACGACTTTCAAATTGTCTTTTCCGATACTCCCGGCATAATAAAAAATCCTGCATACAAAATGCATGAGATTATGAATCAGTTTGTGAATGTCGCTTTCATAGATGCTGATTTAATATTGTATGTAGTTGATATCACAGACAAAAAAATCGATGAGCCTACGGTTGAACGTCTCAAAAAAATGGAAGTACCTGTTTTTGTTTTACTTAACAAGATAGATTTATCAAACCAGGAAGATGTCGCGACCGCAGTAAATTTCTGGAATGAGACATTGCCGGGATGCACTGTATTCCCCGTTTCCGCCTTGCATCATGCCAATGTAAAACATATATTCGACTGTATCTTGGAAAAACTGCCGCTCAGTCCGCCTTACTTTCCCAAAGACGAACTGACAGACCGTTCCATGCGATTCTTCATCACGGAGATTATAAGGGAAAAGATTTTGTTGAACTACAAACAGGAGATACCTTATTCCGTTGAAGTTGCTGTAGATGCATACGAAGAAACCAACAAGATGATCAACATTATAGCTACCATTTATGCTGCCAGGGAATCACAAAAAGCCATACTTATCGGCAAAGGCGGCTCTGCCATAAAAAAGACCGGCATCATGGCACGTGCCGACATTGAAGAATTTACAGGCAAAAAGATATACCTCGACCTAAAAGTGAAAGTCGATAAAGACTGGAGAGACAATGAAGATGAACTGCGACACTTCGGTTATGAGACATAACATACATCATTAAAGGAAAATATATATTATGAGTAATATTGTTGCTATAGTAGGAAGGCCCAATGTCGGCAAATCGACATTATTCAACAGATTGGTAAAGACACGACAGGCTATTGTGGAAGAGACCAGCGGCGTAACTCGTGACAGACATTACGGACACAGCGACTGGTGCGGAAAGACATTCACCATAATTGACACGGGCGGTTATGTCGTCGGCTCTGATGACATCTTCGAAGAGGAAATAAGAAAACAAGTGGACCTCGCCATTGATGAAGCCGATGTCATTATCTTTGTCGTTGACGGACAAGAGGGCATTCATGTCTTGGACGAAGATGTCGCCACCGTACTTCGCAAGACAAAGAAAAATGTCATTCTCGCCGTCAACAAGACCGATATACCGAGCAAATACAACGATGCATCAGAATTTTACGCCCTCGGTCTCGGCGAGATATTCCCATTTTCCGCAATGACAGGCACAGGCACGGGCGAGTTACTCGACGAAATGATAAAACATCTTCCCAACGACAACACCGAAGATTATTCCGGACTGCCGCGTTTTGCCGTAGTAGGACGTCCCAATGTGGGCAAGTCTTCAATGATAAATGCCTTCCTCGGTACAGAGCGTTACATTGTGACCGACATAGCCGGCACCACACGCGACAGCAACAACACACGTTTCAATGCTTTCGGCATGGACTTCATTCTTGTTGACACCGCCGGATTGCGTAAAAAAAGCAAGGTGACTGAAAATATAGAGTTTTATTCCGTCATGCGTTCCATACGCGCCATAGAAGAATGCGATGTAGCCGCTCTCATAATAGATGCCACGCAGGGTTTCGAGGCACAAGACATGAACATCTTACGCCTCATAGAAAAAAACAAAAAAGGACTTGTCATTGTCGTCAACAAATGGGACCTCATAGATAAAAACTCCAACACCCATCTTTCTTTTGAAAAAAACATAAGGGAACACACTGCACCATTCACCGACTACCCCATCATCTTCACCTCTGCCATCAACCGCCAAAGGACTTTCAAGGTTCTTGAGACTCTTCACAAGGTTTATGAAAACAGAGAACGTAAAATACCGGTACGCGAGCTGAATGATACCATGTTGGAAATTATCAACAATGCTCCTCAACAGACTGCCTCACGCGGGAGATATATCAAGATAAAATATATCACACAGCTGAAAAGTCCCACTCCGCAGTTCATTTTTTTCTGCAACCTGCCCAAAGACATCAAAGAGCCGTACAGCCGTTTCCTCGAGAACAAAATACGAGAAAACTGGAATTTCCACGGCGTTCCCATTCAATTGTTTTTCAGAGAGAAATAACTATGAATGACGAAGAACTGAGACTTGACAAATGGTTGTGGTGCGCACGACTTTTCAAGACACGTACCCTTGCCTCCGATGCCTGTAAAAGCGGCAAGGTGAAAATAAACGACATTTCCATGAAACCTTCTCATACCATCAAAACAGATGAGGTGATAGAAGTACATCTCGGACAACTGCACAAGACTGTACAAGTCAAAAGCATACCGAAAAACCGTGTCTCTCCCAAGTTGGTGCCGGAAGTTTACACCGACCTGACACCGGCAGAGGAATACGAACGCATAGAGTTCATGCGTGCCTACAAAAGCGAATACCGCGACAAAGGCAGCGGTCGTCCTACCAAAAAAGACAGACGTATGATGGATAAACTGAAAAATACAGAACAGTAATATTATTACAGTTTTGCCGTTGTTAACATGACAATACAGTTGAGATGATAAAAAAAGTTTTCAAATTCGGCGGCGCCTCTGTAAAAGATGCAGAAGCTGTACGTAACATGACTAAGATACTCCGTGAAGAAGATATCAAAGATACCATACTCGTTATCTCTGCCATGGGAAAGACTACCAACGCAATAGAAAAGGCATTGGAGAAATTCCGTAATGCCGACGGTCATCTCGGTGTAGATGCCATTAGCGAGATAACATCTTATCACGAGACTATCATGACCGACCTTTTCGAAGGCAATAACGAACATCCCGTATTCGATACCGTCACCAATCTGATGTTAGAACTTTATCTTAAACTGCAAGACACAGGATATGACTATGACTATCAATATGATCAGACTGTTTGTTACGGAGAGTTGATTTCCACCGCCATAATATCGGCATATCTTAATGACCAAGGTATGACAAACAAACTTCTCGATGCAAGAAGTTATATAATCACCGACCACCGTTTCAGAGCCGCCAACCCGGACTGGGACGAATGTCGCATCAGAATAGAAAAACTTAATGAAGAACACGACGGCACACTGTATATAACACAAGGCTTTATTGGTGCATCGGAAAAACCATATACCACGGTAACCTTAGGCAGAGAAGGCTCCGACTTCAGTGCTGCCATATTTGCCAATCTGCTCGACGCTGAGTCATTGACAATATGGAAAGATGTCGATGGAATACGCAATGCCGACCCCAAACGCTTCCCGATAACACAGAAAATCCCGCACTTGTCATATTCCGAAGCCATTGAACTGTCATTCTATGGGGCATCAGTGATACACCCCAAAACCATCAAACCGCTACAAAACAAAAACATACCTCTATATGTCCGCTGTTTCCTGAATAGCAGCCTCGAACCTACAACTATTGACGGAAGCAAGGATTATATCAATTATGTGGCATCATATATAGTAAAAGACAGACAAACACTCGTCAGCATTTCCTCCAACGATTTCTCTTTCATGAATGAGAACAACTTAGCTTTTCTGTTCAGGACTCTCGATGAATTCGACATACACTCCAACTTGATTCAGACATCAGCTTTGGCATTGACAATATGCTATGACAAAGACGACAGAAAACTTTCCAAACTCACCGCTGCACTGTCTTCCATTTTCAAGGTGAGATACAACAACGACTTACAGTTGTTTACCATACGACATTATAAAGAAGGCTTGGAAAAAGACTTTGTAGGAAACAGAAAGATACTTCTGGAGCAGCGCAACCGTCTCTCGCTTCAACTTGTGCTTGAAGCAGAAAAAACATTATAAACAATATCTGTACAAGAAAAAGAAATATCAACATTCAAAGTGCAGATGTATCCTTTTTGTATCCATCATGTAT
This sequence comes from Candidatus Limimorpha avicola, assembly GCF_056978975.1. Lineage (NCBI taxonomy): Bacteria > Pseudomonadati > Bacteroidota > Bacteroidia > Bacteroidales > Candidatus Limimorpha > Candidatus Limimorpha avicola. The sequence goes on from NZ_DBMCYK010000011.1 coordinate 11,085, forward strand.
CCAATTTGTATCCATCATGTATCCTGATTGTATCCTGATTGTATCCTAAATACATAAAATCGATGACACGGCAGTTAATTTGTGAGCCATCCGGCATTTACCTTTTCTAAGCTCGAGAATGACAGAATACAATACAGTGGAACAACAGATTTATTTTCAATTGATATAAAAAAACTTCATTCAATAACAATTCAATATTAACCGTTTAAAGAGCATGTTCGTTGAAGTGTGAAATAATTATTCCGATTTATTCAATTTATCAGTTTGCCGATTGTCAATATAGTTTTTTATGTATTCAACAATACGGTTCAATTCATTATGATTACATATAATATAATCGTAAAAACGAGATTGCCAAGCAAAAGGAATTTTTTGTTGGTTCGATATTTTTGTGATGACAGATTTCAATCCTCCTACAACAACAGATAATAATCCACGTCCATTTTTAATATCTGATATATGATTCATTCCACATAGATACGTGGCGCGCAGCGTCTCTACGCATTTGGTTATTGATTCATCAATAATTACAATTGCATGGATGTGATTCGGCATTACCACGAATAACGGAATCTCTACATACGGATAATGTGCTGCAACGTTCTGTAAATTTTCCGTTGCCATCCTGCAAATTTCAGACAACAGCATTTCACTATCTGCAATTTCCCTGAAACAATGTTGTATGGTTTGCTGTACATATCGTCCATAATAAATCCCATGGTTATAATCATGTCATACGGCACGCGCTGTCGGAATGCTAAATTTATTTTAAAACAGGTCGTCATTCTTGTTTTGTGTCTCCTTATCAGGACTTAAATTATTCTTGACATCATGGTTATTCTTAACACAATTTTTAAATCTGATTTTAAAAGTCCATTCTCATTAAATTCAAATGTTACAAATATTCTTCTCCCATTTTCATCTGAACGCCTAAAATCTTCAGCCTTAAATAAAATCCTATAGATATACCTTTTACATTATAATTTCTAAAATCCGGATTAAACATTTTCATGTCAAATCCGAAAAGTCAAGTATATTTCGCTGTTAAGCCGTCCGGACAATATGACATTTTTGTCATAAAGTCATCATTTCTTCCTGCACCTTGTCGGCAAGACGACTTGTGCCTATACGGAAGTACTTGCTGTTTAGCCATTTGTCTCCGAGAATATCTCTCACCAAATAATAATAAGTCAAAGCGTCATCTACAGTTTTCATACCGCCAGCTGGTTTGAAGCCTATCATTATTCCTGTATTGTCATAATATTCTTTTACTGTGTCTATCATAACAATGGCAGCAAGAGGCGTTGCAGCATCGGCTATCTTGCCTGTAGAAGTCTTGATAAAATCGGCGCCTGCCATGATAGCGAGCTCGCTTGCCTTTCTGATATTGGCGACAGTCTTCAGCTCACCCGTTTCAAGAATGACTTTAAGATGGACAGGACATTTGCACACCTCACGAACAGCACATATCTCATTATAAACATCATCATAATTGCCGGCAAGAAAAGTTCCTCTTGATATCACCATATCGACTTCATCAGCACCTTCCTTGACACAATATTCCACTTCTTTGATTTTCAAGTCAAGAGGCATCTGACCTGAAGGGAAAGCACATGCAACGGTAGCCACCTTTATGCCACTATCCTTCAACAAAATCTTTGCCTGTCTTACGAAAGGGCTGTAAATGCAAACAGCAGGCAGTGACAGATGAAGTGCATTATTGCCGAACGACATTGCCTTAGCACAAAAAGCGTTGATTTTATCTTGATTGTCAGAGCCCTCTAAAGTTGTATAGTCAATACATTGAAAGACCGTTTCAAGAGATTTCTTTCTGTCATCGTTTTCTTTCTGTCTTTTCAATATAGTGTTTATTCTTTCGACAAGAACACTTTCGGAATAATCATAATCGTGAAAATTCATATCGATATTCATTTTAGAGACATTAGTTTTTCAATATTGATATTTTCGAAATCAGGGATACACAGTTTCACCCGACTTGACACAAACTCAACAGGTAAAGTTGTTGACAAACCGACCACTGTCATGCCGGCACGGTTACCCGCCTCAATGCCGAGTTCGGAATCCTCAAAAACAAAACAGTCTTGTGGCATAACTCCAAGTCGTTCAGCTGCAACAAGAAAACATTCGGGAGAAGGTTTGCTTTCAGTATAATCCTCAGCCATCAGAAAAACGTCGAACAAATCTTTAAAATCCGGGTGTGCTGTAAAGACATTTCTCATTTTATTCATATCGGAACTTGTTACGACAGCAACAGGTATATCATTATCATTCAATTCTTTAATAAATCTTTCTGCACCTTTCACAAAAGGGAATGTCATCTTAGATTCAAAGTCATACAAGTCTTCAAGCACTTGTTTTGTAACTTTCTCGTCAAAAGAAAAATAACGTGTGACAATACTTTTCAGCGTAGTGCCTTTTATCTGCAATGCAATATCCTTATCATTATGATATTTCAAACATTGCGACTCCCAAAATGTTGAATATTGGCACTCCGTATCGAGCAAAGTCCCATCTAAATCAAACAATACAGCAAATTTTCTCATTTCATTTCAATAATCCGAATTCCGTCCCGACGAATCAACCATATCAAATAATAAACCGTTAAAATCATCATCCAACAAATCATTAATATCCTGAAACATCCTATAACACCAGTGATTATCAGGATTTGCCGGGTCGTTTATTTGTTCTTTTCGTGTTTGCGACCATCTCAATTCTCCATCCATGGACAAATAATCCTGTATCGGAATTATCACCCACATTGAAGATGAACGTAAATGTTGAGATATTATTTCACGGCACACCTCCGGTTCTGCAAAAAAAGGCGCGCTTTCACTATGATGCAGCATCTCATGATAAAATTTATTCGACAAAGAACCATTCTCCTCCCACCAGCCTCTCAATGTTGACATATCATGTGTCGAGGTAGTATCGACACTAAGATAAGGGTTATGCAAAGGATTGACAAAAGCGTCATTGACATTTTTAGGCATACGTTGCACCTCGAGACTGAGAATGTTAAGTTGTTGCATCACATCTTTAACAGTATCCGGCAACATGCCGAGGTCTTCGCCGCATACCAGCATGCCACCATTCTGAATCATCACCGGCAACTTTCTCAAAGCTTCTTCTTTCCAAAATATCTCATGCCGACGATAAAAAAAGTCATCATAAAGTCTGTTAATAATATTCTTCTGATAATCAGGTAAATCACGGTAAGAATAAGTATATTGTAAAGATATTCTGGGATGATAAGACGGTAGTTCAGAATAAGGGTCTTCAACGAAAAGCACTTGTCCTGCCAATGAAATCAAACCATTTCTTATTCTCAACGACTTATCATCGGAGCCATTAAAAAAGTCCGATATCTTACGTTGTGTGTCAAACTCCGATTTTAAGACAAAAACATCATCATAAACATTTAACAGACAAGTATTCTTAACCTCTTCGGTAAAATCTCCGAAAAAGTCGTATAAGAAATAACCGCGTATATACGGTTTAGTCATTCTGTCAACATCGAAATTCAGTCCATTAAAATTCAATTCATCTATAGTATATGGCAAAGCGGGACAAAAATGGCCCATCACCCCTTGTGTAAATTCAAAAGGAATCTCCCATATACGGAAGAATCCGAGAATATGGTCTATTCTAAAAGCGTCGAAATATTTGTCAAGTTGTTTAATTCTGTTCGACCACCATTGAAAGCCATCATTTTCCATGGCATTCCAGTTATAGGTAGGGAAGCCCCAATTCTGTCCCTCAAAAGCGAAAGCATCCGGAGGGGCACCAGCCTGCATGTTGAGTTTGAAGAGAGAAGGCTCAGTCCATGCTTCCACACTGTAGCGACTGATACCTATAGGCATATCGCCTTTTAACACAACATTCAAAGAATGAAGATACTCAACGGCATCATGGAGTTGTCTGTCGAGATGATATTGCAAAAAGAAATGTATGGCAATCTCGTTGTAAAACTTATTGGTTTCCGAACAAAGCATATCCACAACCTTCTCATCGTATGTTGCAAAGTCTTTCCATTTAGAAAAATCTGCCGTTCCGAAAGTATCTCTCAAATAGCAGAAAACAGCGTAAGGTTTCAGCCATTGTTTATTATCATTATAAAAATCAATATAATCTGCATTATTCTTAACCTCACTCCATGTCTGTTCAAATATCTTTTTAAAATATTCCTCCTTATAACGCATCACGGAAGGATAATCCACAAAATCGAGAGCATTAAGCGTTTTTCTTGCAGTCTCGAAATAAAGTTTATCTTTTTCATCACGGAGAGTGCCCATCTGCGACAGGTTTAGGTAGATAGGATGTAAAGCGTTGGTTGATATAGACTTATAAGGATACGAATCATTCCAGTCGCGATTTGTCGTTGTATCGTTGACAGGAAGAATCTGTATCATCTTCAAACCTGTAGAAGCGCACCATTTGCCTAACAATTTAAGGTCGGAAAACTCACCAATGCCAAAACTGAATTTGTTACGAAGCGAAAACACCGGCACAGCGACACCGGCACCTTTCCAATTGCCCAAAGGATAACAAAAATCGTAATCTTCTATGGTAAAGGAAATATTATCAGGCAGATAAGCAACTCTATTATAACGGTCCTCCCATGTAGCAATTGTCATTGTCTTTACATTTACAATAACATATTTATATTCTATTCTGTCAGGCAAGGAGTCCCTTTCCACGTCCAACGTCCACATCGGATAATCTTTATTACTCATTATCAAAGGTTTCTCCCATTTTCCCAATACATCAACATTGCCGATAAGAGCAAGAGCATAATCTTTTCCCACACGTGGAGCAGATATTCTAAAATGAACCACATTACCGGCACCGAGATTATTTTCAGGAGCAGTATTAAATGCAGGTTTAAAGAAAACCTTACAGAAAGGCTTGGTATAGAGAGGATGTTGTTTCATATTAGATAAAAAATGATTGTCCATATTTTATGATATAGACAATCATAATTTTAAAATGTTTACAATATTATTTCACTTCATCAATAACTTCACAAAGACTTTTGAACACCTCTTCTATTTTACGGTCTCCGCAGAAAGTATGGAGATTACCTTTTTTTTCGTAATAATCCAACACGGGTTTGGTTTTATCATTATACTCACGAAGACGGTGCATAATAGTCTCTTCATTATCGTCAGAACGACCACTTGTCTTGGCTCTTTCGAGCATACGGGCTGTCAGTACATCGACAGAGACATCGAGACTCAACACGGCAGATATTTTCAAATTATTTTCCTTCATGAGGTCATCCAACATAACAGCTTGATGTACAGTACGAGGGAAGCCATCAAACAGGAATCCCGGAGATGAAAGATGAGACAACACTTTATGTCTTATTATAGACACGACAATTTCATCGGGGACGAGTTTGCCATGTTTTATAATATCGTCAACCATTTTGCCTACATCTGTGCCGGCGGCAATTTCTTCCCTGAGAATATCGCCTGTTGACAAATAAGTAAGGTTATATTTATCTTTAATATATTGAGACTGTGTACCTTTCCCCGCACCAGGAGGTCCGATAATTACTATGTTTAACATGATGAGTAATTTTACGATTATTCTACAATTATATAAATATCCTTATATGAACGTCCGTATTCATTATAGTCAAGACCATAACCCAAAATAAACTCATTGCCTATCTCAAGAGCGACATAGTCAATATTGTAATCATATTTAAAAGCCTTCGGTTTAAATAACATTGTAGCAATCTTAATGTTTCCGGCATTTCTGTTTTTCAGGTCTTCGATAAGACATTTCATGGTATAACCGGAATCAATAATATCTTCAACTATCACAATATCACGACCTTCCACTTTAGACGATAATCCTATAAGTTGATTCACCCGTCCGGTACTGCTCATACCGCTATAAGTACTGTATTTTACAAAAGAGATGTCAGAATCCATCTCCAGACTTTTAAACAATTCGGCAGCAAACATAAATGCACCATTCAACATAACAAGAAACAGCGGATTACGACCTTTCATATCTTCATCGATACGCTTTGCCAGCGCATGTATGGCATTTTCTATATCCTCCTGCTTAATAAAAATGTCAAACTCTTTGTCTAATACTTTTATCCTGTTCATATTTAACGCTTTAGACGAATAATACAACTCTTTAAATTATGCAAATATACAAATTTGTTAAACATTCACAAAAAATATCTAATGATTTTAAACAACTTTTTTCTGCATAAAAAATCATACCTTTATCAACAGTAACTTTACACTTCATCCAAAGTTTCTACAACAAAGCACACAAAATATGAAATTTAATCCACAAAATCGAGGAGCATAATATATTTTATTGATATTCAATGTAGTATCTCAATAACGAATCCGGTTTATTATTCATAACCTGTATTAACATATCCCACGAAGTTATCAATCCTCTTTTCTCTCTATAATTACAAATATCTTTTACATCGTCATATTCGAGATAAGGATGTGCAAGCAATGTTTTAAAGTCATCGTTATTGACATTCATTTTCTTTATCTTTGAAACATCTATGGTAATATATTTCGAGAAACCATTGTATCTAAATGTATCCATACCAAATATTTCCAACAGTTGGGAACTGTTGACATATCCACCAAGAGACTTACGGTATTCCACAATTCTTTTTGAGAAAGAAGAGCCTATACCGGGAAGCATTTTCAGTTGTACCGTATCAGCAACATTCAATTCTACAGTAGGAACTTCTATATTTCCGGATACTTTTCTTTCAGTTTTTTCAAATTTATCAGTCTTTTTTCTTTCTTTTACCTTGTAATGATTTTTACAGTCATCACTTTTTTCATTCACAATATTAACCTTATACGACAATATTTTGCTTTTGTTAATAGAATCTGCTTTCCTTAAAGAGTCAATAGCGGAATGATACACCATCAATAAGGAGTCGAGATTTGAGTCCACAAAAGAATGCTTTACAGGTCTTTGTTTTATCAATATATTGATAATAAATAATATAATGATAAAGACACATAACACAGACAATGCCATACGTTCTCCTTTCGAGAACAAAAAAGATTTCTTGAACTTATCCGTCATAGTTCATAAAATTGGTTTCAAAAAGGTTCAGAATTCAAACTGACATCAGTACTACAAAGCAAATAACATCATATCAAAGATACGAAGAAACAGATAAGAAATTATTTTTTCGAACCATAAGCGAGGTCACCGGCATCGCCAAGACCCGGAACTATATAAGATTTTGCCGTTGTCTCGTCATCTATGGCGCCGACCCATAATGTAACATCTTTTTCATGAAGATTTCTTTTCAGGTATTCTATACCATCGACACTTGCTATTGCTGCAACTATATGCAATTTTTTAGGTCTGACATCATCATCTTTCATAATACTGATACACTGTATCAACGATGAACCTGAAGCGAGCATCGGGTCAACAAAAATCAGCACTCTGTTCGAAGTATTTGTCACAGAATAATACTCCACACAGATATCGACATTTTCATTTTTATCGCTTTTACGTCGAGCACCGATAAAAGCGCTGTCGGCTTTGTCAAAAACATTGAGGAATCCCTGGTGAAGAGGTATGCCGGCACGAAGCACCGTAGCAATGACAGGTTGTTCTTTCAACAGATTCACATCTTTGCTTCCCAAAGGCGTCGATACTGTGACCGACTTATACTCAAGGACCTTACTTATCTCATAAGCCATTGCTTCTCCCAAGCGTTCCAAATTTCTCCTAAAACGCATTCTGTCAGTCTGGACATTGACATCTCTCAATTCTGCGATATACTCATTGATTATACAATTTGTTTTTTCAAAGTTTACAATATTCATCATGATTATTTAAGTTTTAGTTATTTACCTTTCCATTTTCTCAACGCCCATTTAGCCAAACCATTCAATTTATTGAAGTTGACTCCATTGTAATACAGTTCTTTTCCTCCAAACCCTTTATAAAAACGGGCAAGACTATCACTGTCGGAGCCTTCGAAATCGAGAGTATTCTGTGTCCCGCTAAAATCATGTATCACATAATCCAATACAAGCGTCAAAGCATGATTTTCAGTATTACTTTCATCTGCACCTGAAAACAGGAACACTATTCTGTCGTGACTGAACATAAAAACAGCGCCGGCCACAAGACTATCTGAGTTTTCCCTAACAGCACCATATAAAAGACAACTATCATGATATATAGCAGTATATATCAACTGTAACAATCTGTCGTACTCTTTTTTACCCCAATGTATTACATCCTTCCCCTTATTATTCCTAAACAGATTTATTATCATTTCAGGATTAATCTGTTTCACTACGACAATATCGTTAGCATGAGCCTTGGCAAGATTTCTTTTTGTGTTATTGTTATAATTCTTATAAAGACTATCATAATCAGAAATAAGATCCAATTCCACATTACGATGACAATCAACAATTAAAGTATCAGAATCAAACTTATTATGTATGTTAAGTCGTATTTCTGCAAAACGATATTTAGAAGGAATAGAGGAAATAAAATTACTCACAACATCTGAAGACAATTGTTTTTGAGAGAACACCCCAAGTTGCTGAACAAAAAAAGGTTGGTACAAATAATTAATTCCGAACTTTCTGCCTCCAGTCAACGGCATAACTCGTTTGTAATTATCCTCCACCAGAGCTTCCCAATTAGGATGTACAATGTCAAGATACCATGACCAGGCATAAACATTACCGTTGAACGACAGCGAAATACAGTCGTCCCACTTTTCCTTGTCAATCTGATTATGTGTCAAATACTTTATCATCTCAGTTCAAAGCGTAATCCAAAATCTTTCTATACAACGTTATCCAGCCTTTCCAACGTTTCTCATCGCTTAATGTTTCATTATGCCACAATAAAATAAACGTTCCGTTTACATCTTTCACTGCCTGTAACAATTCAACAGCCAAAGCATAGGACTCTGTCGTACTAAGGTCAAGATAGTCACGCATTGTACCGTCCATTAAAGCAAAAGGATGAATATTAAGAGACGTAGGCACATCATGTTCAAGGTCATAAAAACGAAAAGTATCACAAATACCCGCTCTAAAACCCGGAAGAGAAGCATATCCCATGGTATAGTCATCTGTAATGTCCAACTCAATAAGTTTCTGATAACTTACAGGCATATTAAGTCTCAGGAAATGTTGTCTACTCATAGTAATTTCTCTATTCAAGATATTCGACAGGCGACGTATTTCTTCTCTCAGCCTCTTGTTGTCAAGATAGGAAGAAAAAGAAGGATGTATTCCAATATTGGCATAATCGCCAAGTCGTTTAATCAAATCCTGAAACTCGCTATTTTTTATGGAAATATTCTTGTCGTTCACATCATAATTCCCGCATAAGATAAAATATAAAGGATGTAAATTCAACTCTTTTTGAAGTTCTATCTGATAATCAAACGTATCAAAAGGGTCCATTTTCTTTCCGGAAAGCACCTTGAATCTCAAATCCATCTCAGCAAAATCCAATCTCAACAAATCTCTTATGAAAGCTGATGTTATCCTAACAAAACCTTTATTGCGATATGCCCAGGCTGCGTCAACATCATAAGTTGGTACAAAACTGAAAGATCTTTTCTTAAATCGAAGATTCGGATAACGACTTTGTAATATCTCACCCAACTCCATTGCCCAAATATTGACAATAGGTTTTTTCAATAATCCTGTCTTATACAAGATAGAATCCTTAGCTTGAAATCTGTTATATTTGTCCGGCACATAAGGCATATACTCTTCGTATCTAGTAACAAAATAAAACGAGGCAGCAAAAAGGTCAAATGGGAATATGCTGTTTTTATGATGAACAGGAAAAATTGTCTTTATGTCATTGTAATCCACAACAACAAGTTTCTGAAATATCACAAAATGTTCAAAAAGGATACTCGTCGATTTCTGGAACAATTCATCACCAAAAGGTTTATCTCCATAATGCAACTTAGCACCATCAAATGAATCAAAAGAATCCTTATTAGAAGTGATTTTGAAATCCAGCCCAAGCAAATTACCGAATATCAGTTCAAAGATATAATTAATTCTATTTGTCACCTTTGGCACTAAAATGAGTAAATCCATGTCATTTAATTTAAATATAAATAATTTCCTTTAATCTTATGTCGTCAGAAGATGCGCCCACCATTATTGTAAATTTCCCATGTTCAAAAACACGGTTAAAATCAGAATCAAAAACCGACAAATCTTTTTTATACAAGACAAAACGCATTTCTTTTTTCTCTCCTTTTTTAAAATATTCTCTTTTAAAGTCTTTCAAAGACTTCTCTGCAGGAGTAAAAAAAGAGGAATATTCATCACGAACATAAAGCTGAACCACCTCATCTCCATCATAATCGCCTGTATTTGCAACAAGAAAAGACACCTCTAAAACAGGCTCATCATCATTAGCAGAATCAACATTTCCGAACACTGTAACTTTCATATTGTCATACTCAAACTCCGTATAACTCAATCCATATCCGAATGGAAACAAAGGAGAAGACATCTCATCCACATAATTATGAGCCGGAGGCAAGGAATAATATATGGGTATCTGTCCGACCGAACGAGGTATCGAAACTGGAAGTCTTCCTGCGGGGTTATATTCACCAAACAATATCTCAGCCACCGCATTGCCACCTTGTTCACCAGGATACCATGCAGTAAGAAGAGCATCGGCATATTGACAAGCATAGTTTTTCAAATAAGGTCTTCCCTCTATATATATTACTATCAACGGTTTACCTGTATCTATCAATAGTTTCATCAATTCATTCTGCCGTCCTGCCAATTCCAATGACGCCCTGTCGTACCCTTCTCCACAATCCATATCGGACATTATATCATTCACCAACGCCGCGCCGGTATTTTCATAATATGTACTGAAGTCTCTCGCACTCGACCCACCGACCACAAGGACAACGACATCGGATTTTTTCGCCATCAAAACAGCATTCTCAAAATCTTCCCAAGAAGTATCTCTTACATAACAACCCCTTGTGTAAAGGACTTCCGTCATATCAGATACCTTGTCACGTATTCCTTCCAACACGGTAATTATTTTATCAGGCTTCTGAGGTGCCGTATAATCACCCAATTGATTGTACATATTATCAGCATTAGGACCTATCACAGCAATTCGTTTCAAATCTTTTTTCAGAGGCAACACCCCGTTATTTTTCAGGAGCACCACACTCTCCCTTGCTGTTTTCAATGCCAACCTTTTATGATTATCATTATTGACAACCTCGGTCACCTTATCCACGTTTATGTAAGGATTGTCAAAAAGTCCTGCCTCAAATTTCAATTTCAACACTCTTGAAACAGCATTATCCACTGTTTCTACAGAAACGAGACCCGTCTCTACTGCTTTTTCAAGATATGCGCCATAATTGCTTGCGCCCAAATCAATATCGACACCGGCATTCATTGCCATTGCCGTAGCATGCAACTGATCTTCAGCCACTCTATGGTAGCTATGCAATGCCCAAATACTTCCCAAATCTGAAAAGACGACACCATCAAAATCCCATTTTTCACGCAAGACATCATTCAAGAGCCATTTATTCGAAGTACATGGTATTCCATCGACAGCATTATATGAAGTCATAATAGAAGCAGCACCACTTTTCACGGCAGTCTCAAAATTAGAGCAACAGTCATTCAGCAAATCATGATTGCCAATCACAGTTGCCGCCCCATTATGGCCGCCGACAGGCATACCATATCCCGTAAAATGTTTAAGAGTACTTGCCAAATGCCGCTGCATACCTTTCATAACGGCAGTGCCAAGTCGGCCCGACAGATATGGGTCTTCCCCGAAAGACTCTTCGACACGCGACCATCGCGGGTCTCTTGCCACGTCCATGACAGGACCGTAACCAATGACAGATCCAGTAACTTCAGCCTCAAGAGCGACAGCCTCCCCCACCTTATATAATAATGTGTCATCCCATGTGGCAGCCTGTCCAAGTCCGACAGGAAACACAGTGGCACCGACAGCCATGTGCCCATGACCGCATTCTTCTGCAATAAACAATGGTATTCCCAAACGCGTATTGTCTATCACATAACGCTGCATCTTATTGAACAACAATGCCGACTCCCGCGCATCAAGTCCTGTTTCCAATGTCTTACGAGACCATGGATCAGCTCTGAAAACAGCCCAAAAGCCGCCACATTTCATGGTATCAATAGTCTTAACAAATGAATCTGACAACATTATACTGTCTTTGCATAACTTGTCATACACGTTAAATCCTATTGGACAACACAACTGTCCTATTTTCTCCTCAAGAGTCATTTTTTTTAACAAAACCATGACTTTGTCGTTATTATCTGTTGATTTACACGACAGTAGTATAAGTACACTCAAGCATATCATTATCATCTTCCGAAATATCATATTAGCATGATTTTGTTTTTCTTTGCATTACAAAGATACTACTCTTTTTTTACATTAAAAAGTTAAAAAGTGTAAAATTTTTATGTTATCATCCTCTTCAATATCAGCATCTCAATTAATTGCAAATATATTTTTTGAAGAAAAAAGTATGATTTTACCAAATATCATTTAACATATAACACCCTCAGTCAAAATATTTTTACCTTATTTATTTCAAATAGCCTAACATATTCTTAAAATGCGTATCTTTGCGGAACGATGATTTTCATACTTATTCTTCATGCGACTGAATAATGAGTTTTTTTATACGTCTGAAATAATGGAACTATAGTAACCAATAATAGATTTTGTATATATTAAATATTTATAATCAATATTTTAGATTTAAAACATCACTTTAATGAAAAAACGTTTATTTCTTTTTTTGATTTTGACATGTTGTTTTGCGATGTCTGCACAAACAATCAACAAGACATATCACTTTGACGAACCCAAGATAAATAAAATCAGAGGATACGATCAAATAGAACTCGATGGCTGCATGATATCGGCAGAGGCCGGCAATCCATCGCTTCCCTATCAATCCGTGTCTATTCTTCTTCCACAAGGTTTTGAAGCACAAAATATAAGAGTAGAATTATCTGATTTTGTCGAAATGGAAGGAAGTTATAACCTGTATCCATATCAATCCGCAAGACCTTATTCCCAAAAGACATACGAAGGTTTTTTAAAGAATGAAGAATTATACAGTTCGAAACAAGTGTATCCATCTGAATGTAATGGTATTATTACTACTAACTATATGAATGGATATGCCTTTGCTTTTTCAGCATTCACTCCTGTTCAATATATACCGGCAAGCGGTAAAGTATTTTATGCTACGACTGCAACAGTAAGCATTGACATGACAGCTGCCAAAACTGACAAATCTGCCATGTTAAGCAACAATTATTTGGTACGAGAAAGAGTCATTGCAATGGCTCAAAATCCCGAGATGATAGATTCTTATTCCATAAATGACAAATCATTGAACGGTTATGAATTACTCGTCATCACGCCGGAAGAATATGTTGAAGACTTTGACAGTTATATAGATTTATATACATATAAAGGATTGCGTACACGTGTTGTTTCTGTAGAAAGCATTTATGACACCACTGAAGGTATTGACAATCAGGATAAAATACGTAATTTCATCATCAACGAATATCAAAACAACGATATCATGATGGTTCTTCTTGGCGGTGATGTCGCATTGATTCCATACAGGGGTTTTTATTGTGATGTATTATCCGGAGGCAGTCATCAGACTGACTACAATATTCCCGCTGACCTTTATTATGCTGCCTTGGACGGTACATGGGACGACAATGGCAATGGCATCTGGGGAGAGATTGGAGAAGACGACCTGTTACCGGAAATAGGCATAGCGCGTTTTCCGTTCAACAACAAGGAACAACTCAACAACATGATGAACAAGACCATTATGTATCAACAAGTACCCGTACGCGGAGAGTTCCGCAATGTGATACTCGCAGGCGAGAGTCTTTATGACTATCCACGCACTCTTGGCAGCGATTATCTCGAACTACTTGTCGGCAATCATGATGACAACGGCTATTCCACAGTCGGAATACCGGAAGATTACAATTTTACGAGATTATATCACGAAGATGGCAATTGGAGTCCTGCACTTCTTGCCGATGCAATCAACAGCGGTACGGGATATGTACATCATGCAGGTCATGCCAATGCCGACTATGTGGCAGGATGGAACGGCATGTCAATAACAGACTCTTATTTTTCAGGCTCCAACGGCATTGACCACAACTTTACCTTTTTCCATACTCACGGCTGCGATTGTGGAGATTTCGCATCTAACTGCATACTTGAGAGAATGGTGACAATATCCAACTTTGCTGTCGCTACCATAGGAAACTCACGGTATGGATGGTTCAACGAAGGTCAGACAGAAGGTCCGGCATGCCATCTTCAGAGAGAAATGACTGATGCTTTCTGGAATGACAGGATCCCTTATCTCGGCATGGCCATGACAGATGCAAAATGCCAAACGGCACCATGGGTCAATGCACCCGGACAATGGGAAGAAGGTGCTTTGAGATGGAATTTTTATGACCTTAACATTATGGGAGATGTCGCTGTAAGTCCATGGCATGATGAGCCTTTCAATGCTACTGTGTCATGTACACCCGCTCTACTGCAAGGAGATGAGTCGATGAATATCAACGTCTCCAATAAAGGTATTCCGTTAAAGAATTACCGCTGCCTACTATATCATTACGATACCTTGTTAGGTTATGCAATCACCGACGAGAATGGCAATGCAACAATAGAATTTGCCGAACCGATCAACTTCGTAGATCAGGTAAGACTTAATGTCAATGGCATGAACTCATTTCCTGTTGAAACCACAATAGAGTGCATATCTGACGACTCTCCATTTGTATATCCCGATGTCATAACCGTAGTTGACAACAATGGCAACGGCAATGGAGAAATTGATTATGGCGAAACCGTGACGCTGAAAATAGATTATAAAAATTTCGGACGCGAAGCCACTTCAAACATAGACACCTATCTCTCCTGCTGTAATGCCGGTTATATTATAGTGTCAGACAATGAAGCACATATAGACCATATCGATGCTCTCGGTGTTGTCACTATCAACGACGCTTTTGAGTTTACCGTAGTAGATGACATTCCCGACGGCACAGTGTTGAACTTGGGCATCACTATCAGCGACGGTACCGGATACTGGCACAAATCTTTCGGCTTGGAAGTCAATGCACCGGATTTGGAAATCACTTCAGTATCATATAATGACGAAAATGGCGATGGCATAATAGAAGCCGGAGAGACTGTCATTTTCACTATCGACGGCATCAACAATGGCGGTTCCGATTCCGGTAGTGCCGTGTTAAAAACTTCGACAGAGAATGAATTGATACATGTCATTAACAATGAAATTGAATTGAACGCTATAGAAGCAGGAGGTTCATTCTCCACCGATATAGAAATTTATTTTGACGAACTCATAACCGACGGATCTTTTTATAATATCAATTTCAATTTGACAGCCGGCAATTATGACTGCCATTATAACTATCAGGGAACAATAAGTTATATCCTCGAAAGTTTCGAAACGGGAGATTTCTCTTATCTTAACTGGGAATTTGCGTATGATAACGATTGGACCATTACCGATGAGGATGCTTACGATGGCTCTTATTGTGCAAGGTCAGGCGACATAGATGATAACGAGATGTCATCTATGATTATCTATTTCGATGCAAAACAGGATGGTGAGTTGTCATTTTATTTCAAGACATCAACTGAAGAAGGGAAAGACTTCCTTGTGCTCTATGTCAACGATGAGTTGATAAACAGATGGTCAGGCGAAAACGACTGGCAGCCATTCAACATGTCGATTCCCGTCGGCACATATAAGGTGGAATGGAGATATGACAAATCACCGACAGGCTCTTATGGAGACGACCGTGTCATGGTAGATGCCATACGGCTACCTATCAACTCGTTGATAATGACAGACAATGTTGAACTGACAGATAACGAATTAACATTTGACATTTATCCAAATCCCAACAATGGCAAGTTCAACATTGAACTTCCTGAAGGAAACTTTTCATTAAAAGTATTCGATATAACGGGTCGTTTAATAAAAAATGATGATGACATTGGCGGAATATGTCAAATCGACATGTCTGCTTTGAACAATGGACTGTATATCATTCAGATAATGGACTCTGAAAGATGCAGTATTCGCAAGATAATAATTAACAAATAAACACTTCATTAAAATCTATACAGATGAAAAAACATGTACTGCTACTTGCATTATCGTTTCTGTGGGTTATAGTATCAGCCCAAACGGTAAAAATGACATATCATTTCGACAATCCTGTTGTCAGTGATATTCAAGAGTATAAACAAATTCATTTCGAAGGATGCATGCAGACTGCAATAGCAGGCAATCCAACATTGCCATACTATTCTGTAAGTCTATTACTTCCTCATGGGACAGAAGCGGAATCTATCGAGGTCATTTTATCAGATTTTGTTGAAATGGATGGTAGCTATAATCTATTTCCTCACCAACCTGCACGACCATATTCAAAACCGGAACGTACAGTATTTATGAAAAATGAAGAAATATATAATTCTAAATCCACTTATCCATTTGAAAATCATGGTATTCTTACCACAAACCACATGAATGGTTATGCTTTTGCTTTCTCATCTTTCACTCCTGTACAATATACACCGTCAACCGGAAAGATTCGCTATGCCAGGACTGCCACTGTTGTCGTCAACACTGTTGCCGATAAAACAGACCGCTCCGCAATGTTATGGAATACGCCCAACATAAATAACAAAGTACTTTCATTGGCACAAAATCCCGAGATGATCGATAATTACAAAGCGACAGCCAAATCTTCTTCAGCATACGATTTGCTTGTCATAACCAAAGAACAATTCATTCCTGAGTTTGATGAATATCTTAACTTTTATGACAGTATAGGTCTCCGTAGCCGTATAGTATCATTGGAAAGCATTTACAATGAGATGACAGGTGTCGATCAACAGGAAAAGATTCGTAACTATATCATACGTGAATATCAAGACAACGGTATTATGATGGTCCTCCTCGGAGGCGATGTTCAACATTTTCCATACAGAGGATTTTATTGTGTAGTCCAATCGAGCAGTGTTTATGAAGACTCCGGAATACCTGCCGACCTTTATTTTGCAGCACTTGACGGCACTTGGAATGACAATAATAATGACAAGTGGGGTGAAATAGGAGAAGAAGACCTTCTTCCCGAGATCGGTATTGCAAGAATGCCTTTCAATACCACAGAAGAACTTCACAACATGATAAACAAAACCATTAAATATCAGAGATCTCCCGTTTTAGGAGAATTGCGCAATGTCATAATGGGAGCCGAATGGTTGTATGACAATCCACAAACATACGGCAGCGGTTATCTTGAACTCCTTATAGGAGAACACGATGATAACGGATATACTACCATAGGTATGCCTGAAGATCTTAATTTCACTCGCCTCTATGAAGAAGAAGGCAACTGGAGTGGCAATAACCTTATTGAAGCAATCAATCAAGGTTCTCAATACGTCCACCATGTAGGCCATGCAAATGAAACATACGTGGCCGGATGGGATTATAATCAGATTTCAAGTTCTATATTCTCTAACGTTAACGGGGTTGACCATAACTATACTTTCTTCCATTCACACGGATGTATGTGTGCATCTTTCGATGTTACTTCTATTTTGGAAGCCATGGTGACAATACCCAATTTCTGTGTAAGCGTTATCGGCAATTCACGCTATGGTTGGTTCAACGAAGGACAAACAGAAGGTCCCTCAGCACACCTGCATCGCGAAATGACTGATGCTTATTTTAATGACAGAATTCCATATATAGGCAATGCAATGACAGACGGCAAGTGTCAAACCGCACCTTGGGTTAATGCTCCGGGACAATGGGAAGAAGGTGCCTTGCGTTGGAATTTTTATGACTTGAACATATTAGGCGATGTCGCAGTTTCACCATGGTTAGATGAACCTTTTACTCCTACTGTAGAATATAATCAAGAAATATTGGTTGGAATGTCTTCAACAGTAGTGAATGTTTATAACGACAACAATCCACAAAAAGGGTTCAGATGTAGTTTATTTAATGGAGATGAATTACTTGGCGTTGCCTTGACTGATGAAAATGGTGAAGCGGAAATAACGATGAATAGCCCCATCAATACTGTTGGAACACTTACACTTATTGTAACTGGATTAAATGCATATCCTCAAATATTCCAAATGACATCGATTCCAAACAATTCAGCTTATGTAGTCTATTACGACTATTCTCTTAATGACGATAACGGCAAGATGGATTTTGGAGAGACAACATCTTTCAATATGACACTTAGAAATGCCGGTATGATTGATGCCAACAATGTAATTGCCACTTTGTCCTGTAACAGCGAATATGTCACCATCATGGATAGTCAAACAGAAGTTGGCACTATAGCCGGAGAAGAAGACATTGAACTTAATGATGTCTTTGAATTCAGCATCTCCGATAATGTACCCAACAACACCAGTGTAAAATTCACTCTTACTTGTACTGATGGCACCGATTCTTGGGAGAGTTCCTTTAACGCCACCTTAAATGCCCCTGATTTTAAGGTCGTTAATATTGTTTTGGATGATTCCCAAGGTAACAATAACGGCAACGTAGATCCAGGAGAGACAATAACTTTGCATCTAACAGGCAAAAACACCGGTAACAGTCCTGTTCCTTATGCTGTTTTTGCTGTTTTCTGCTCCGCACCGGAAGTGTCATACAGTCAAAATGAATTTGTAATAGACAACATTGAAGAAGGGGAAGAGTTTACTACCGACTTCACTTTCACCATGAGCGAGAACACCGAAACAGGTATTGCTTACGAGTTCATTTTAGCTATATATTATGACAACTATTTGATTTATGATTCTTACACTTTCCCTGTTGGCAATACAACAGAAACTTTTGAAACCGGAGATTTCAGCGCTTTCGACTGGAGCCATAGCGGTAACCAACAATGGACAATAGTATCAGAAAACCCACATTCAGGTACCTATTGTGCCAAATCCGGAGCTATCGGCGACTACCAAAATTCAACTTTGAGCATAGAAATAGAAATATTCGTCGAAACAGAAATCAGTTTCTTCGTCAAAGTTTCATCCGAATCAAATTATGATAAACTTAACTTCTATGTAGATAATTCAAAAATGGAAGAATGGTCCGGAGAAGTCGAATGGAATCAGGTATCATACACTCTGCCATCCGGTTCACATCAGTTAACATGGACTTACGAAAAAGATTCATCATTATCAAGTGGCAGCGACTGTGCATGGATAGATGATATAGTATTTCCTCCTACAACCATCATTTATGACTTAGAAACATCCGAGGAAAATAATATAGAGATTTATCCCAATCCTGCCAGTTCCAATATTTATGTTGAAACAGGCGACAATGAATGTGACATATTAATCTACAACAGTCTGGGACAGATTGTTAAAACAATGAGTTCCGTATCAGGTAAAGTATCGGTAGATGTAAACGATATGAATTCAGGAATTTATTTCATAAAAATAAAAGGATCTTCCTTAAATGAAGTAAGGAATGTTGTAATATATAAATAAAATAGTGTAAATTTTAAAGAAGAAATGAGAAATTATATCTACAGAATGTCAATTATTATTTGACAAGATTCTGCAATATTTCATCTCAACTTAATCATTCATCATTTTGCACTTTAATTACAATACAGGTGAGTCAATTCAAAATAAACGGCTCACCTGTTTTCTTTGCAGTTTAAACATAAAGTAATAAATAATAATTTTGCAAACATAAAAATTTACACATGGAAGGTCTTTTGGAATTAGGATATTTAGGATTATTTATAGGTTCGTTTTTAGCTTCTACCATAGTGCCATTTTCAGCTGATGCTTTAATAATAGGAATGTTGATTGCCGGGGGCAAGCCATGGATATGTTTCACTACAGCCCTTGCCGGAAACTGGCTTGGTGGTATGACATCATATCTGATAGGATGGATAGGCAAGTGGGAATGGATAGAAAAATGGTTCAAGGTGAAACGAGAGACATTGGAGAAACAGAAAGAAAAAATTGACAAATACGGTCCACTATTAGCACTGCTTGCTTGGTTGCCTATTATTGGCGATGTTTTTGCCATCGCATTGGGTTTTTATAAAACAAAGCCCCTCCTCAGTGCGATATTCATGCTCATAGGAAGGGCTATACGTTTTTTGATATGGATTTATATCATACCATTATTTTAAAGCAAAACATCACATGAGTTTCTTATACCTAAACTTCTTAGGCACTTGATTACCAAGTCGTTTTGCCTTATTCTCTTCATATTCCGAATAACTTCCCTCAAAGAAATACACTTGAGAATCACCTTCGAAAGCAAGAATATGAGTAGCAATGCGGTCAAGAAACCATCTGTCATGAGAGATGATAACGGCACAGCCGGCAAAATTTTCAAGACCTTCTTCCAAAGCACGCAAAGTGTTAACATCAATATCATTAGTAGGTTCGTCAAGCAGCAACACATTGGCTTCCTGTTTCAAGGTGAGAGCCAGATGCATACGATTTCTCTCACCACCGGACAACACTCCGGCTTTTTTCTGCTGGTCATTACCATTGAAATTAAAACGAGAAACGTATGCACGCGAATTCATGGTTCTATTCCCAAGTTGAATCAATTCATTACCATCGGAAATAACTTCCCAAACCGTTTTCTCCGGGTCAATATCGGCATGTTGCTGGTCAACATAGCCTACCTTTACCGTTTCTCCTATTTCAAAAGTACCGGCATCAGGTTTTTCTATACCCATGATAAGACGGAACAAAGTAGTTTTTCCGGCGCCATTAGGACCTATAACGCCTACTATACCGGCAGGCGGCAATGTAAAACTGAGATTCTCGAACAGCAGTTTATCGCCATAAGCCATAGTAACATTGTTAGCTTCAATAACCTTATTGCCAAGACGGTCTCCATTGGGAATATAAATCTCTAATTTCTCTTCTTTTTCCTTCACATCCTCGTTAAGCAATTTTTCATAAGAAGCCAAACGTGCCTTACCCTTGGCATGACGTGCTTTAGGTGCCATTCTAACCCATTCCAACTCACGTTCCAAAGTCTTGCGTCGTTTACTTTCTGTTTTCTCTTCCATTGCAAGACGTGCAGTCTTCTGGTCCAACCACGAAGAATAGTTACCTTTCCACGGTATTCCTTCACCTCTGTCGAGTTCCAATATCCAACCAGCCACATGGTCAAGAAAATAACGGTCGTGAGTAACAGCAATAACGGTACCTTTATATTGTTGCAAATGTTTCTCGAGCCATTCAATAGCCTCAGCATCAAGATGATTGGTAGGTTCATCAAGTAACAAGATATCGGGTTGCTGTAAAAGAAGTCTTACTAATGCCACTCTTCTTCTTTCTCCCCCGGACAAATTTCGTACCATGGCATCTCCATCAGGACAGTTCAAAGCGTCCATGGCACGCTGCAATTTACTGTCAAGCTCCCATGCGTCATGCTGTTCAATAAAATCGGTAAGACGCCCCTGTTCCTCTATCAAGGCTGTCATCTCATCATCGCTCATTGGCTCCATGAAACGTTCATTAACTTTCTCGTATGCTTTCAAAGCATCAACTACATCCTGCACTCCTTCTTCCACTATCTCTCTGACAGTCTTATCGTTGTCAAGTACAGGTTCCTGATCAAGCATTCCTATGGAATAACCGGGAGAAAACACCACCTCACCATTATACGACTTTTCCTTACCGGCAATAATCCTCAACAGAGTAGATTTTCCGGAACCATTAAGTCCGATAATACCTATCTTTGCTCCATAATAGAAAGACAAATATATATCCTTCAGAATCTGTCTCGACGGAGGTATTATCTTACTAACCCCAACCATCGAGAATATTATTTTTTTATCGTCTGCCATATTTTTTATTTTTTAATAACTTTTTTCATTGCCTCTTCCAAGATAGATGTCACGGAACTCCATTCATACACTCTATGGACAAAGTCATAGCCATTTTGTGCCAAAGAAGCGGCTTTTTCTTTGTCTTTCAATAATAGAACAATATGAGAAGCCAATTCGGCAGCATTATTACCCACCATGATATCCACATCTTCAGTTGCACCAATAGGATTACTTGCCAAAGAAGTCGTAATGCTTGGTATTTTCATTGACATGGCTTCAAGAATCTTATTCTGCAAGCCTGTTCCAATACGCATTGGAGCAATGAAGACCCGACTTTGAGAATAAGCATCTCTTATGTCATCAATCCAACCGCTAACTATTATCTTGTCCGATGCCACTCTCCTAACTTTACTGTCAGGCGTAGCACCTGCAATAAACATTTTCACATCAGGTAATGACTTCCAAACCAAAGGCAAAATCTCTTCAGCAAGATATTCCACAGCATTTACATTGGGCGGATATGCCATATTACCGGTAAAAACGACATCATAAATTTTCTTTCTATTTTGAGGTTTAAAAAAATCATGGTCAACACCATTAGGAACTATCACTATTTTATCTTTTTCAGGATGATCGATAAAATCACGGTCCTGTTCACTTATTATTGTTTTAACATCAAACAAATCGAAAACATAATTTTCATAACGGCGAAGTCTTTTATATTCAGTAAGAAAGAAAGGTTTAAGATAGAAAGGGGCTATATCTGCGCGTCTTTTCATGCCAATAGAAAGGACATCTTGATAATCAATAGTTTTAGGCAAATTTTCCTTTATAATATAAGGAGCCACGCGGATAAACTGACAATACAGCATCTCAGGCTGATGTTTTTTTATCAAGGAATGTATTTTTCTTTTTGCATTGCGGCTGAAATAGAAACCACACTGCAGCGGTTTACCGGTAAAAAACGCTATTATGATGTTAAACAGCACACTGACTTTTGTAATATCTATGAAATTAACCGAGACACAATAAGGTTGAAGCATGGAAAAAGCCTTTTGCTTATCTGCATTGCCGTCAACATTCAAGGCACAAAGCACTATCTCATTATTTCTTGCAAGCTGTTTTATCTGGTTATAGGCTCTGAGTTTATCCCCTTTTTCGAGAGGCCATGGTATTCTCGGCAAAAGTACAAAAATCTTCATCGCACTTAATTTAATGTTGTTATTTCCTTATTAGACAAAAGTTCGTGATAAAATATTACCAATCTATTAATTATCTTATCATTATCATATACATTCTCTATCAGACGGCGGGCATTGGCACCAATTCTTTCCGCGTTGTCACGGTCTTGCATTATTCTGCACATCGCTTCTATCATCTGGTCAGCATTATCAGCAATAATAATATTCTCAAACTCTTTGTATTGAATACCTTCAGCACCAACCATGGTGGATATAACCGTCTTACCCAAAGCCATCGATTCTATTATCTTGATTCTCATACCACCACCTGATAACAAAGGTACCACTGCCACGTCATGTTCACTGACGAATTTGTGAGAATCTTCTACTTCACCAACTACAAAAACGTTGTGTTTATCAGTTTTAACAAGCCATTGAGGCATATTGCGTCCCGCCAGATACAACTTGGCTTCCGGCTCTCTTTCCACCACCTTATCCCACACATTGTCCAACAACCATTTCACGGCCTCCTCATTAGGCATCCAATTCATTGAACCAATATGATAGAAATCCGGAATTTTTTTTACCTTATTATCATATTTAAACATGTCAATATCAACACCAAAAGGCACATCTATCACCGGTTTCGATGTCACTCTTCTGAAAAAAGAAGCATCTCTATTAGTAATTGCAGCTATACCATCGACTTTTTTAATGACATTGAGTTCATAGGACTTCAAAGTACGTGCCAAATGATTTATATACCATCTCTTGGCAAAAAACCTCGTCTTTTTTGCTATTCTTTCCCAAATCTGATGTTCAAGATTGTGAGCTCTCAACACTATCTCAGCACGAGAATGTTTTCTGATAATATCAATATAAGGAGCCATATACACCATCTCCAACTGCACAATATCAAATTCCTCCTCTTTTAGCACTTCCACAAGACGACTGGAAAACTCCTCAGAGACAAAGCGCTGGACATGGTAAGATTCACCGGTAAAAAGATTTTTAAATGCATCGATAGGATTCACTTTCAGGACTATATCAACAAATTCTATTCTGGTATCCTCTTTATATTTAGGAGGAATACCATCCGGATTGACACTATATTTGTCACTGTTGAATGCCATTACTTTCACCTTATGACCTTTACCAATGAGGCCGGTGATGATACTATTCATTGCCATAGGACCTCCTTCACTCGGAGGATAAGGCGATTTGTTACACAGCAGCAATATATTCATAACTATCTATTCTTATGTGTAAAAATTTTATCAAAAGTCTTTTTCCAACTCTCTCCGTCAAGCAACTCGCCATCAGTAGTAGCCTTGAAAGTAAGAAACACACCTATAGGGAACAACACTATGGACGAAAGCCATACTCCGAGGAACATAGGCATGTCACCGGCAAGTGCAATATTTTCGCAGGTTATAGTCATGATATAATATATCACAAAAAACACCACACTTACCACCACAGGCAATCCGAGTCCGCCTTTTCGTATTATTGCTCCCAAAGGTGCTCCAATGAAAAAAAATATCAGACATGCCACACTAAGAGAAAACTTTTGGTTCAACACCTGCTCATGCTTGAGAATATTGGTCTTTTGCCGGTTAAACTCCTTGACATTGACATCAATATTTTCTTTTATGTTTTTTGTTGAAGACAAAGCCATGTCCACTATTGAAGTCTGTTCTTTTATAGTAAAATTATCCAATAAAGGCCAGATGATTTTCTCTTCATTGTCATTCTCAACTTTTTCCTTGCTTTTTTTGCTCGCCCTTTTGTCATGTTTTACAAATTCTTCATCATCTGCAACAAGATTATGAAATCTTCTCTTGAAAGATTCATCATATTTCTCGACACGTTTGTCGTATGTCTTATTAAGAGAATCAATTGCAACATTCAACTGAGCAATATTAAGCATGGAATGATGGGACTTGAACAAATCCTCGTCGGTACGTGTCAAGTCGAATTCCGACAAATCGAAAGTGATATACTGCTTTTTGAAAAACATGGTCTGAAACGGTCTTCTAACCCTATAATCTTTATCATCAGTCATCTCAGTATAATTACAACCATCATAAAGAGTAAATATCATCTCTTTCTGAGTTTTCGACAAAGCGATATAACCGGAATCTGCAGTAGTAACCTTCACATTGCCTTTTCCATCAGAATGATCATAGATCATGACATCGTACAACGAGTTACCATCATCTCCTTTTTTACCAACTCTTATCACATAATCGTCAATTCCCCTGTAAAAAACGCCTTCAGGTATATCAAGTGCCATTTTCTGATGCCGTACATCATAAAGCAGAGACTGTGATTTAAGGTTGGCATAAGGAAGAACATTATTAGAAAAGAAAAATGCCACAAAACTCATTATTACGGAAAACACCAACAAAGGGCGCATTATCTTCCAAATAGAAATGCCGGAAGCTTTCATGGCAACAAGTTCGTAATACTCGCCAAGTTTACCGAAACACATCAACGAAGAAAGCAATATTGCCAAAGGCAATGCCATGGGAACAAAAGTTATGGATGTATAAAACAATAATTTTAATATAACACTGACTTCCAAACCTTTTCCGACAAAATCATCGATATAACACCATAAAAATTGCATCAAAAGAATGAATACGGCAACGAAAAAAGTAAAAAAAAACGTGCCGATATATGACCTGATGATATAACGATATAATTTTTTCAATTTAATAATATTTTTTGCAAATATAGACATTTATCAAATGACGTAGTAATAATATTTCGATAAAATGTTTCATTTTAAAAAAATATTTCTTTTTTTTGCATAAAAAAATTCTATATGGAAAAAGACTTTTTCAATGAGATTAATGTAAGCATAACTATTTCCGACACTGAAGGCAACATAGTGTATATGAATAATAAATCAAAAAGTGTTTTTGGAGACATGACAGGGAAGAACATGTTGGGTTGCCACAAAACGAGGTCACAAGATATAATACACAGATTAATCGAAAACAAAGAGACCAATGTATATACTATTCAGAAAGGAGATGTTAAAAAGATGATATATCAAACCCCCTGGTATGACAATGGGGAACTCAAAGGTCTTATAGAATTTTCGATAATACTGCCGCCTGAGATTCCACATTATATCAGATAACAGTGAGAAAAAATTTCTCGGCTATGGCAATTGACTATGTCGTTGCACCTAAATACATATTCTCACCATAATCAACTCTTTGTATTTTTACATTCCCAAATACAAAAAACGGAGTGAGTCCGATTTAACAATACAGACTCGCCCCATATTTTTATCAATTTCTTTTATTTCAAGCAGTTACCAAATCATAAGTATCTTTGGCAATCATATATTCTTCATCTGTAGGATAAACCACCACAGTAACCTTGGAATCACAGGAAGAAATCACTCTTGCCTCGCCCATGGTATTCTCGTTAACCTCCTTATCAAGTTTCACACCGAGATATTCCATATTCAGCAATATTGCTTCTCTCATAAACCATGCATTCTCACCAATACCGCCTGTCATTACTATAATATCGACTCCATTCATCACAGCAGCGTATGCCCCTATATATTTTTTCACTCTGTGAGCGAACATGTTAAAAGCGTATGTACAACGTTCGTCACCGGCATTACGTCCTGCATTCACATCGCGCATATCTTGTTTGCCGCCGGTAATGCCGACGAGACCTGATTTCTTATTGACGAGAGTATTCATGGCCTTCATATCAAAGCCCTCCTTATCGGCGATATACATAAATGCGCCAAGGTCGAGATCACCGGTACGGCTACCCATCATAAGACCCTCAACAGGAGTGAATCCCATGGAAGTATCGACAGATTTGCCATTTTTGACAGCAGCGACAGAGGCTCCACTCCCAAGATGACAAGTGATGATTTTCTGTTCTTTCCAATCCTTACCTATAAATTCAGCTCCATTTTCGGCAACATATTTATGACTTGTACCATGGAAGCCATATCTGCGGATACGATATTTCTCATAATACTCATAAGGCACTGCATAAAGATAAGACTCCGGCGGCATGGTAGAATGGAATGCGGTATCGAAAACGCCTGCCTGTTTTACGTTGGGCAACAGTTTTGTGACAGCATAAACGCCCTCTAAACAGCCTGGATTGTGAAGCGGTGCAAGGTCAATAAGACTTTCCATACCTTTCACCACATCTTCATCTATCAGAACACTCTTGGTATATTTCTCACCACCATGTACCAAACGATGACCTACGGCACCTATTTCATCAAGCGAGTCTATAACGCCATAATCCGGATTCACCAAAGCTTTAAGTACAAGGTCTATGCCAAAGGTATGATTAGGTATCGGCAGTTGTTCATAATGTTTCTCACCTCTATATTTATGGGTAAATTCTCCCATCTCGAGGCCTATACGTTCAAGAAGCCCTTTTGCCAAAACTGCATGATCGTTATCCATATTGATAAGTTGATATTTTATCGAAGAGCTTCCGCAGTTAAGAACTAATATTTTCATAACAGTAATTTTTAATTATTTATTGGCAGCTGCCTGATTAACAGTAACAGCAATCATATTGACAATATCATCGACGGAACAGCCTCTTGACAAATCGTTGATAGGTGCTGCCATACCTTGAAGAACCGGACCAACCGCCTCAACATCACCAAGGCGCTGTACAAGTTTATAAGCTATGTTGCCTGTCTCTAAAGAAGGGAATATCAACACGTTGGCCTTACCGGCGACTTCAGAATGAGGTGCTTTTTTCATTGCCACCGAAGGTACTATGGCAGCATCAGACTGCAACTCGCCATCAAGTTTGAGACCAGGAGCCATTTCTTTAGCTATACTTGTCGCTTCAATAATTTTATCGACTTTCTCATGTTTTGCACTACCTTTAGTAGAGAAACTCAATATGGCGACACGTGGTTCTTGAATACAGGCAATATTTTTGGCCGTCTCGGCTGAGATAACAGCAATTTCCGCAAGTTGTTGTGCTGTCAGCTCCGGTGATACGGCACAGTCTGCAAACACCATTATGCCATCATCACCATAATTTTTCTTGTTCTCAGGCAACACCATCATAAAAGCACCTGATACAGTACTGATACCGGGACGTGTCTTGACAATCTGCAAAGCAGGGCGAAGCACATCGGCAGTCGCATTGTCGGCACCGGCAAGTTCTCCGTCAACGACACCGGCTTTGATCATAAGAACACCAAGATACAAAGGATCTTCCACAAGTTTCATAGCCTTATCCATGTCAACACCTTTACTTTTGCGTAATTCATACAGCATATTGGCATAATACTCCTTCTTGGGATTGTTGACGGGGTCAACAATAATGGCGTTACAGATATTTTTTAACCCGAATTGTTCTGCCATTTCATTTATTTTCGATTCATTGCCGAGAAGCACCAATTCTTTCACAAGTTTCTGTTCAAGAGCAATATCTGCGGCTTTCAAAGTACGTTCTTCTGTTCCTTCGGGAAGCACTATGCGTTGCGGATTGGCTTGCGCATTTTTTTTGATTTTTTCAATAAGTTCCATATCGATTTACAATGATTATTACTACATGATTACAAACAAAATGCAAAGATATAAATCTATTTTCTAAAATCAAAAAAAATCACCTTTCTTGCACGACATTTAAACAAAATGTATCTTTGCAAAATAAAGTTGAACTAATGAACGATAGCATTATCATGTCTTGCTTTCCAATTGACACACCATGCTCAAACATTGAGTATCAGGCTGATAACGCATCAATAACAACCAATGACACCATATATTCATCATTTCATTTTGTAACAGAGAAACCTAACTATACCGTAGAAACAAATATTAGAAACACATCATCATTCTCACCTTGGTGGAACATGGCAATAATTTTAATTACACTTTTGACAATAGCACTCAACCGAAGTCTTGCCTACAATAAATTCAGTACCATTATCACGACATTCGCACAAAACAAATCATCAGAAAAGATGTTGAGAGAATGGAACCCTTTGCGCAGTATTTCCGGTACTTCGGTTTTTATATGCCATATCGCGATGATGTCATTATATATACAACATATTTTACTGATAATCAATAATGACTCTTTATTCAGAAGTTTTAAATTTTATCTGATAATATGTTGCAGCATTGCCGTATTTCTATTGTTTCAATACCTCATGTCTAATCTTTACGGATGGATTATAAATGCGAAAAAGGCCATACAGCACCATACAATAGTGCGGCTATCGGCTGTGAGTCTTAACAATCTAATTCTTATACCGACGATGCTTATCATAATATTTTATCCAAGCAAGGCAATATGCATCATTACCGGCATTATTTTGTTTATTCCATACATCATCAGGATAGTGAAAATATTTTTCGAACTTCAAATTTTAACCAAACTAAGCTATATTAATATTTTTTTGTATCTTTGCACGCTTGAAATAGCACCCTTGGCAGTAGCACTGACAATGGCTTATCGGATAGTTACAAGTAATTGTATCATATAGAGTTACTGAAATTTGCAAAATAAAAACTAACATTACGAAAAATAATAATTTACTGAAATGAAAATCAAGTCAATTCTAATTTCGCAGCCCAAACCTGTTGACATTACAAAAACCCCTTATGATAACATCATAAAAAAATTCAATGTCAACATAGAATTTGAAAAATTCATCAGGTTGGAAGATGTAAGCGCATCAGAATTAAGACAAGATAAAATAAAACTTTCGGACTACACTGCCATAATACTAACAAGTCGCAACACTGTTGACCATTTCTTCCGTATCGCAAAAGAAATGCGTTATACTATTCCCGATGAACTTAAGTATTTTTGTGTTACAGAATCTACAGCTTTATACTTGCAACACTACATTCAATACAGAAAAAGAAAAATATTTTTCAGCAAGCATTCGTTTGCGGAACTTATTGCTATCATGAAAAAACATAGTAATGAAAGTTATTTTCTTCCATGTTCCAACATCAGCACCAACGAAGATCATCCTGAGATGCTTACCAATGCTAAAATTAATTTCAAGAAAGCTGTAATTTTCAGGACTGTTGCATCCGACCTTTCTCATGTCAAAATTGACAATTATGATATGCTGGTATTTTTCAGTCCTGCAGGAATAGACTCCTTGAAGTCCAATTTCCCGGATTTCAAACAGACTGAAAACGTAGTAATTGGAGGTTTCGGCGAAACAACATGTCAGGCCATCACCGATGCAGGATTCACTCTGAATTTCTCTGCTCCCACACAGACAGCACCTTCAATGACAATGGCAATAGAACAATTTCTTACTGCAGAAAACAAGAAAAACAAAAAGAAATAACATTGTTAAAGACCGAAGGATTACCGAAATCTCAAAGGCTTTTCAAAAAAAAAGCCATTATGGCCTTGTTTGAAAAAGGCAAAGGCTTCAGTTTTTATCCTTTTAGGGTCATAATAAACGTAACTAAACCCGACAACCAATGTGATGCCTTACCAAGGATTCTCGTATCAGTATCAAAAAAACGTTTTCATCATGCAATAAAACGCAACCGTATAAAACGTCTGATTCGTGAAACTTGGAGAAAAAACAAACATGAATTGTTATGTAAATGTATGGACGAAAATATTACGATCGACATAGCTCTTGTCTATACCGCAACGATAATAATGGAATATAAAGATATTGAAAAGAAAATAAAACTGCTTATTGAACGTTTACAGAACGAATGTCTCTGAAATGAAAAGACTTATAAAGATACCGGCCGACATCATGATATTGCTGATACGCATATATCAAGTGACATTATCGCCATTTTTAGGCAAATCGTGCCGTTACACGCCGACATGTTCCAATTACGGCATAGAAGCAATAAGAAAATACGGTGCTATAAAAGGCGGCTGGCTGACAATAAAAAGAATATTATCGTGTAATCCTTGGGGCGGCAGCGGCTATGACCCCGTCCCTTAATAATTTCAACAATGAAAAGAATTAAAAACATTCTCTTATTGATGATGTTGTTGCCATTGTCGATGATGGCACAAGAAAAACTCAACAATTTTGAAATATCAAAAAGTCTCGACATTTATAACAACGTATTAAAAATACTTAATCTCAATTATGTCGATGACATAAACCCTTCCGAACTCAACGAAGCTGCAATCAATGCCATGCTTGAGAGTTTAGACCCTTATACCGTTTATATTCCGGAATCCGAGATAGAAGACGTTCGACTTATGACGACAGGCGAATACGGCGGCATAGGCGCCATAATAAGCTATTACGACAATGCCGTACATATAGCAGAACCTTACGAAAACTCACCGGCTCATAAAAGCGGATTACTGCCGGGCGATATTTTGTTGGAAATAAACGGAATGGATGTCAGTAAAAAAAATACCTCCGAAGTCAGTGAACTGTTGAAAGGACAGCCGGGAACCACCGTGACCCTGAAAATAAAACGTTATGATGAAAGTATAGCCACTAAAACATTGACACGAGAGAATATCAAGGTTGACAATATTACCTATCAAAGAGTCTTCGACAATGGAATAGGTTATATAGCACTTGGAAGTTTTACTAAAGACGCAGCCAAAGAAGTAAGGGAATGTTTTCTGAAAATGAAAGAAGAACACGACCTCAAAGGCATAATCCTCGATTTGCGCGGAAATGGCGGCGGCTTGCTCAACGAGGCGATAGACATCGTCAATATCTTCGTCCCCAAAAACCAGCTTGTTGTATATACAAAAGGTAAAACTTCGCAACAGAATAAAAACTATTTCACTAAAAACGAACCTAACGATACCAACATTCCTCTTGCTATTTTAGTTAACGGTCTAAGTGCTTCGGCAAGCGAAATAGTCGCCGGATCAATTCAGGATTTCGACAGAGGTGTGATAATAGGTCAACGTACCTTCGGCAAAGGATTGGTACAAAATATATTGCACATGAACTATAACACTCAGATCAAAGTTACAGTTTCAAAGTATTATATCCCAAGTAAACGTTGTATTCAAGAAATAGATTATTCAAAAAAGAAAAACACTACAGAAAACGGCAGTACCGATACCCTTGGTCCTCAGTTTAAAACAGCTAACGGAAGAATAGTGTATGAAGGACATGGCATACAACCTGACGTAAAAATAGATATCGACAGTTTCTCTACCATAACTTCAAACCTGTATGCCAAAAATTTATTCTTCAAATACGGAAACAAGTTTTACAATGAGAATAAATCCATAGATGATCCGGAAACATTTACAGTAACTGACAATATCTATAACGATTTTATGGAATTTATTGAAAATCAGAATTTTTCTTTCGTGTCTGAAAGTGAAAAGCAAATTGAAGACTTGCGCAACACCGCTGAAGAAGAGGGTTATTTGGAAGTTATAGAATCGCAGTTGTCACAATTAGAATCAGAACTGAAAAAACACAAGGACAACGACTTGATTAACAACAGCGAAGAGATAAAAGAACTTCTCAAATATGAAATCGTTGGCAGATATTACCATCAGAAAGGAAGAATAACATCAACCATTGCCGATGATGAAGAGATACAAAGAGCTTTTGAGATTCTTCTTGACAGTAACGGCAAAAACGAATACGAAACAATATTAAAGGGCAATCAAAATAAATGAGTTACGGCAAAATTGGCACAGGATTTTATCTTCTTGGACTCATCAGTATGGCGGTATTCATTCCGTTATCAAATTATGGGATGAGTGTAACACAGTTTTACCTTCTCGCAGTATGGATTCTTGTCGGCGTTCCCATGGCTGACATCAACAAGATGTTTCCAGAAAAGAGTCTCCTGCCTCGCCTGTCGTCTCAAATTGCAGTGTCGTTCCGTTATATCGGATGCAACATCAGAGAGAGATTCAACACTTTTCTGCACAACAAAACAGCTCTTGTGCTTTCATCATTATTTCTTATTCATGTGTTAGGTTTGATACACACTGCCGATTTCGATTATGCAGCAAAAGATTTGCGTACTAAACTGCCTCTGCTTCTCTTTCCTATATTGCTATCTTCCATGAAACCGCTTACGCGCAAACAAACCGATATTGTGTTATGGTTTTACATCGCCTCCATTGTTTTCGGTGCAATTTTCAGTACAGAGAAGTATCTAAGCAAAGACTTCCTCGATGTACGGGAAATATCAGTTTTTATCAGTCACATACGATTCTGTCTAAGTATAGTTTTCAGCATTTTCATTCTTGCCTATTTCATAGTGACTAGAAAATATCATATTTCATTGAAAATCATTATGATGGCCTTAATATTATGGTTCTTATGGCTTACATTTGTTTTTGAATCTCTTATAGGTTTTGTATTGTTGACTGTCATACCTTCTTTAATAATCATATATTTCACAATAAAAAAAGGTAATACGACTGTTAAAATAATAGTTTTCTCTTTAATACTTGTAGTATTCTCAATTGGCTCATTGAAAACTTTCAAAATAATAAAAGAAAACCTTTTCCCGGGAAAAATCGATTTCTCTACATTAGATAAAACAACAAAATTGGGAAACCCATATATCCATGACACTGTAAATTTTCCGATAGAAGAAGGCAGATATTCCGGACTTTACATTTGTGAATCCGAATTAGAGGAAGAATGGGGAAAAATAAGCGATATTGATTTTAAAGATATTGATTATCAATCTATTATAAGATATTTGAATTCCAAAAACTTAAGAAAAGATGCAGAAGGCTTATCTCAACTCACAAAAGAAGATATTCAACATATTGAAAATAACATTGACAATTATAACTATATATACAATCCAGGAATAATGACAAGGCTGTCGAAAATGTTGGTTGCATATCAAAGATATAAAAAGACAAAAGACGCAAACGGCAGTTCGGAATTCCAAAGAATAGAATATATCAAAGCTTCATTAAACATCATAAAAGACAATTTAATTTTCGGTGTCGGTACCGGAGATTTGCCTGACGCTTTTGAAAATTATTATGAAGAATCTGACTCAAAACTCCTTCCACAATATAGGCACCGCTCTCATAATCAGTATCTGTCTATCACTGTAGGACTGGGAATAATAGGCTTGTTATGGTTTTTATTTACATTATTATATCCGATAATTTTCGACAAAAACTCACGTAACTTCCTTTATGTTACTTTCTTGCTTATCATGTTACTGTCGATGTTTACAGAAGACACCATAGAGTCTCAAGCCGGTGTCACATTGTTTGCATTTTTCAATTCTTTCCTGCTCTTCAACAATACAACCGACAAAAATCAGACATCTTGCCGGAGACAGAAGATACAGAAGTAAAAAAGAACGGAAAACAGATAATGATACCATCCTTCCCAAAGAAATGATACTGTCCAGAAAAGCGATGATAATTCCTTATTAACTTATCGAAAAAACAATAGATACTGCTCTTGACACTATCTCGAAGTATATCGCTAAATGTAATTTTAAGAGCTTACTAAAAAAACTTATTTTATTGACAACATATTTGTCAAAGTAACGAAGTCGTCAACAGACAGTTGCTCAGGACGTTTATCCAAAAGAGGATTACCCATCATATCAGCAGGTACAAGAGAACGCAATGAATTGCGCAAAGTCTTGCGACGTTGATTAAAAGCCTGTTTTACAACCATTGTAAAATATCTTTCATCACAATTCAAAGATTTTACCTCATTACGTCTAAGACGTATCACTGCTGATTTCACCTTGGGAGGCGGGTTAAAGACATTCTCGTTGACAGTAAAAAGATACTCTATATCATACCAAGCCTGCAGCAAGACACTTAAAATGCCGTATGTCTTACTTCCCGGGGCTGCACTGATACGTTCTGCCACTTCTTTTTGAAGCATACCGACAATCTCAATCACATTGTCACGGTATTTCAACACATGAAAGAAAATCTGACTGCTTATATTATAGGGGAAGTTGCCAATAATGGCGATATTATCTCCAAAACGATGTAAATCCGTTTTAAGGAAATCGGCATGTTCTATTGCTGTACCAAGTTCAGGAAATGCCTTTTCAAGATATACAACAGATTCATTATCAATCTCAACAACATGAAGCCTATCACCAAATTTTGGGATAAGATAACGAGTAAGTACACCCATGCCCGCACCTACTTCAACGACTTCTCCCACCTCGTCAGACAAGGCGTCAACAATATCGTGAGCAATATTCAAATCCATGAGGAAATGTTGTCCAAGTGCCTTTTTGGGTTTTACTTTACCGATATTATCTTTCATACAACCATCATTTTATACCATCACGAATCCGGCGATAATTTTTGCGTGCCTGAGCCACATAAACGCTGGCAGTATATGTATCCATCAACATCTCATAACAACGCATCGCATCATCTTTTCTGTCAAGATATTTTTCCAACACCTCAGCATCATCCATCAAAGCTTCGTCAGCAATATAACTGCCGGCATACCCCTCATAAACCTTACGGAACAAACTGTCCGCCATAGAATAATCCTGACGTGTCATTGCAATCTGCGCCTTACGGTAATACACTGCCGGGAGACTTACTTCATTAGGGTTATAAATACAAACAGAATCAAGTACTTTCTCGGCAATGTCATATTTTTTCTGATAGATATAATAATCTGCTTTTGCTATACGTCTTAATGCCACAGTATCATATTCCAAGTTATCTTTTATCAAAAGCGACAATGTCATGGCATCATTGGCAACCAACTTTGACGTAGCAGATTTCAGTATATCAAGCACAGTGACAGCCCATTGAAATTCACCTATATAATAACGAAGTCGTGCATTTTTCAGTCTTGCCTCATGTCCCAAAGGGTCATCTTTCATTGCCTTATCCACCTGACTGTACAACAAAGTAGCTTCCCATATCTCATCATTATAAAGATATATATCGGCAAGACGCATTTTCAGAATCGACTGTTCATAATTAGTGCCGCCAAGAGCTATACCTCTCTCTAAAAGAGAAACAGCATCGTCGATTCTATCAAGATGATATGCCAATATTTCAGCTTGTGCAAGCATGAGAGGACGGGTCTGCTGAAAGAATCCTATATTATCAAAAGCCTGATCTATACGTTTCGACAAAGACTCATAATACTTGACATCGTTGATATTTTCTTCTACGGCTTTCAGATATTCCAGGTTCAACAATGCCACCGCCGCCTTCAAATAGAACACTCCATCCTGATGTTTGTTGACTATATAGTTATAAGCATCGGAAGCCACCTCAAATTCCTTGTTATCCTCTGCAATACTTGCTATATAAAATATGTCGCTCTCTCTATCTCCTGTCCTGCGGTCAAGAGCCTCAGCCTGCATCAGGGCTATATCATAATCCATCATCTGCAGAGAAAACCACATCAACAATTCCGAAAACTTTATATTATCAGGATATTTCTGAGTATTGGCAAGCAAAACAGTCCTTATAATATCATTTATGGAACCGTCCATATCATACATCATCATGACACGGATACGGTTTTTCACCATATCATATTGTTTAGGAGTCTTTTCAAGGTGTCGAAGATACATCTCAGTAGCATTCTCAAAGTCGAGCATCGACTGATAGCAATATGCTCTTTCAAGATAAAACTGATAATCTATCTCCGGAATTTCAGCAGCATCCTCATAGAGCTGCAATGCGTATTTCTCCAATCCATAAGAACGCATTATTGAGGCGACTTCGGATACAGTTCTCCTTGTCTTGGGTACTTCTCTTATAAATCTTACAAAATATTTGTCTGCCTTGTCATATTCGTTACCAAGAATATAGATATTGCCAAGCAGCACTTTGGCTCTCCAATTGGAGTTATTGCCTCTCAAATAAGTTCTCAGGCTGCGTTCTGCCAGACTTAAATCCCCGTCAAGAACGAGACAGTCGATATACTGGTTAAAATATACAATTTGTTTATAATCATTGTACAATTTAAGATATATATCTTTCGCCTTATCATATTCCTTTTTATTGAACAATTCTTTTGCAAGACGTTCTTCAGTCACCTTTTGTTCCATCTTTTGAGGATTGTTGATATTAATCTGTGCTTGAACATCAATCGACAAAAAAGCGAACAGCAAAAAGAAAACAAGACAGGGCACTTTCATGGCATATCATTACTTTAAGTTCTTGACGACTTTTTTCTGTTGAGAAAATCTGTCACGAAAATAATCCAATTGAGCCTCAAGACGTTTCACGGCAGCTTCTTCATCCTTAAGATACTTGGAGATATCATTTTCGGAAAGCTTGTTGTTATCTATATCGTATTTAAGATCCGACAACTGTTGTTCGGAATATTTTATCTCATCGAGCATATCCACTCTAACCGTTTCAAACTGTTGAAGATATGACGCCAACAAATCCATTTCCTTTGATATGTTGGATTTTCTTGCCAAAGTAGTATCTATGCGATAATATTCCTTTACGAGGAAGTCAAAATCTCTCTCATACAGAGTTGAAACGCCGGATTGCACGACAGCGAGGCGTTTTTGCATCGAACTCACCTGTTTTGACGGAGTGTCGGAGCATGACAGCAGCGACAACACCGACAACAAACATAATATATTAGTCAATAATCTCAAAGCCGGTATATTTTTGGAGTGCTTTAGGAATTCTAATGCCCTCAGCACATTGGTTATTCTCAAGCAAAGCGGCCACAATACGCGGGAGAGCGAGAGCACTACCGTTAAGAGTATGCACGAAATTGATATTGCCTTCTTTATCTTTATATCTGAGTCTCATTCTGTTAGCCTGGAACGTTTCGAAATTGGAGACAGAACTTACCTCAAGCCACAGTTGCTGTGCAGCAGAATAAACCTCGAAGTCGTATGTCATTGCTGAAGTAAAACTCATGTCGCCACCGCAGAGACGAAGGACACGGAAAGGCAATTCGAGTTTACGGAGCAAGCCTGCAACATGGGCTTTCATAGCCTCAAGACGTTCGTATGAATTAGCAGGATTAGCTATTTCCACAATCTCCACCTTGTCGAACTGATGAAGACGATTCAAGCCTCGTACGGTTTTACCCCATGAACCTGCCTCACGACGGAAACAATTGGAATAAGCGACTGTTTTTATCGGCAGTTGTGCTTCTTGTACAATCTGATCACGGAATATATTGGTTACCGGCACCTCTGCAGTAGGAATAAGATACATCTTATCGAGAGGCACAGCATACATCTGAGCCTCTTTATCAGGAAGTTGACCGGTAGCATAGGCAGAAGCCTCATTGACAAGGACAGGAGGCTGCACCTCGAAATAACCATCACTGACAGCCTCATCGAGGAAGAAATTTATCAAAGCACGCTGCAGACGGGCACCTTTACCTTTATAGAAAGGGAATCCGGCTCCGGTGACTTTGTTGCCGAGTTCGAAATCGGCGAGTTGATATTTGTTAAGCAAATCCCAATGAGGCATTGCATTATCCGGCAGTTTAGGCATCTCTCCTTCCTGATGCACATTAAGATTGTCGGCAGCAGTCTTGCCACGAGGCACATCAAGATGAGGAGTATTGGGAATCTCCACAAGTTTTTCCTGAATGCTCTGTTTTATCACTGCGAGCCTGTCGGAGCACGACTTGGCTTTCTCTTTAAGCACAGCATTTCTAGCTTTCAGTTCATTAGCTTCTGATGCCTTGCCCTGTTTAAACAAATCTCCAATAATACGGGCTAAATTATTGGCTTCGGCGAGAGCCTCATCGTTTTCCTGTTGTACTCTACGACGTTCATCATCGAGTTCTAAAATCTCATCAATCAGCTCAAAACGAGTAAAGTTTTTGATACTCAGACGATTGATAACCTCTTCTTTATGTTCTCTGATATAAGATATTACTAACATAAGCGTTATATTTGTTTTGCAAAAATAATATTTAGAACCAAAAAATCGGAGTGTTTTCTAAATTTTTCTTCAAAAACACAAAAGAAGTGTCATGAAGAACAAAAAAGCCCGATTACAATGAACCGGGCTTTTCTCTGTCTCGTTATTCAAAACAATCAGTCCACTATCTCACCGCTCACGGGGATAACGGTGATATATGATCTGTTGTTTCTTTTCTTATCCTTATAAAATTTCACAACACCGTCTTTCAAAGCGAACAAAGTATGGTCTTTACCTATACCCACATTGTCACCGGGATTGTGTTTTGTACCACGTTGACGAACGATGATATTACCTGCCAAAACAGCTTGTCCGCCAAACACCTTAACTCCGAGTCGTTTGCTATGTGATTCACGACCGTTTTCGGAACTACCAACGCCTTTTTTGTGTGCCATAACTACTAATTTTTTAATTTTTTTATTCAGTAATGTTTTCAATGCGCACCTTACTCATATCCTGACGGTGGCCGGTTAATTTCTGATAACCTTTTCTTCTTTTCTTCTTGAAAACAAGAACTTTATCAGCTCTGAGATGCTGGACTATCGTAGCATCAACCTTAGCACCTTGGAGGACGGGGGTGCCAACCCTTGTGTTGCCATTATCATCAATCAACAACACCTTATCGAAAGTGATAGCGCTTTCGACTTCACCTTTCAAGCGATTGCAAAATATCTCATCACCTTTGCTTACCTTGAACTGTTGCCCTGCGATTTCTACAATTGCGTACATTCTTTAATACAATTAATCTTTACAATTTTTCGGACTGCAAAGTTAAGACTATTTTTTATACTTCTTACATTAATATGAAAAATTTTTATCAAAAAACAAATAACCATTTGATATTAAAGCTATAAATCGATTATACCATTGTCTATCAAAAAAATAAAAATGGTGTTTCATATTATTTCATATCTTAAAAACAACTGTATCTATCAACATGATACAGCATTCCTTGCTTCAAATATTGTCCAACATTAATTTATGATGAACACTACGTCATTCAACAAAAAAAAACAAAAATGTTTTTTCTCTTTAAAAAAGCGCTATATTTGCATAAAATTATCTGAAGAGTTTTGTATTTGTTATACCTATTAACATATGATAATTAACAGCAATGAATATGGTATTCTTATTGAAAATATGAAAAAAGGCGACCGCTTTTCTTTCGATATAATTTTCCGTAAGTTTTATTCACCGCTTGTCAATTATTGCAATAGGTTTGTCGATGATAGTGATGTGGCGGAAGAAATAGTGCAAGACTTTTTCGTAAAAATATGGCTTAAACACAGCACCCTGCTAATAACCACATCGTTAGAAGCTTATCTTTATAAAGGTGTATTGAACCATACATTGAATTATATTAAATTGCAAAAAATAAGAGAAAAGCACCTTAATTTTATAGGATTTAATTCCGAACCGGACAATAACAATCCATTGGAAAAATTAAAAGAAAAGGACTTGAAGTTAAGAATGGAAGAGGCATTGATAGAATTGCCTGAACGCTCGAGGAAGACTTTCGAAATGAAAAGATATGAAGGATTGAAATATCACGAGATAGCTGAAAAACTGAATATATCTTCCAAAACCGTTGAAAAAGACTTTTCCAAAGCACTCACACACCTTAGAAATGCCTTAAAAGATTTTATCGGAATGTTTTTCCTCTAAAAATAGTCGTCAAATGTTAAATTTTTGTTAAAATTGTAAAAAATGATAGGGAAAACAATATATAAAGTTGTCATAAATTTGAAATTAAGAGAAAAAAAAAGATGGTAAATGTCAACAAAAAATATAATGAACTCATAACAGACTTCTTGCATGGGAAACTAAGCAGTGAGAAGAGGAAAGAGTTTGAAATATGGTTGACTAAATCACCATACAATCAATCATATTTTGAATCTATCAAGAAGATTTGGGAATTTTCGGAACCAAAAGCCGAGAAAAAATTCGATACCGAGTCTGCCTTGCAAAAAGTCAATCGCCGCATCAAAGAAATCGAAGAGAATAACATATTTGAAACAAACAAAACAAAGAAATTCCTAAAATATTATGCTGCAATAGCATCGATTGCCGCAGTGCTGGTATTGGGATTGATATTAAGCATTTTTCTGCGTCATGATAATACAACCATATTGATGGCAGTGGCTGAATCTCAACATTTCATATTACCCGACAACACAGAAGTGACATTAGAGCCAAATGCTAAATTAACTTACAACAAAAGTTTCAACACAAGCAACAGGGATATCTTTTTTGAAGGTTCTGCACATTTCGATGTGGCAAAAAATCCAGAAAAGCCTTTCTGTATTAAAAGCGGAAGTATGATAGTAGAAGTACTCGGAACTGAATTTGACATAAATGCAGAAAAAGAATCTACAGAATATTATGTGGATTTGCATTCCGGCAAAGTAAAAATGTACTGCGTGGACGAAAAAGGTCAACAACAAGAGTTGATAACACTCATACCCGGAGAAAGAGGCACATTCAATACTAAAAACAACCGTATAGAAAGACAATATCAGTCAAGTAACAACAACATATTTGCCAGAACTACAGGAATACTTGATTTCAACAATGTTACTTTGTTAACAGTAACAGAGTCATTATCACAGGCATACGGAATTGAAATTTATCTCGATGAAAAATATAACAATTTAATACTCACTGCACGATTCGAAAATGAGACCTTGGAAAGTATCTTTGATACCATGGCAGCCATCTTCAATTTGCAAATTGTAAGAATAGGCAATACGGTAACTATAAGATAAAACAAGTTTTCAAAAATATAATGAAACTCTATCCAAATTCACTTTTTAATGCTCGCGTTTGCAGGTTTATTTTCATTTAAAATAAAAACCTGCAAACTTTTTTTAGTGTCACTCAATTATTTTTTACACATTTTTTATCATCTAATGTTTTTTTTAATAAATTAGCGGCATGAAATAATATTACACCGTAATGTCAAGAAATGAGAAAATAGACTTATTTTACAGAAGAGTTGTTGGTTATAAACCATTTGTGTTAAATTATTTCATACTTCCCATATTAATAGCCATTGTTTCCACAACAACATTAAGAGCACAGGATATCACAGACAAACAAATTTCCATATCTTTTGAAAACATCAGTGTTGACGCAGCATTAAACAGACTATATAAAGAATACTCCATAAAACTCGCTTATAGTGCATCTGATTTACAAGGTTATCAGATCAAGCATTATTCTGCCGAAAACAAAGCTGTAAAAGATGTGTTGTCTGACATTTTGGCTAACACAGGTTGTTCTTTCAAATATATTGGCAATCAAGTCGTTATTTTCAAAGACCGGAATATTACTGACAAAGAATCAAATGATGATAATAAACATGACAGTAGAAAGCCTAAAAAAGAAAAACACAAAGAGAATGACTTGCTGCAAGTGCCATTGAAAGTATCTGACACTGTATTTGTACATGATACCATTACATTTGTCCGCACTGACACAATTGTAAGAACAGATACGTTGATAAAAACAGAAACAATACGAGTAGTTGACACTGTAATAGTATATAAAAGACCCAATATCAAAAAAAGAATGGAAGATGTCAGAAGAGCTTTTATGGGAATAGATTATACTCACAACGAAAAATTTTCACTTCGTCTATCATATTCACAATATCTAACAATAATCAATATAGGGAATAATGACATTGACCATGATTATTTTGAAGAAAGCCTTGGTGCTCTTGACAAATATTCACTGCGCAACTATACAGTTGACTTAGATGGTGGCTATACTTATAAAAATTTTGATTTTACAATAGGTATTTCTTTAAATTCACTACGTCATCATTTCTCATTTTCCGACATAATAAAAGACCCCCCAACTTTCACAATAGATACCATAGACACATATTATAATATCAACAGTATTACACACGACACTACTTATTTCCACATCACCGATACAGTGATGATTTCCGGCTCGGAATTCAAATACAACACATTTAGCAATAACAATTTATTATACTTAGGATTAAATTTTGGAGTGTCATATACCTTTTTCAGGACAGAAAGATTCAACATATTCATCAAATGCAGAGGAGATTTGAATTATCTAATAAATGCAAAAGGTTCTTTTATCACTGAAAACAGCAACGATAAAATCAAAGACTTGAATATTGACGAGTTTAACAGAGTAAAATTCACATTATCAGGAAGTATAGGAGTGAAATATGCTATCAGCGAAGATTTTGACATTGTACCTGAGATATACTACAATCGTTATTTGGGAACAATAACAAAAGAACCGCTGCCCACTGCTCGCCTCGACTGCATGGGTTTAAGAATAGGATTGTATTATTATTTTTAGTCAATCATGAAGTCTTCCAAACAAATATCAACACTCTTAGCTGCGATTACGATAACATTGTGCTGTCTATCGGGAAAACTTCTCAATGCGCAAACATATAAATTTGTAGGCGGTACATTGTTAGGAGATCATCATTGGACCAAAGAATACATTTATTACGTATATTCAAACATTTACATTGAAAATATCA
This sequence comes from Candidatus Limimorpha avicola, assembly GCF_056978975.1. Lineage (NCBI taxonomy): Bacteria > Pseudomonadati > Bacteroidota > Bacteroidia > Bacteroidales > Candidatus Limimorpha > Candidatus Limimorpha avicola. The sequence continues at coordinate 54,704 of NZ_DBMCYK010000011.1, forward strand.
GTACATTATTAATAGATGCCGGAACACAAATAATCTTTGAATCATCCACCGGAATGTATGTAAATAAAGGGAAACTGCTGATAGAAGGGACAGAACAAGACACTGTTATTTTCAGTTCAGCCACTACGTTGAATTGGACAGGTATTCAAATAAAAGATGTCAATGAAGAGAATCAGGTGTCATTAAAATATGTGAAATTCCAAGATATAGAAACAGCTATCAGCATAAAAAATTCTTCCAAAATAAATATAAAAAACTGTTTCTTTGAGAACTCATACATAGAAGGCATCAATATTCTCGATTCTTACAACTGTACTGTGGAAAATTCATGGTTTTGCAACAACTATAAAGCCGTTGTTATAAACAGCAATGAAAACATTTGCAGTGACAACATCATAAGAAACAATGTCTTTAAAGAAGGACAGAATGCCATTATGGTAATAACTGACAAACTTGGCATAACTACAAGGAATATTATAGAAGATAACATTTTTGAAAATTCGGAAATCGCTATACTACTCAGCAATGCCAACAAGCCTTCAACCGGGAATAACCTAATAATAAACAATGTGATATATTCTCCAACAAATAGTACCACAACGAACAATATAGGCATTTACCTCCAGACAGACTCAGTATATGTCGAGAACAACATCTTTTGGAATTTAGGAAATGCCATTGAATTTAAAGACAATATATATTGCGAAATAACAAAGAACACATTTTATGAGAATAATCTATGTTTTTACGATATCAATACACAAAAATCCGCTATCATAAAAGACAACACTTTTCATCTTAATGTCACAATAACTAATTTTTCAACTTATAATAATGTTCAGTTTACAAACAACAACTTCCTACTATTTGAATCAGCAAAACCGACATTTATTAACAATTTAGAAAATAACATAAACCTTTCCAATAATTATTGGGGCACCACAAACACCTTAACAATAGAAGAAGCTATTATTGATTACAACGATGACATGAATTTAGGAAAAATAATTTACATGCCACTTTTAGACAGTCACAATATAAATGCTCCTATTTCAGCACCTAAAAAAGTCACGAAACAATTCACCGGTGAAGGTGTACTCGTCAAATGGGAAAGCAATAAAGAAAGTGATTTCAACAGTTATAACATTTATCATGACAATTTCAACAATTACAGATACGACAATGTAATAAAAAACATAACAGATACTATCATTTATATACAGGGATTGACATTGGATTGTGACATTGCAGTAACAGGATGTGATAATCAATATAATACGAAATATTACGAGGTATCACCGCATGAAAGTGCATATAGCATAGCCACAGCAAAGCCATTCGCCGGATTTGATGACACCATTTGCGAATCAATTGGTTATATATCGCTAACACAAGCCAATGTTCCATCATTATTTTCAAAAATACACTGGGAAACATCCGGAAGCGGCACATTCAGCGACAGTTTGACGTTACAACCCGATTATTTCCCGTCTGAAGAAGATTTCACGAATGGAGAAGTAACCCTGACGCTATTTGTGGACAAAGCAGAAAACAGCGGAAGTGACGAAAGCGACGAAATAACACTATATCTTAAAAAGACACCTATGGTATATGTTTCTGAAAACAATTTCAGTCTTTACGGTGAACCTGTCATGATAAGCAACGTTTACAGTATGTATCAAGATTCCATAGAATGGGAAACTTTCGGTGACGGCTACTTCGACGACATACATAAACTGCATCCCGTATATTATTACGGAGAACATGACTCTACAAACAAGAAAATAACCATGGCAATTCACGTGTATTCGCAATGCGGAAGACACTCTGATACGACTAATTATACTCTCATCAATGCATATAATCTTGAAGGTACAGTATCATATAAAAACACAAAATCGGAGAATGCATTGGTTATTGCCGCCAACATCACAAACGGAGCGATAGAAAGAATGTACAAGACAAGCACTGACGGAGAAGGCAAGTTTATATTCAACAAATTACATGAGGGCAATTATCTTTTATATGCCATACCAGATACCATAAACGAACAAGGAGCACCTGTATATTATGCTGCTAAAAACAGTTGGAAATATGCCAACAAAATAAAACTCGACGGCAATATTTACGATGTGGATATAGAATTATCATCTCCAATATCGCAAATGTTGAAAGGAACAGGCTCCATATCAGGTCAATTTGAATATCCTTCCACCCTATTTCGTGATACCTTATTTTATTGCAATGATTGGTATGACAGAGACAGCACACAAATGTATTGTGACGGAGGATTGTCAAATGCAACAATAATGTTGTACAATTCTACAGAGAAGTATCTCTTGGACTATAAATTGACAGATTATAAAGGATACTTCAAATTCGACAGTTTGCCATTCGGATCCTATTATGTAATATCCGACATGCCAAGATATACGACCAGTACACCATATAAATTAATATTGACAGAACAAAATCCTGAGATTGAAGGACTTGTATTTGAGATAAACAATGATATCATTACAATGAGATATAACAATGAAGCAGCAGAAAATAATGTTACAAAAACTTCTATATATCCCAATCCGTGCGACATGAATTTTAATATAGAGTTCTCCAATATCAGCAGCAATGACATACTCTTTATTGAGATTTACAATATTTTAGGCGAAAAAGTACATCATCAAACTATAAAAGGCGAAAAAAAATCAAGTATTGGCACATCACATCTTCCGACCGGAATATATTCAGTAAAAATTTTGTCAAAAGATAATAATATGACAATCAAAAACTTAATCATAAGTCATTAGGATTAGTGATTATTTTAAGTTTCCATAATTTCATTATTGTCGATAATATTGCTATCTTTGCAGCATAGTATATTGAATGAACAAATGATTATCTTTTTTGAAACTAAGCAAAATACAATCATTGCGGTAGATAGCATTGAGCGTCAATCTGAAAAGGATCTGAAAAAACTTATATGGCTTTTTGATGAAGCCAAGAAAACGGATGAAGATTTTGTTGAAGGACATTTCTTCGGACCAAGACGTGAAATGATAACGCCTTGGAGCACTAATGCCGTCGAGATAACTCAGAACATGGGTATCAAAGGTATCAAGAGAATTGAGGAATTTACTCGTGTTGCACACGATGACAACAGTTATGACCCTATGTTGCAATCTAAATATGACATATTGGATCAGAAAGTATTTTTCATTAACAGGAAACCTGAGCCCATACAGCATATCACCGACATCGAAGACTATAACCGCAAGGAAGGGCTTGCATTAAGTGAAGAAGAAATCTCTTATTTACAAGAAGTCAGCACTAAGATTGGCAGGGCATTGACAGACAGTGAAGTATATGGGTTTGCACAAGTCAACTCAGAACATTGTCGGCACAAGATTTTCAATGGTAAATTTATAATTGACGGCAAAGAAATGCCTGAGACATTATTCGCCTTAATAAAGAAAACGTCCAAGGAAAATCACAACAGACTCATCTCGGCATATAAAGACAATGTCGCATTTATTATGGGTCCAAAGATAGAGCAGTTTGCCCCTTCCACGCAACATCAAGCAGATTATTTCAGAATCAAAGAAATAGACACTGTTATTTCTTTAAAAGCAGAGACACATAATTTCCCCACCACGGTAGAACCTTTCAACGGAGCATCGACAGGCAGTGGAGGAGAAATAAGAGATCGTCTTGCCGGAGGACGTGGCAGCATTCCGTTGGCTGGCACTGCTGTTTATATGACTTCATATCCTCGCAATAACGAAGATAAAAAATGGGAAAACTCTTTTAATGAACGTAAATGGTTGTATCAAAGTCCGTCAGACATTATGATAAAGGCATCTAACGGTGCTTCAGATTTCGGCAACAAATTCGGACAGCCTCTTATCAATGGCAGTCTGTTGACTTTTGAACACAGTGAAGGTCAAAATTTCGGATATGACAAAGTCATAATGCTTGCCGGCGGCATAGGCTTTGCAAAACAAGACGACAGCATAAAAGAGGAACCGGAACCGGGTGACATTATCGTGGTATTAGGTGGTGACAACTACCGTATAGGCATGGGCGGCGGCGCCGTATCGAGCGTTGACACCGGACAATACAGCAATGCCATAGAACTCAACGCAGTACAACGTGCCAACCCTGAGATGCAAAAACGTGTATCCAATGTAATCCGTGCCATGGTAGAAAACGACAGCAACCCAATACGTTCCATACATGACCATGGCGCCGGCGGACATCTCAACTGTCTATCTGAACTTGTGGATAAAAGCGGCGGCATAATCAATGTTGACACTCTGCCTATTGGAGACCCTACCCTTTCAGACAAAGAGATAATTGGAAATGAATCACAGGAGAGAATGGGACTTCTCGTAAACAACAGAGACATAGACATCATAAAAAAGACAGCAATACGCGAAAGAGCACCTTATTATTTGGTAGGTGAAGCCACCGGCGACCAAAGATTACGTTTTGTCCGTAAAAACGGAGAGAATCCCATAGACCTCAGTTTATCGGACTTTTTCGGCAGTGCTCCAAAGACAATTATGACAGACACAGAAAAACCATATAAATTCACGCCTGTACAATATAACAACGATGATTTTGAAAAATATCTCAAACAAGTACTACAGATAGAGGCAGTATCCTGCAAAGATTGGCTTACCAACAAAGTTGACCGTTCAGTAACTGGAAGAGTAGCATTGCAACAGTGTGCAGGTGCCATACAGTTACCACTCAACAATCTGGGTATCATGGCATTAGACTATCAAGGCGTTAAAGGTATAGGCACTGCTCTAGGTCATGCTCCTGTTGCAGGTCTTGTCAATCCAGAAAATGGCTCCCGTCTGTCTGTGGCCGAAGCATTGACAAATTTGCTATGGGCTCCTATAGAACAGCGGCTTCAAGGAGTGTCTTTAAGTGCCAACTGGATGTGGCCGGCCAAGAATACCGGTGAAAATGCTCGGTTGTATCATGCAGTGAAAGCTATAAGCGACTTCTGTATTGCCTTGAATATCAACATACCTACAGGTAAAGACTCTCTCTCCATGACTCAAAAATATCCTGACGGACAAAAAGTATTGTCTCCTGGTACTGTGATTGTATCTGCTGTCGGAGAAGTAAGCGATATACGCAAAGCCGTAAAACCTGTCATGATACAAGATAAAGACAGTGAGTTAATATACATAGACTTCTCAAAAGACAATTATCAGCTTGGAGGAAGCAGCTTTGCCCAAACCATAAACATAATAGGTGATAAAGCATCTGATGTCAAAGATCCGGAATATTTCAAGAAATGTTTCAACAGCATACAAGAACTTATAGAACAAGAATTGATACTTGCAGGACATGATATTTCCGCCGGAGGACTGATAACGACATTGTTAGAGATGAACTTTGCCAATTGCGAATACGGAATGGACATAGACCTCAGTGCTTTTGACTATGATCTCGTATCCATGGCTTTCAGCGAGCAACCTGCTGTTATCATCCAAATTAAAGATACAAAAGCAAAACAAATACTTGAAAATAACGGCATAAAATATCATATAATAGGAAAACCCATTGAGAAACGGATGATAAGACTCAAAAAAGACGACATCTTATATCAATTAGATATCAATGAATTACGAGATATTTGGTATAAGAGTTCCTATCTTATGGATATAAAACAGAGTGGAATGCAGAAGGCGAAAGAACGTTTCATAAACTACAAGAAACAGGATTTAAGATTCAACTTCGGAGAGTTCACGGGCAAAGCCGCTGATCTGGGAATAGATATGCATAGGCGCACACCATCCGGCATCAAAGCCGCCATTATCAGAGAAAAAGGCGTCAATGGAGACAGAGAGATGGCCTACGCATTATATTTAGCCGGTTTCGACGTCAAGGACATACACACCACTGACCTAATAAGCGGTAAAGAAGACCTTAACGACGTCAACATGATAGTTTTCGTTGGAGGATTTTCCAACTCAGACGTATTAGGTTCTGCAAAAGGATGGGCGGGTGCTTTATTATTCAACGAAAAAGCCCGTAAAGCAATAGAAAACTTCTATTCTCGCCCTGATACCATGAGTCTCGGCGTATGCAACGGCTGCCAGCTTATGACAGAGCTGCATCTCATTTATCCTGAACATGAAGAACATATAAAAATGTTGCATAACGACTCCCATAAATTTGAATCTGCATTTATCAATGTTGAAATATTATGCAGCAACAGTATCATGTTATCGACATTAGCCGGGCGTCGTCTCGGAGTATGGGTATCACATGGAGAAGGGAAATTCAACTTCCCATATTACAAGGACAAATACAACATTGCCATGACATACAGTTTCGATGAATATCCCGGCAACCCTAACGGAAGCAACTGGGATGTAGCTGCTGTATGCTCCAATGACGGACGTCATCTTGCCATGATGCCTCACCTTGAGAGAGCATTTCTACCTTGGCAATGGGCATTCTATCCACAAAACAGAAAAAATGATGAAGTAAGCCCTTGGATCGAGACTTTCATCAATGCTAAAAACTGGATAAAAAACACAAAACAGACTGATTATGGGAAAGAACTTTAAAGGATCAACACCAATACTTACAGACGTTCCAAAAAGACTATTTGACTTGGTGTCGCATTTTGCTCAGAAATACAGTTACAAGGACTGTATGTTTGCCGGAAAAGAAAATGGCAAGTGGGTAAAATATGATGGAAAAAAATTCTGCGAGTTGACCGATTATGTTTGTTATGGTCTCTTGAAAATAGGAATACAGAAAGGTGACCGCATCATCATCGCCGCTAACAACTGTCCTGAATGGAACATCTTAGATTTCGCAATTCAAAAAGTCGGTGCAATATGTATCCCCGTCTATCCTACCATCAGTCATGATGACTATGAATATATTTTCAAACATTCTGAGGCAAAAGCAATTTTCGTCGGAAGCAAGTTGTTATACAGCAAGATAAAAGACATAATCAACAATGTGAAAATTGAATGTGTCTTTTCTATACAAAAGATAGAAGGAATACAACACTTCAGCGAACTCTTAGAATTAGGAAGAGCCAATGCAGATTATGAATTGTTGAAGAATATATCGGAAGGCATAGATACCAACGATGTGGCTACAATAATATATACTTCCGGAACCATGGGGACTCCAAAAGGAGTTATGCTGTCCCACCGCAATATCTTGTCGGTAGTAGAATATCTTTGTCCGTTATATCCTATAGATGAGTCTCATGATGCGCTAAGCTATCTTCCATTGTCGCACATTTACGAAAGAACAGTACAATATTGCCGCATATATCTCGGAGTATCAATATATTATGCAGAAAGTATAGGCGCCATTGTTGACAATCTCAAAGAAATAAAACCTCAACATTTTTCATCAGTACCTCGTCTTATAGAAAAAATTTACTCCACAATATTACGAAAAGGAAGCAAACTCAAAGGTTTAAAGAGAATAATATTCTTCTGGTCAGTGAATCTTGCCGGACGTTATGATGAAACCGGACGCAACAATGGATTGTTTTACCTTATGAAATTAAGAATTGCCGATAAACTCGTCTTCAAAGAATGGCGTAAGGCTTTGGGAAACAACCTGCAGCTTATCATAACCGGAGGTGCAGCCATCAATCCTAAACTCGTAAAGACATTTTCTGCAATAGGTATTCCACTGAGTGAAGGTTATGGATTGACAGAAACATCCCCGGTGATATGCACCAACAGTATGGTAACCGGCAAATTAAAAGCCGGTACTGTAGGTGAAGTGCTTAAAAACCAGGAGATTAAAATAGGTGATAACAACGAGATATTAGTCAAAGGTCCTAATGTGATGCTTGGCTATTACAAGGCTGAAGACATGACTCGTGAAGCTATTGATGAAGACGGCTTCTTTCATACAGGCGATGTGGGTACAATAGACGAAGACAACATGTTGCATATTACCGGACGTATCAAAGAGATATTTAAAACTTCTATGGGGAAATATGTCAGTCCTGCATTGATAGAGAACAAATTGACAGAGTCGCAATTCATCAATCAAGTGATGGTCGTCGGCGAAGGTCAGAAATTTGCAGCCGCTCTCATAGTACCTAACTTCGAACATGTACGTTCATGGTGTAATATAAAAGGTGTTGAATATACCACTGACGAACAGATGGTCAAAGAAAAAATCATCATCGACCGTTTCCGCAAAGAAGTTGACAAATACAACAAGACTTTGGGTGATTTTGAACAAATCAAAAAATTGGAACTCTTGCCTAAAGAATGGAATATAGATGACGGTTATATGACAGCAAGTTTAAAACTGCGCCGTACACGTATCATTAAAGATTTCGGTGACATAATAGAAAAAATTTATGCAGAATAAGAATTATGCATTAATTTGAAAATCATCTCTCTGTAAAGTTCTTTTTGTGAGGAAGAGACGTTATTATAACCTTTGGATTTAAGGTCAAACTCGCGCAATACTTCTATGCATCTGCAACAATCCGAGAGAGAATAACGATTTGCTGCATTAAGGTAATCATTGACGAAAAACGGACTGACTCCCAAAAGAGAAGCAAGCGTACTTCTACTTTTATCATTAGAACAATGCAGTTTCATCAGTTTGGTAAAATAACCAAACAATACCGAAACAGTTACAATGATAGGATTATCGTTTATATTATCACCGAAATAATTGACAATCTGTACTGCTTTGACAAGGTTGCCCGTGCCAATGGCGCTTTGCAATTCAAAAATATTGAAATCTTTAGATATGCCAATATTATATTCAACATCAGCATCATCAATATTTTTTTTCTTAGGCAAGGCCAAAATCAGTTTTTCAAGTTCATTACGTATCTTATGCAAATCGTTTCCAATAAAATCAACTATCATCTGACATGCTTTAGGTGTTATGGAATATTTTCTTTCTTTCAGATAATCCATCACCCATTCAGGTATCTTATTATCATACAGTTTCTTGGATTCAAACAAGACTCCCATTTTATCTACCTGTTTTGCAAACGATTTACGTTTGTCTAATTTCTTATATTTATAATCGAGAACAAGTATCGTAGTCGGAGGAAACACCGGCAAATAATCCACAAGAGCATCAATATCTTTTACATTTTGAGCCTCCTTGACGATGACAAGCAAAACATCTCCCATCATCGGAAAAGCTCGAGCCTGATTGACAATATCATGGACATTGACATCCAAACCATAAAGCACCACAAGATTAAAAGTCTTCTGTACTTCATCGAGCACAGTATTCTCAAGAGCATCACTTATAGTATCAATAAAATAAGGCTCTTCTCCTGTAAGCAGATATATTGGCTTGTATCTTCTGTTCCCAATGTCGGACATTATCTGTTCGTATGTCATAATCAAAACTTTAGGTGTTTGACAGGAATATTTTCATCAATAAGTTGTTGCAAAGCATCCACTCCAATTATTATATGATCATCCACATAAAGTTTATCTACGACCTTATCGCTTTCCATTGTTTTCACGCCATCGGGTATCATAGGTTGATCAGACACGAGCAACAGTGCTCCCGTAGGAATCTCATTGACAAAACCGGTAGTGAAAATAGTAGCAGTCTCCATATCTACTGCCATACAACGTATTTTGAGAAGATATTTCTTAAATTCATCGTCATGTTCCCAAACACGGCGATTTGTAGTATATACAGTGCCTGTCCAATAATCCTTGCCATGCTCTTTGATAATATTCGAAATAGCCTTTTGAAGATTGAACGCAGGTAATGCAGGAACCTCTGGAGGCATGTAATCATTGGAGGTTCCATCGCCTCTGATAGCTGCAATGGGCAAAATCAAATCGCCTACCTTATTTATTTTCTTGATACCTCCGCATTTGCCGAGAAACAAGACAGCACGAGGATGCACGGCACTCAACAAATCCATTATAGTGGCGGCATTGGCACTGCCCATACCGAAATTTATCATGGTAATACCTCCATGTGTAGCACATGGCATGGTGACATTCTCATTGACAATAGGAGCATTATATTTTTCTGAAAAAAAATCAAGATATTTCTTAAAATTAGTCAATAAAATATAATGTCCGAAATCTTCCAAATCCAGACCTGTATATCGAGGAAGCCAGTTTTCTATAATCTCTTTCCTTGTTTTCATAGCGTTATTTTCTGCAAAGATAATAAGAACTTTTGAAAAATTCAACATTCCAAAAAATTTGACAACAGTTTGTTAATTATAATCTTTTCAAACAAATTCCCAAATTATAATCACTTGAAAATATAATATATTGTCTTTATCATAAAAACATCTACTTCATCAAATAAAGAATACTTATTTTTCTCAGTAATAAACTTTTATATTTTATAAAAATACAATATTCAATAAAAACAGTGAATTATTGTATCCATTGCAATGAAATCAAACTTTCTACAAAAAATGTTGAAAATCACTACAATTTTTCAAACATAAACAAAATAAATTGAAATAAGTAAAATTTGTATCCAGAAAAACAAAAAAATATTCAACATTTTATAGAAACGGAAAATACAACAATCATAGAAGTAAATCTATTTTAAATAAATTAATTGATTTATAAATTATTGATAAATAAATTCATTCATCCTAATACATATCATCAAGCATATAAATCATCGATATCACTTGAAATTTTCATAATAAATCAAATGATAAGACTGTTTATATATTTCATAAAAACTTTTACAAGATTATGTTTAGATAAAGATAGAAAAAAGCTTATCTTTGCAAAAAATAATAAGAAATGTCAATAATATTTGAAGAATTGGTTTTTGGGCCAATATACAGCAGGCGATTAGGTAAATCATTAGGTATCAATTTATTACCACAAACACACAAAATATGCACTTTCAATTGTGTGTATTGTGAATGTGGCTGGAATCCGGAAAACACAGTAGAAAAAACGAAGTTACCGAAAAAAGAAGATTTTGAAAAGGTTCTGGAAAAAAGACTAAAAGAAATAGCAGGAACAACTGAAGAGCCCGACAGCATTACATTTTCAGGCAACGGAGAACCCACATTGCATCCGGAATTTGCCGACATCATTGACATAACTATAAGATTAAGGAATAAATATGTTCCAAAGGCTGTCATCAGCGTACTGTCGAACGGCACCATGCTGCATAAAGAAGAGGTATTTAAGGCATTGTCAAAAATCGACAACAACATCATGAAAATAGATGCCGGTTCTATCGATATGATACAAAATATCAATATGCCGAATGTAAAAATCGACCTGAACAGATATATTCAAGATCTGCAACGATTTAACGGGAAAGTTATAATACAGACACTCTTCTTGAGAGGTAATCACAATGGCAACAGAATCGACAACACAACAGAAGAAGAAATATCTTTGTGGATAGATTATATTAAAAAGATAAAGCCAAGAAAAACAATGATTTACGCCATTGACCGCAGTACTCCTGAAAAAGATTTGGAAAAATTGACAGTTGCTGAATTGGAAAATATTGCCGACAATGTGAGAGCTTTGGGTTTTGAAGTTGAATGTTTTGGATGAAATATGATAGAATATAATGTCAAAATTTTAATGGCCTTTGCACAAACCTTCGAAGATAACGGTGCTGAATTCAACAAATGGCTGTTGGAAAACGGCTATCCCGAATTATCAGCATTAAGTGAGGCAATAAGAGGCAGTGAAAGAGCCACTAAATGGCTGATGGACAACAAATTTTATCATCTTGCAGCTCTCGATGCCGCCATTGACAACAAAACGGCTGCCTTTCAATGGCTTCAACGTTACGATTACAAAATCATGGTATTGTTAGTAGAGGCCGTTCATGGAAATCAAAGTGCGATAAATATATTGACAACCAATAATTTGGATATATTCCTAATCATAGCTCAAAAGATTCGCAAATACCTTGACAACAAGACTTTTGACTATCACAAGATGAATTTTTAAAAAAAATAAAAAAACTTTGTAATATTTCTAAAAAAATGAATAAATTTGCCAATCGAAAATAATAGTTTACAATCATGAATAAAAGACTCACAATTATCAACATCGTATTAGCACTTTTAGCTATATTTTTGGCGTATAAAGTATTCGACAGCGTAAGACAACCTGTCGTTTTTGAGAATACCCGTACAGAAAGAGAAGCAAAAATTATTCAAAGTCTGAAAGACATAAGAAATACACAAGCTTTGTTCAAACAGACTTACAACAGATACACAGCGAATTTCGACTCGCTTACAGATTATATCAAGAATGGTACACTTCCTATTGTAAACATCATTCCTGATCCAAACGATACAACTTTTACAAAAACCATCAATGACACTGTCGGATATATCAAAGTCATCGATTCCTTGTTTAAAAACAGAGTCAACTTCGACATCAACCAGTTGCGCATAATTCCTTATTCACAGAACAAACCTTTTGAAGTGCAAGCAGGTTACATCATGCGTGGCGGTCTTAAAGTAGGCGTTTTCGAAGTTAAAGTTCCATACGAGACTTATCTTTGGGATCTTGACGAACAAAGAGTCAAAAACTTAATTGCTGAACAAGAGCAAATAGAAAAATATCCGGGATTGAAAGTAGGTTCCATGACTGAACCTTCTGTTGACGGCAATTGGGAATAATGAGGTTTCATCAACATGACTTCATTTTTAAGACCATATACTACAAGGGTTGATAATAGTTTCGACAAAAAAAGAATAAAAGATTATATTATAACCATCCAATGTTCGTTGGATGGTTTTTCTTATTCTGTTTTTGATGAGACCATCGCCACATTTATCGTCCTTGAACACTATAATATCATCAAACAAGATGCAGGCATAGAACAAGTCATCGATGAGTTTCAAGAAAGAAAAAACATTGAATTACAAGAATACAAAAGAGCTGTTATTCTTATTGACAATACATTAAACACTTTTGTGCCTGCTAATTTCTTCCTAAACAAACACAAAGATGACTTCATGAGATTTCTCAATCTCAGTGATGATGATTCTTTTATTTTAACCGATTACATTGCAAGAGTTGACATCAACAACATTTTTGCCATAAACAAAAGTGACGGAATTTACCTTAATAATCTCCCGGAAAATGTCACAATCGCACATGCATCAAGCGTTATGATAAACAGTCTTATCAATGAGAATCTAAACAGAAACCATGATTCAAGAGTTTTTGTCAATGTCAAGAACGATTATTTTGAACTTGTAATCATGAATGGCTGTATCCTGGTGTTTCACAATTATTTCCGATACAAAACCACAGAAGATTTTGTTTATTTTCTCATTTTTGCCACATCACAGTTCAATATTGACAATGAGACTGTCCCATTATATTTCTTGGGACATATAGAAAACACATCAAAAATATTGGAATTATGTTCCCGATATTTTCGTGACATAAGATTTATGAGAAAACCCGTTGAAATACAACTTACTAAAGATTTGGAAGAAGAACCATATCATCAACATTACATCATTTACAACGCCATAAAATGCGAATTATAAGAGGTACACATCAAAGACGTCAAATCGTGGCACCATCCAATCTTCCTGTCCGTCCCACGACTGACATGGCAAAAGAAAGTTTATTCAACATTCTTGAAAACCACTTGTATTTTGAGGATGTCACGGCATTAGACCTTTTTGCCGGTACAGGCAACATATCATACGAATTGGCATCCAGAGGCTGTCAAAGAATAACATCGGTGGATATAGAAAACAGTTGTGTCAGATTTATTAGAGAGACAGCCACCAAACTCGGCATGAACGCCATTGTGGCTGTAAAATCCGATGTATTCAGATTTCTTCAGATGCACAAAATGCAATACGACCTCATCTTCGCCGACCCTCCATACGAATGTCAACATTATGACTTACTCGTAAAATTGGTATTAGACAATAATTTGCTAAAAGAAGATGGCTTGTTTGTCGTTGAACACAACAAATATATAGATTTTACAGAACATCCGCGTTTTGTTGACCATCGTAAATACGGAAAAGTCAACTTTACATTCTTTAAATAAAAAATTGATATGAAAATCGGAATTTTAACCATCGCAACATTTTTGATACTATCAGTATCATGGAAAACAGAAGCACAAGAATTTGACGGAGCCAACTGTACCAGTATCATGGTTGGCAAAAATGCCTCAACAGACGGCTCAGTAATGACATCACACACCTGTGACGGACAGTACCGTACATGGATGCGCTGGGAAAAGGCACAAGATTTTGAAAAAGACGCTAAAGTAAAGATTTACAAAGGCACTATGCATACCGAGAATCCTTACGACAGTTGTGGCATGAAACTTGCCGGAGAGATACCTCAAGTGGCACATACATATTCTTATCTCAACACGGCATATCCATGTCTTAACGAGAAACAACTTGCCATAGGAGAGACTACGTTTTCCGGACCCGACACCCTCATCAATCCAAAAGGCATGTTTCAAATAGAAGAATTGGAGCGTATTGCCTTGCAACGCTGTGACAATGCAAGAGATGCAATACGCCTAATTGGCGAATTGATTAAAAAGTACGGCTACGGTGACAGCGGCGAAGCCATCACCATTGCAGATACCAAAGAGGTATGGCTCATGGAGATCATGGGAGAAGGACCTAAAAAAACAGGCGGCATTTGGGCAGCACAACGTGTGCCGGATGGAGAAGTAGGAGTGTCAGCCAATATCCCGAGAATAAAATATCTCAACAGAAACGACCCGGACAACTTCCTCTGTTCAGACAATATTGAGAAAGTAGCAAAGAAATATGGTCTTTGGGATGGCAAAGGAGAGTTTATATGGTATAAAACTTTCGGCAGCAGTTATTCCGAAGGCAAGAATTTCCGCGAGCGTGAATTTTTCATCCTCAGTACATTGGCTCCATCACTGGGGCTCAGTATGGACGATGAAGACTTACCATTCTCAGTAAAACCGGAAGAAAATGTCGATGTAAACAAAGTCATGGAGTTATTAAGAAGCACATACGAAGGCACCGATTTAGACATGACACGCAACTTGAAAATTGTCAATAGAAAAGGTGACACTATTGTGAGTCCTACAGCCAACCCGTGGTTGGGTAATACCGAGATTTCCACTTATAACTTTTTAAAACCGGGTACAGTAGAATTTCAACGTACAGTGTCGGTATCGTGGTGTTCTTATTCTTTTGTAGCACAATTGCGCGACTGGATGCCGGACGAGATTGGCGGTGTATGTTATATCAGTGTAGAAAATCCGGGACAGAGCCCGAGAATACCGGTTTATTGCGGTTCGACAGAAATGCCGAAAGTATTCTCTCATTGCGGTCATCACGGGTATAACGAAAATACTGCACTGTGGAGATACCGTAAAGCCAACAAATTGGCACAGGTAATGTGGGGCAACACCAAAGACATGTTAATAAACAATGTATTGCGTTACGAACAGAAAGCTCGCGAAGAACAGCCGGAATTGGAAAAAAGAGTCAAGGCATTACTCGATGACGGCAAAAAAGAAGAAGCACAAAAGATGCTGAACAGATATACTGCCGATTTTGAAGCGGCAACAGCGCAAACATGGAAGGAAATGGAACAAAGACTCTGGGAGTTTTTCTGGATAGGATTCTGATTTATAATATAAAAACATTATATATCCTGTTATAACATATATTATCTAAATAACCCTTGTGGTGTGTCAAACTGAAAATTGACACACCACTTTTTTAAAATGATTCCAAAATATTGAAAACATTTACATTTTACTTGTTTCTTTTTAAAATCTCACTTATATTAGCAGCAAAAAAACATCTCATGACAAGAGATAATAACAATTAAACTTTCATTATTAACAATAACCTAAAAAACAAAAAGATGAAGAAATTTCTACTTTCATTAACAATGGTTTTTGTGGTTTTATGTGCGAACGCACAAAGAGGCTACAAAACAGTGTACAATCCTCAAAAAGGCAGGATTGTAGAGTTTTCCGATAATGTCATCTCGCAAAGAGGCGGTGAAACAAAAGGCGATGCCAATGTCGTTTGGTCATTGTCAGAAGAATATGCCATCGGTGACAATGTATATGCTTTTGACATTGACGACAATGAAGACCATAAATTTGCCATCAACTGGTCGCTTAACGACCCTCGCATTGACGGTTTTACCGGAGAAAACAATTCTCCCACATGGCAAATTCCAACGACAACAGGTTCTTTTACCACTCATTTTGCCAACAAAAGCGGCAACATACAAATCACTGCTGAAGAAACCGTCATCTATGTCTCAGACGGCAACGGCAATATCACCAAGACACATGAATGTTCAGAGAACTCATACGCAGCGGCAAGAAATGACGATGCCGGTTATTATCTTGCAATACGAACAAACAACAACACCGAAGTATCTTACTACACTTTAGATTCCAACACAGCATCATGGACAACGACATTAGCAGGCAATGTAGTAGGAATGAGTATATCAGCAGAATGTAACCGTCTTGTTGTATCTGTAGCACAACCAGAAGAGACCATTTATGTATTAGAGCCGGAAACAGGTGACATACTTCAAGATGACATTTATTATTACGACAACTCTCCAACTCAAAGTCCGGCACTCAGCGCCAATGGTGATTATCTTGCTTTCAGTGACTTCAGCGGACAAGGTACATTGATGCATTGGAATGGAGAACGTTATGAATTAGTATGGAAAACCAACATCACTTCAAGTTATGCAAGCAGTTCATGGGGATGCGGCAATGCCATCTCTGCTGACGGAAAATACGTAGCTTTCGGAACACTTGATTTTGTATCTTCCGGATATGACGGTACCGTATTTTTCTTTAATTCTTACTCACCCATTCCATTATGGACATACGAAAACTGTGGAGGCCAGGTATCTGAACTCTCCATGGCGAGTGATGGAAGTCTCTTGGCAGTTGCATCAGACGGTCCTGTTGACAACTCCGGTCCCGATGCCATCATTTTCCGTAAACAAACCAATGAACCTTATATGGAACTCAACACATCGGGCTCTTTAACAAACATAGACTTATCTACAGACGGAAAATATTGTTTAACAGCAGGTAAGGCAGTCCACAGTACCACTATGGGATGGGGTGGCAACGCGTATCTTATCAAAACCGGACACGAAAATGTCGGAACTCTTGCCGGTGAGGTAATTCTCAGCGGAGAAACATCACATAAGGACGTCACAGTTACTATTGATGGCATCGATAATTATTATGAGTTAACAGACGAAGATGGTATTTTCAACATCAGATTTATCCCTGTAGGCACCTATAACGTCACTGTCAGTAAAACAGGTTACGTACAGCAAACCATTGATAATGTTGTCATCAACGGAGAAACGACAACAACAATATCATGCACATTAGAGCCTGTAGGAATGCCCTTGACAGGTCTTCATGCCACCATAAACTCCAACGACAAGGTGTTTCTGTTCTGGAACGATTTTGGAGGAAGTTTCGAACATTATGCCGTATATCGCAAAGATGCCATAGAAGCAGCTTTTGGAGAACCTATAGGTTTTTCCGAAGAGAATGCTTACTACGACGACACTGCCTTACCAACAAAACAATACTTCTATGCTGTAACGGCAATACTTGGCGACAACATGGAAACTCCTTATTCCAACATAGCTGAAGGCAGTGTATCGACAGACTTCATTGTGACCACAGCAGACGCATATCAAGGGACTGCCGCCACGATTGACGGACAGAAAGGCACTGATGAATGGATTGATGCTTCTGTTGTAGATATCTCTGACTTCCTTGGTAACAGTAACGAAATTGAACCTGCAGGCTCTGTATTATTTTATTGCAAGACGAACAACAACAAATTATATGGTGCAGTTGAAGTGTTCACAGATACTGAGCTTGAGGCTGATGACTGCGTGGCATTATATGTTGACGACAATGGCAACCGCACATTTCCGCCACAAGGCGACGACAGCGAAGGCAACTACTGGCTTACTTATACAGGCAACGGCACATCGATGACATACAGACCGATATATGAAAACGGAAGCGTTGGTACAACAATTGACGTTTTCGACCAGGAATTAGCTTTCGGTACCGTTGACGGTCATGTTTTCGTCGAATTTTCATTAGAATTTGGTGATGAGACCTACATGCTTAGCCCTATAAATGACAAAAGCGGTTTTTATATTTATTACAGAAGTCATGGCAGTGATTATCACGCATACTGGCCTTACGATGTCAGCACTTTCGATGCTTCTACATACAACATGATAAATTACAATGTACAACACAATGCTCCGGAAACTCCAACAAACCTTGAAGCTGTTGTATGTGCCGGTGACGACTATTATGCCATAATCACATGGGATAATGTAGAATCAAACGACCTCGATCATTACAACATTTATATCAACAATGAAATCATTGAAGTCAAAGGTAACATGTTAGTAACAGATGTTGAATATAACACCACTTATAACGTAAAAGCCACTGCTGTTGACCATTCGGGACTTGAATCGGAAGAGTCTGAAATCATAACATTCTCGGTAGGCGATGTTTTCATCTCCGAGACTTTGGTATCTACATTGAGAATATTCCCCAACCCTGCTTCATCTACTATAAACATCTGTTCCAATTTCAACGATTATGCAGAAATCAATATGTATGATATAAGCGGACGTATTGTAAAACGCTGTTCGTTAAACAATTTGCAGAATACTTCTGTAGATGTCGAAAATCTGATACCAGGTTTATATATTATGGAAATAATCACCAAAGAAATGGCAATAATAAAGAAAATAACCATAAAATAAAAGACTTCTTTGATTAAACTTGAAGTAATAACTTTTACAAAAGAAGTCCCATTTAATTTCGCTTTACAAAACAACCTTTAAAGTTTTATGCAATTTAATTTTGTGGTGTGCCAAACTAAGAATTGGCACACCAATTTTTTTATCTTAAAATAAACAAATGATAATTTTTAATTCGAAAAAGAAACAATAAATTAAGCATAATAAAAATAAGAATTTAATCGGTTTTTTCATAAACAATTCTAACATTATATTTTCTTTTAACAATAAAATCCATCTTTTCCGACATAATCTTACGATTTTCAAACTTTTTAATAATGTGATAATGAACACTATTAAAAAATATTTTGAAAAATATACAGTCAAATTTAAAAAGTATTTGAAAAATTTTTATATTTGTCCTGTTTAATAATTTATAAATCACAAAATTATGGGAGAGCAGAATGAAAACATTTCCAAAAACCAGTACAGAGAAGGATATGTATCTTTCGATATCGATGAACTCAAGCAGATTGCCGATGAAGGTACTGACGTTAATGCCGAAGCATACGGATATATCTATGAGGCATTAAAAAATACTTCCGACCCTAATATAAGGAGAAGAGGGAAAAAAATCGACGACGAATATCCTATTTCCGCATGGGAAGTTGAAGAAATGCGAAAGTTACTGGATAAGGCTGAAGATGTAGCCGGCGACAAGCAGAATCCTCATTTTAGATATTGCATGAATGAAATGAGAAGCATTTTAGATTGGTCGTCAGAAAGGCATTGGAATTTCCAATGGGCTATAATTTTAGGCGTCATACTAACTGTTATTTTTCTCTCATGGAGAGTATCGAGACATGACGATGACGTTGAAAAAGCACAAGAGAAAGTTACTTTGATAAAGAATTGGACAAAAAGCGACACCACAGTAGCATGGGATGATATTGCCAGAGCATCAACCGACTATATCATAAAATATCATATTTATTATGCTTTCAATAATGCTCAAACATATAAAATATATATGTTGATGAATTGCCGCTATAATTATGATAATTGCATTAAATACGCTGAAGAATATGCCAATAAAGCAGATACAACCTCCAATAAAGAATGGAAGAAAGATTTTCAAAAAAAGTCCAAAGAAAATTATAAAAATGCTGAAGAATTTCAAAAAGAGTATGAAGATATTAACAGTATGAATTTCAAAAAGATACAAAAAGCAGCTTTGGAAGATGCAAAAACATCGCTTTCAAGATACAAAGGGGAAAAACGTTCGGTTTTAATATGGAATATCTTTTTCATCCTATTAATACCTTTATATATCTTTGCAGAAAGACCATACGGATATTCCATCTCCCGACACAGAGCAGAAGCTGAAAAATTAGGAGGATTAACCATGTTGGCTTATTCGATATCCGGCATGCTGATGATTTATTCCAGGTCAATTAAGGATGCTCCGGATATCATTACCAAATATTCTAACGGCAAAGTAGTCAGAGAATATGATATCGCCGGTAATCAGATGGTGGCAGCAAGAAAAATAATACTATATATCATAGCCTTTGCCTTAATTTGCATAACATCCTGTTTGATAATGTTGTATTCTACCATACAAGGTTTAAGAAGAAATTACAACTGGAAAGAAATATATGCCAAATCAAAAGAAAAACGCCAGGCCAAATGAGAATGACAATCATTATGCATGATTAGTATTATTGTATATTTTATTACAATATCATATTGATTTGTTATTGTAATGTATTTCAAGTGGTGTGTCGAAAAAGCGGCACACCATTTTATATTATAATGCAAAAATCATTATAAATGTAATAGAAAAAGAGAACATGCCGAGGCACATTCTCTTTTTCATTGCAATAAACATGAATTTTATTTTATACCCAGTGATTTCTTAATATGTTTAGGAAGGGCATCTTTATGAACTACAATGTTCAATGTTTTATAACGTACAAAAGCCTTTGAAGCATACCATTTACCATCGTAGTTACCGGCTTTTCCCCATGAATTTTTCACTATATAATATTCATTTCCTATCTGGTCTTTAGCCTTGCCGTATATCATCATGCCATGGTCGTCGGTTGACTCATAGTTATCATAAGCTCTTTGGCGATCTTCCTGAGTCACCCAACGTTGAGGAGTAGGTTTATTTTGGGCTTCTTTTTCTCTGTCAACAGTAGTGAGGCCTGTCCAGTGAGCCATATCGGTATTGCTCTTGTCCACATTTTTTGCTTCTATGTCAGGAAGGACAACAACACCCATATTTGCACCTCTCAGCCAACCTTTCTCACTGACATCCGAGCCCCAGGCGATAGGATAACCATTGTCAATAGCATAATCCATCACCTCCATAAATTCGTCAATAGGAAGATTGTATGCAGTACCCCAGCGCCAGTTGTCTTGTACTTCAATGACAAATTTATCATAGAAAGGATGATGTGTGAATGAAGTAAGATTTACATAATCATCAGGATTAAGCCCTGTTGATTCGAAAAATGTCTGAGGGGTATATTCTTTACCTTCATAGACAAACACTTCCGGACGTTCACCAATATAGGCATTGAGAATACCTTCGAGAGCATTTTTCCAAAGCGGAGTGCCATCGGGAGCAAGTTGAAGTTTTCTATTTTTTGTGATACCCTCTACAAAAGGATCAGTGACATTGGAAAATTCCGTAAAGTCAGACAATGAATCGCCATGCATTGCTCCTGGTCTCATAAACTCTTCAGGCACAAGACCATAATGCTTCATACCATAAATGACGTCATAAAATGAGCCGCCTTGTGCGAAAGACACATCACCATGAGTACGTACTGTCGCCTCGGCACGGTCCATATATGTGTTGTAAACAATATACATCTCCGAAAAATCATATTCAGGTTTACCCATACGTAACAACTCAGCCTCGAAGAATGCCAATCCGGAATAGCACCAGCATGTGCCGGCTGCATTTTGGTCTTTTACAGATGTTACAGGTAACACTTTAATGTCTGTGAAGATATAACCTTCTTCTTTTTCTTCCTTTTGTTCTTCCTGTGCAACAACAGGAGAAACAAACATACAAGGCAGACATGCTGCCAAAGCTGTTGTAGCTAAAAATTTTTTAAAATTCATAACTTATTATTTTAACGTTAAAATTTTTTCTTTTATTTCATATCAAAAATAAAACCATCATCAAAAAACAAGGTATAGTTATCAAAGAAAAAAAACATCATAACGACATACATTTGTGACACCTTTGCCATATCATTGTGATATTTGGCGCAAAGATAAGATTTTAATCTCAATTTATACGCTTTTGTCAAAAATTTTTAAATGACAAACAAATAATTGAAAAAAATCAATATAACCTTAATGCATTGATAATTATCTTTCTATTTCCTTTCATTGTAGTAGCAATGACAAAATGTTGACTATTCTCCTTAAGATTATACATTTTACGAAGCTCATCAGCCTTAACAGGAAAATTTCTGACTATCACAGAAGCTGCCGTTAAGTCTTTCAACAATTCCTTTTTAACTTTCTTATTAAAATCAGAATAAGCCTGAACTGAAAAAACTCTGCCGGGGAAAGAGTCCGACAACACATCAGAAGTATATAGATGACTGTTTTTGTGCAACATAGACAATCCATAACGTTGACCAATAAGTTTGAAAGCCCCGCCTTTCATCAAGGCAGCATTGGGTTCATAAAGATAATGTCCCACATTGTCTGCCATTTGGCATAATGCATCATCTTCTTCTCCTTCTTGATAAACAAAACGATTATTATCTTTCAGGTCTGAGCAACAATACTTTGTTTTACCTGTGAACCCTTGTCGCATCAACACAAGTATCTCTTTACATTCATTTTTTACAGCAACCACATGTATCTCGGCAACGTCAGACAACTCTCTAAGAATCATAGATATATCTATCATAGGAGATAATTTCAACATTATTATTCCTGTTTTTTGAAACAACGGTGGCAACAGAGTTGACACATCGGGACTACAATCGTGCAAAGAAATCATTTTGCGACCATAGTTATCGCGCCGTGCCGGATCAAGGAATATACAGTCATAGTTGCCGCAATGCTGAAGAAAAGATTCTGCCGTATCGTTAAACACCTTTATATTTACCCCCAAGGCCGCAAAGTTGTGTTCTGCCAAGACACACAATTGTTGTTGACATTCAACGTAATGACTTATTTCGAATGATTTGGACATGAAACAAGCATCCACACCAAGTCCTCCGGTAAGGTCTGCAAAAGTATCACCTCTCACAAGAGAAGCCTTATACAATGCCGTCAACTCAGAGGAACATTGTTCCACAGAAAGATGAGACGGAAACAGAAGATTGTCATCAGCAGCCCATGAGGGGAGCTTATGCCTCAAAAGTTGACGTGCATATATCTGATTTATAACAAAGTTCTTATCTACATCCTCAGGAAAAGCAGATAATGCCAGACACTTTACATCATCATTGAGATGTTCTTTTATAAAGTTAAAAGTAACATCGTTCATCAACTTAAGACATCGGATTTTATTCTTTTAATTTTCACGGCAAAAAGCACCATCATACCAATGGTGATGACTCCGGCTATTATATATGACAACACAGGGTTAAGATGAAAACCTTCAGGGGCAATACATATATAAGTCATTGTCACACAAGTCATAAACAATGCCGGTATCATAGTAACGAAATAATTCTTGTTATTTCTTACAAGATATACTGTAATAGCCCAAAGTGTAAATACAGATAGCACCTGATTCAGCCACGAGAAATAACGCCATATAATATTAAATCCGTCTTGGCTTACAATACTAAAAATCAAGATACCGGTAACGACAAGCATAATAGGAACACAAAGCAACAAACGGTTTTTGACACTTTTCTGCTCCATGTGGAAGAAATCAGCCAAAATAAGACGAGCCGAACGCAATGCAGTATCGCCACTTGTTATTGGAGCTGCTATGACACCGAGCACTGCAAGAATACCTCCAAAATAACCAAGCCAGTCCTTAGAAATATCCATCACCACCACAGAGGCAGAATTTCCTACACCATTCTCACCGAAATAATAGGTTGCCGCAGCTGCCCATATCAACGCCACAATACCTTCAGCAACCATGGCTCCGTAAAATACAGGGCGTCCATATTTCTCATTTTTGATACAACGAGCCATAAGAGGTGACTGAGTAGCATGAAAACCGCTGATAGCACCACATGCTATCGAGATAAACATCATAGGAAAGATAGGATTACTCTCATAAGTGTTACCCAATCCATCCCACACTTCAGGCAAAGCCGGCCATTTGACAAAAAGCATGATTAATATGCCTAATGCCATAAACAACAAGGCGGCAGCAAAAACAGGATATATCTTCCCAATTATCTTGTCAATAGGAAATATACTTGCAATAAAATAATATACAAATATCATTATAATCCAGAAGTAAACATTAAAAAAGTCCGGTGTAAGTTTCTCAAGCAAGTCTGCAGGCTGTGAAATAAACACTGCGCCCACGAGCAACATAAGAAGCATGGTGAACACTGTCATCACCTTTTCGACTTTTGTTCCGAGATATTTACCTATTATCATCGGCAGACTTATACCACCATCACGCAAAGATATCATTCCTGACAAATAATCATGTACAGCACCGGCAAAAACAGTACCGAAGACAATCCACAGATAAGATGACATTCCAAACTTAGCTCCCATTATAGCACCGAAGATAGGTCCCAATCCGGCTATGTTCAGAAACTGTATCATAAAAATTTTCCATGTTGGCATAGGAACATAATCTATCCCGTCGTTGTTACTTATTGCCGGTGTAACACGTTTAGGATCAGCACCAAACATACGGTTTATGAAACCTCCATAAATAAAATATCCCAAAATGAGAATCCCTAAAGCAATAATAAAAGTAATCATCACCACTATTTTTTAATCATGCAAATTTATAAATATTTTATCACAAAAACAAAACTGTTTTTTTAACAAATAACAACATCTGAATATACAAAAGAACGCCTCTGACACTAAAGGCGTTCTTTGACAAAATAAACCAAAGGGTATGAAAAGATATTACGACCATCATAAACAAGACGACATCAACTCGTCATATTTTTCCGGTGAAAGAAGTCCAAGTTCAGAAGCTGCCTGTCGCAAAGTAATTTCTTCCGACAATGCCATTTTTGCAATCTTAGCAGCATTATCATAACCTATATATGGACTTAAAGCGGTCACCATCATAAGATTATTTTCGAGATTATGTTTTATTTTCTTATAATTAGGGGTTATTCCATTGACAGCTTTTATTGCAAAACTCTTGCACGCATCTCCCAAAAGACGTGCAGATTCAAGAACATTATGAACCATCAAAGGTTTAAATGTATTAAGTTGAAAATGGCCTTGCAAACCGCCTGTCGTCACTGCAATATCATTACCAATAACCTGAGAACACACCATGGCGAGCGCCTCATTCTGAGTAGGATTCACCTTACCCGGCATGATAGAAGACCCCGGTTCATTGGCAGGTAATATTATTTCACCTATACCACATCTCGGTCCGGAGGCAAGAAAACGTATGTTGTTAGTTATATGTAAAAGACTTACCGCAGTAATTTTCAATGCAGAAGAAATCTCCACCATGGCATCATTGGCAGATATCGCCTCAAATTTGTTGGCTGCACTGACAAATGGCATATCGGTAAAGCCTGCTATAATCTTCGCCACCTTACCGGCAAAACCCTCAGGTGCATTTTGTCCGGTCCCAACAGCAGTACCACCTATTGCAAGTTCTGACAAATGTTGCATGGCAAAACGCAATACTGCCAATGCATGGTCGAGTTGAGATACATAACCTGAAAACTCTTGTCCCAATGTCAGCGGTGCTGCATCCATGAGATGTGTCCTGCCAACCTTCCTGACATCACTATATTCCTCCGCTTTACTGTTTAAAGCGTCGCGAAGTAAAGTGACATTAGGAATAGTATTATCCGTAAGCAATTTATAGACCGCAATACTCATTGCTGTCGGAAAAGTATCATTAGATGACTGCGACATATTGACATCATCGTTAGGATGCAATATTTTATGTTTGTCTTCGAGAGAACCTCCACTAATTACTTGCGCCACATTGACAATCACCTCATTGACATTCATATTAGTCTGAGTGCCAGAGCCTGTCTGCCAAATAACAAGAGGAAAGTTATCATCATATTTTCCATCGAGTATGGCATCACAAGCCTTGATGATGAGATGAGCCTTTTTTGCATCCAAAACATTGAAATGCATGTTTGCCATTGCAGCTGCTTTCTTCACCAATACCATGGAATAAATCAAAGATTCAGGCATAGAAGCCGGCTCACCTATCTCAAAATTGTTCAACGAACGTTGTGTCTGTGCACCCCAATATTTGTCGTATGGCACCTCAACGGCTCCCATGGTATCATATTCAAGTCTGTATCTCATTTTGTCGTTTTTAAAACAAAACAAACAAGACGACATTTCAATTCTTAATAAAATGTTATATAACCAAGTGATAAGACATTATAAATCAACAGAATAAATTTAATAAAAAAGGAGCCGGGCATTAACCCGACTCCTTCCAAGAAAATATTATCCTATATCCAAATTAACAATCAATACAATACTTACAAAAAGCAATCAAAAATATCATTAAAGCATTATTTTTGTCCAAATTCCATAAGATAAGCCTTGATAAAGTCATCTATTTTACCATCCATGACGCCTTGTACATTACTTGTCTGATAGTTAGTTCTATGGTCTTTCACACGTCTATCGTCAAAAACATAACTCCTTATCTGGGAACCCCATTCTATTTTTTTCTTACTTGCCTCTATTTTATTCCTCTCTTCCATACGATGTTGTAACTCTTTATCATACAGTTGAGATTTAAGAAGACGCAAAGCATTTTCCTTATTTTTCGGTTGATCGCGTGTCTCAGTATTTTCTATCAAAATTTCCTCTTCTTCACCTGTATAAGGATCTTTATACTGATACCGCAAACGCACGCCTGATTCTACCTTATTGACATTTTGGCCACCTGCGCCACCGCTTCTGAAAGTATCCCAACTCAATTTAGACGGATCAATGACTATTTCTATGGTATCATCGATAAGAGGTGTCACAAACACAGAACTGAACGATGTCATACGTTTACCTTGAGCATTATATGGGGAGACACGGACGAGGCGGTGAACTCCGTTTTCGCCTTTAAGATAACCGTATGCATAATCACCATCTATCTCCATAGTGACGCTTTTGATACCGGCATCCTCACCTTCGAGCAAATTACTTATGCGGACCTTATATCCATGAGCTTCAGCATAACGCATATACATGCGCATCAACATCTCAGCCCAATCCTGCGACTCGGTACCACCAGCACCGGAGTTGATTTTCAATACACAACTCATCATATCTGCTTCCTCGTGAAGCATATTTCTAAATTCAAGGTCCTCGACAAGTTTCAAGGTATCGGCATATTGTTTATCTACTTCTTCTTCCGAAGCTTCTCCTTCTTTGGCAAAATCGAACAATACCGACAAGTCATCATTTGCCTTTACAATATTGTCATAGGCTGTAACCCAACTTTTAACGTCACGCATCTGACGCATCACTATCTTACCTGCCTTAGGGTCATCCCAAAAACCATCTGCATGTGTCTTGTCTTCCAAAGCTGCTATCTCGACCAACTTATTGTCGATGTCAAAGATACCTCCTCAAGGATTCGATCCTCTTACACAATTCTTTTATACTATCTGAAGTAACCATGATTATTTTTTTGCAAAAATACTAATTTTTCCTGTACGATAACAAAAATGCCAAAATAACTCATTCTTCTGTTTTTACAATATCAAATAATCATCATTTATTGAAAATATCATCTAAGGCGCATTGTATCATCTCAAACTGATAACCTCTCTGTAAGGCAAACCTCATCAGTCTGTTTTTTTCTTTAAATAGATCAGGATTTTCTGTTTTTTTTGACTGAAGCAACGACAAGAGAGTATTGTAATATATGTCGGGATCTACATCGAGCAAAGCCTTATCGATAATGGAAGCATCAATGCCTTTGTTTCTCAATTCAGCACGTATTTTATTGACGCCCCATTTCCTATAGCGCAGTTTAGCTCTCACGAAGCTCTCCGCATAACGTTTGTCGTCAACGAAGCCTTCGTCAATCAGTATTTTCAATATATCATCATATTCATTGGAAGGAAGGTCAAACGATTTCAATTTAACACATACCTCATACAAGCTCCTATCCTGATAAGAACAATAATGCAGTAATTTTTTTAAAACAGTATCTTTATCGCAAATCATACGACAAAGATACTGAAAAAGCTCATTCCACAGTCGTTTCCTGCACTTTATTTACCATCTCCATTATAGCTCTGACATTATCGGCAGATTTCTCGAACATCTGTTTTTCCATTTCATTTAGATCTATCTCTATCACCTTCTCCACGCCATTTTTACCGATGACGACAGGAACTCCTATAAAAATGTTTTTCATTCCGTACTGACCTTTCAACAAGGTACACACCGGCATGATGGTTTTTCTGTCATGAGCAATAGAATCCACCATTTGAGTGATTGCAGCAGCCGGAGCCACAAAAGCCGAAGTTCCCATCAAGTTAAGTATTTCTCCGCCTCCGTTACGTGTTCTTTCGACAATGGCATTCAGCTTATCGCTCGGAATAAGTTCTGTAATTGGGATGCCGGAAACAGTGGTATAACGCGGCAATGGCACCATTGCATCACCATGACCGCCGAGCAGCAAAGTCTGTACATCATTAGGAGATACATCCAATTCATCAGCGACAAAAGTCTTTAACCGTGCTGCATCAAGTACTCCAGCCATACCGAATACTCTGTTGGAAGGCAATCCTGAAGTACGAAAGGCAATATATGTCATCACATCAAGAGGATTGGACACCACTATTATCATAGTATTTGACGAATATTGCATTATCTTTCTTGTCACCTCCTTTATGATTGTCGCATTAGTGTAAATCAAGTCATCACGCGACATTCCCGGCTTCCTTGTTATTCCGGAAGTAATGACAGTTATGTCAGAATCAGCAGTCTTACTATAATCATCAGTATATCCAATGACATCGGAATCAAAATCCTCAATAGAAGACGATTCTTTGATATCCAACGCCTTACCTTCTGCGAGTCCTTCTTTGACATCTAAAAGTACTATCTCTTCAGCTATGTCTTTGGCTGCAATGTTTTTTGCTGTGGTAGCTCCCACATTCCCGGCACCTATGACAGTTATTTTTTTCATGATTCAAATTTTACTTTAAAGACAACCTTAAAACCATTTTGTTGCTGCAACAAGGTGTTTTAACATTTTAAAAATCATAAAATAACTTTTTGTTCAACTTTAAATAACATAATGATAATCAGCTGACTATATCATTAACTTATTATTATGGCAAGTTATTGCCATATTTTTCTTTTCCTATTTCACTAACAGTAGTGAATATGTGCATGTTTCATTGTCAAAAGACATAAAAAATTATAATATCTTAAAAAATATTATAGATTCAAGATAGAAGTGCAACCATCCTCCTCCGTCCTTGGAGCGTAGCGGAAAGGGAGGAGGATGGCAAGCAACTCAGAAGGGTCATTCAGCAATACAAAAAATAAAGGGGAAGCCTCTGCTTCCCCGAATGGATTAAGTAATTTTGTGTTGCGA